>JAKBMM010000028.1:0-14148 GCA_021831565.1 Planctomycetota bacterium
CGCGCCAGCAAGTGTTGCGCCCAGTGCCGCCAGGGGCAAGCCGGTTATGGCTACTTCCCATGATGCGGTTAAGCGACCCTTGGCCGTGCATCATCAAACCCCGGCGATTGAACCCAAAGCTTGCCGCCGTGGCGCTGTAATCTAGCGCGTTATCGCCCCGCCCAAGCTCGGACTGGATGCCCAGGGCGACCCATGCCTGTTTGCGGCGCTGCCACCAACCGGCGCGGGCGTCCAGAACCGTAAACGGCGGCGCACCGAAAGATTCGGCCAGTGCGCCGGAATGATCTTCACCGATGGAATCATCCCCGCCGTATCCGTCGCCCAGTTCCTCCGGCAGCGCAAAAAGTTCTTGTATTTCCGCATCGGAAATATCAACCACCGCGCGAAGATCAGCATCAAAGCCGGCCAATGCCGCCTCCAGATTTTCAACGTCCCATTCCGCCAACTCGGCGGAACGATTGTCGGCAATCGCATAGGCCGTTCTCTCCAGCCCGGTCAGCGAGGTGCGAATGGCGCCGATGGTTTTCCAGCCGAGTTCCTTGGCCGCCGCCAGCGTGCCATTGCCGGCGACGACAATATTTTGGGCGTCCACCACGATGGGTTTCTGCTGGCCGAAGCGTAACAGACTCGTTTTGATGGCGTGAAGGTTGCGTTCCGGATGCCGCCGGGCATTCCGGGGATCAAGATGCAGCCGGTTGATCGGCAGTTGTTCCAGCTTCGATTTTTTTTCCTTGGGCATTTTCAATCGCCTCGTAAAACTCGTTCGCCCAGCCCTGGATCGTCCGGGAAATATTCTCCTCATCCAGCCCGACCAGTTCATACGCGCGGCTATCCAAAGTGTCCCAGGCGCTCTTGAAAGCCTGGACGATCTCCAGCCGGGCTTGAATCATTTCCGCGCGGGGAACCAGTCGGCCTGTTCTCACTCTGTTTTCCGTCTCCAGTTTTTTGATGCGCTCGCCGAGAAGTTTGAGCTTACCCCTGATCATCAGGACAGCCACGTTGCCGGACGATGTGGCGGAATCATTGGGTGCGGCGGCGCGGGCGGCCTCAATCTGCTTAAAGGCATCCGCCACCTGCCGCGTCGTCCAGGGCGGACGCGGCCAGCCATACCGCGTGGCGTGCTTGTGGAGATTCTGTCGATTGATGCCGATGGCCTTGGCGATGGATTGCCAAGTCATGTAACTGGATTGTTTCAATTTCATGGTGTATCGTCCTGTATCCCTATTTTTATCGGGAAACATTTACTCGAATTTTGCGACACGTTAACCGCATTCAGTTTTATACCCGCCAAAGAACCTAGACTAAAATATATCAACATAATTATTTATCATCTCCCGGCAAGCGGGTTGGAAACGACTTCGCGACGAAAACGATTGAGATTCGTGCCTATGATTCTGCCCTCATTCAGCAGGGCTTGGGCGAGTCGGCGGACCGTATGCTCGTTGTTGTCCAACAACCGCCGGCACTTGTCGCTGGCGCGGCTGAATACATGCTCACGCTTTACCGCCGACATACCCCGCAATATATGTTCGATCATCCCCAGGTCCCCGCTAAAATCGGAGCCGGAAGTGGTGGCGATTTCATCAAACTTAAAGCGCTGAATCGAGCGATTGAGCCGCGCTGGTGTAGGGCGCGGTGCATCATATATGGAAAGAGATACATGTAAACGCCAATGGCTGAATTGATTGACCGCCTGAACACCGGCGAAATAGATACTCACGATGTCGGTGCGTTTCGCACCGGGCTGGAATCGCGGATAAGTCATGCCCAGTACCGCATCGCCGATCATTCGCATCTCGATACGTTTGACGCGGTGTCCGAGCGCCCAGCAGGCAACCGCGTGGCCGCTCTCATGTATAGCGATGTCCATAACGTGTTTCTTCGTCGTTGCGTCCATATTCTCGTCAGCTTTCCGTGGTGGTGCGCGGGTAAAACATCACCAGCGCCGATCGCGCGGCTCCACTTCGGGCGGTTGCACGTGCCCGGCCAGAAAGTGTTCCCAGGCGGCGGATTGACGCTGCTGCTCACACATGTAGGGTATGTTTGCGATGAGCTTGGCGAGGCGTTCGTGATATGGCGCGGCCTTTGAACGAATTTGCGCCAAAAAATCTTGCAATTGTGCTTCGTATTGGCGAATCTGCGTCTCCACTTTCTTAATTTCCCGCGCGTCATTCTCGTGTTCCGCCAGCCACTGCCGCGCGGCCAGAATTTTCTTGGCCTCAGCCAAATCTTGCGCGAGGTGTTCTGGATGTTCGCGCTGACATATGTACGCGGAGCGATGAAATTCGGCAAGCTCGCCGTCGGAAAGTTGTTCATCGGCGCCCAGCCGCAAGACGGCGGCATAATAGCTCTTCACGGCCGCCTGGTATCGCGCGGTGGAGGCGCTATCGGCGTCGCCAGTCAAACGATAAGCTCGTTGCTGCTCCGGGGAAAGCCGGACAAATTTCTGGTCTGGCAAGAGTCGGGATGCGGGCAGCGCGCGGCTGCGACCTTGCGAATCGAAAAGCAAAACCAGCTCATCATTTTTCAAGCCTTCAAGTTCCGCCGGGGATTGGGTTTCCATGAGATTCCTTTCTTATCTTTTATAAAGCCGGCCGAGCCGCCGCCTCCGAGCAGCGGCCCAGCCAGTGCGTTCACCGCGCTTGGAGGACGCGGCGCGGATCATTTATTGGGGCGATGGCCAAATACCGGCCAAAAGCTCGGCCAAAAACAGCGCTTTTGCTGGCGTTTCCGCACGCCGCGTGGCCAAAAGCGGTCCAATTACCCGTTTTCGTTCTCGCTTTCGGCCTGATCGTTTTCGTCACCAGCACGCGGGCCGCCATAACCCAGAGTCGCGCTACGTGGAGCGGCGATCTCGGCCAAAAATTGGTTGGCAGTTACGTGCAACCGTAAATGTCGATATGTGCTCAGGGCGATTCCAATTCGCGCCGCGATCATCCGGTGCGGCAGTGTTGGACTTTCAGAAACTACTGCGGTAATTTTCGCCTTCAGTGTCATAATCTGGTCGGACGTGTACACGCGATGCCGTGTCCTCCGCGCCGGTTGGTCGCTTCGGTCAGCACAATGAACCGTCATCGCGGCGATTGCCTCCCGGATTCCCGCCGGCAGGCGCGGCCAGCATTCTTGAATCGCTTGAAGCAGCGGATCGTCGGCAGTTTGTGGTTTTTCGTCCATGATTTGCTCTCTCTTTAAGTTGGTTTTCGTGCCGCCTCCGCCGCCGGAAAATCGGGCGGTGGAATTGTTGCCGTTGGTGTTGATTGTCGCGCCGCGCAAGCCGCAACATAATCCGGCGGTGGAACCCTTATCGAAGGCGATAACACTGGCTCTGGCCCGGCAAGGATTTTGGCCCGCAAGCAACAAACCCGACCAGCGAATTTCAACAGCCTGCGGATACGCACCACTGGCGGCACGTTTTCCGGCCCGAAAGGCTCGAACGAAAAAATCCAGCGTTCCGGCGGCGCCCTTGGCGGCTTGGCCGGGCGCGGCGCGGGCGGAAACTTCAAAGTTCGTTGGGCGTTCCCGCCAGGAATGTCCCGTTTCGAAGTTGTTGCAAAAAAGGACATTATGTCTCCATCGGCGCATCGCATAGACACCAACTTGCAATTTCATCGGCGAAGCCCTCCAGGACGATGCCCTTGGCCTTGTGCTGGCGCAACCAGGCGTCTACGCCGGCGAAGAGGAACCAGCCCGCCGGGTAGCCGTGATCGCGGATCAGAAAGGCCCAGTCGCGCTCTTGCTGCTCAGCGGCGCGCCATACCCTTTGGCGGATACCGGCGTCCGGTTCCACTTTGAGCAGGGCCGTCCAGGCGATATTGCGGCGGTTTAAGGGCGTATTCCGGTTCGGGACGCCTAAAACGGCTTCATTAGCCGCCGTTTGCGGCGCTTTCTTGGCGACGGATGGCCCGTGGGTAGGCTCTGCCGGGGCCGTTTTGGCCCGCAAAACCGGCAAGATGGGCAACGGGTCATCAGCAAAGATGGCATCCAGGTCAAGCATAACTTTTCTCCATAGTGGATTTTCCACTTTTGTTATTTCGACAAGCACAAAACCCGCATGAACATTGAGGAAAAGCCGAAAGTAGCCCGAATTTTCGGCTTTGTTTCGGCTTTTCGGCTAACCCAAAAGGCGAAAAGCCGAAAGTAGCCGAAAAAAACGCCTTGTTTCGGCTTTTTCCCGCATGGATATTGCGCAGAATGCTTGCCGAAAAGCCGAAAGCGGGAAATGCACGAGTGAACATTATGTGGTCTCCAAGTCTGGCAGTACGGAGCCGGCGTCCGGGCTTTCGGCCTCCAAAACCATGCGCCAGACCGCAGCCTTCGGGCCGTGGGGCGGTTCGACTACTTCAACAAGGTCTAGGTCGGACAGTTCACGCAACCAGCTCCGTATTGCCTGCTCGCTGGCCGGTTCGCCTTTCCCCGCGTCGCGCGTCGTGAATGTGTCCCTGCCTGCCACGCGCGGCTTAAGCCGGTCAAGGAACCGCTGCGCCGCCGGCGATAAGGCCCGCCCCAAAAGACGGGACATTGGGTCGGCCAACAGCCGCCGGGCAAGCTGATAATCCTGTAGGGACGCCACGATCTTGCCGTCCTGCCGCTGGCGCTGGAATTGATGGAGAAGGGCGCTGGATTCAATGACCGAGAGCATGTGTCCGAACGCCCGGCGTGCCTCGGTTCGAGCCGTTGGAAACTTCTGCGCCAGCGTATCCGCGAATGGTATGATAATTTGAATCTGCTCCAAAGCTCTCTGGATCGCGTGATGTCGCCGGATGATGGGGCCAATGTCCACGTTGCCCGCCCGCGAGGCCACCGTGGCGGTCAGTATGCGCCGAGTTTGATCCTCGCGCTCATCAGTTTGAAGCAGAACGCACCTATTGGAATCTTCATCAAACAGCTTGGGCAACGTGGTCGTTTCAGTGAAGGCAATTGGGCCTGTTTGATGCACCGTCCGCGTTTCTAGCACGCCATCCTTATTTTTTTCGGGCAACAGTTTTGTGATTTCGCCAGCGGAAAGCATTTCGCGCAACGCCCTCGTCGCCTCCGCCCGCTCATCGTCCTCCACACGCGAACGCTCTCCGGCCACTATCCACTTATGAGAAAGCGATCCGTCCGGCAAATAGTAGAGAGCATTCGGCGTGATTGACGTAGCAACGAAAACCGCTTCCGGCGGGAAGAGCTTGGACACGCAATCTAAAATGTAACTTTTTCCCGATGTGGAAGGCCCCTGAATAATGGCCGATACAGGCTTGCAAAGCAGGCGGCTCGTGCCGACCAAATACAACATGGCCGCCAACTTCCGCTCGCCGGTAACTCCACTTAATTCAATGTCGGAAAGGATTGTTTTCAACAGTTCCGCTGATTTCAAAACGGTCATCGCGTCCGCCTGAACGTCGGCGCCCATCGCCTCGTATAGTTGCCGCCGATCCGGCGGCGGAATGACATCGCCGCGCCCAGTTGGCTTTTCTTCGGGTTTCGCGGCGGCTTGCTGTGCAATCCTTTCAATCTCCCCGACAAGCCAAGCTGTTTCCAGCGCCGGAAAGCGCGCAAGGGCATCGGCGATAAATTTTTTTCGGGCCGCGGCGCGGAACAGATTAACTTCGTCAATGTGCGGCAATCCGTCGCCATTGGCCAGTGTGATTCTGGCCTTGCCGCCGCCCAGAAATTCGGGGCTGATCGTCATCTCGTCCAGGTATATACTCATCGTGATGTCTCCAGTATGGCGAGCGCCAGTCGGTAGTGCCGCCTCGCCCGCGTCAGCCGGTCGTGCGCCCTGCGGACTCGCCGGGCATCATCCTCGACGCCGGCGGCGGATACGGCGTCCCACGCCCACGAGGCCAGGTCGCCCGCACTGGCGACGCCGCGCATCGCGGCGACGTACTCGTCCCACGTGCGCGGGCGCCCGCGCAGGGCGCGATATGCGCGCCGTGCGATGTCATCGTGGATCGCCCGCCCGCCGAGCACGGTGTCGTCCACCTGCGCCAGCGTGGCCGGCGATACAGACCGCATGAGGCGCCATGAGAGTCCGCCGATCAGCAGCCGCTCGCGCCGCGCGGCGGCGGCGAGGTGGACTCGTACCGGGTCGGCGATGTCTGTCCGGGGTGGACTGTGGGTCCGCACGATCCTCTGCCGCTCGGGCGCGGCGATGGGTCGTGGATGTGACGTTTGGCGCGGCGGCGGAAAAAATGTAGAATACACGACGTACTCCTGATTGTGCCCGGCTCGCCTCCCAGCCTGCCGGGCTTTTTTCTTTTTTTTTGCCGGCGGCTAAAATCCCGCAGCCGCGAGCTCTGTTTTCGCTTTTTCGGCGGCGCGCCGGCGGCGCGCCGGAGTGTAGGTGGGCGAGGTATCCGCGCCCGGCGCGCCGGCGGCGAAAAAGTCCATGAGCCACGACTCGGTCGTACATAGACACCCGCCCACCCGGACGGTGCGGAGTCGCCTACCACCCACACCCCGGATCGCCCACCTGTGGACCGTGGCGAGCGCCAGCCGCGCACCAGCGCGCCGCGATGGCAGCCACTCCAGCGCGGGGATATCCCTCAGGGGGATTAGTTTTTCTGGTTTCAGGGCGGCGTCAAACTGCGTAGTCATGTGCGCGTCTCCATCTATGTCTGGAGGCGAGTATATATGTATGCGCGCACAAAATAGTGGGTAAATAGTGGGGGGATAGTATGATTATTGTCTGATTTATTTTTCGGGCGGGATCAAGCCATAACCCGCGTTTTTGACGCCATTGGGCGTTTGAAAGAACCGATTCAAAAGCGGGTGCTTACCGGCCAGTCCCTTGAGAATTTTATCCGGTTCCTGCTTGTCCGACCGATCGCGCCATTTTGATAAACTCAGTCGCGCCGGGGTTGCCTTGACCAACGGCGCAACAGCCGCCAACTGTGAATCCGAAAGCAGAATCTGCTCTTGCTTGTCGCCGTGTCGAAGCGTCAATGTCGATTCATTCAATTCGACCGGTTTACCCGATTTATTTGTGTCGGCTCTTGCGGCGCAAATTTCATCCACCAGCACCGAAAATATCGCGCTGTACCGGGGGCCGTCAGCGGCGGACTTCCCCAGGAAATATTCCGCCCGTTCCGCCTGAATTTCAATTCGCGCCTCCGCCAGAAAATTCCATGAACATCGAACGTAATTCGGCGGAACCTTGCCGGGATGAGATGCTGTTCCAAAATGGAACGCGGCCAATGGCGGGAGGCCGGGATACCGTCCCAATAGACCGGCGGCAACAGCTCCGTTCAATATTTCGCCCGCCGCCCCATGAAGGGCGTCGGAGCTAACGCTCCGGGATTCCGGCGTGCGTCCGGCGGTATGCGTTTCAAAATCTTGGAAACTCAAAGCCAGTTGCCGGAACACTTTTGCAAAATCATCAGGCGTTTTGGGCATATCGTCCGCAGAAACTCTCTTGATTGATGGAGCCGGCGCGGGCTTGGCGGGCGATATCGTGCTTCGCGTAGTAATTGAAGTTTTCATTTTTGGTTCCTTTGTTTTACGGGCCAGCCCGACCGTCGAAAACGCCAAAGGTAACGCTCGACGGCGCGGGCTGTTCAACCGGGGATCAATCCGGTTGCCCGTGGACACCATAACATCATCCAATTTTCAACATCGTTGCAATGGCTTTCTCGCGCGCCGGCTCGGCATAAATTTCCGTCGCGTCCAGGCTGGCGTGCCCCATCGCGGTACGGGCGACATCCACACCGGCCACTTCCCGCAGCCGGGTTGCCGCGGAGTGCCGCAATTGGTGTGGATGCCAGTCGGCCACGCGGCAATCGTCGGGTAACTTGTCCACCGCAACCCCCATAGCCGCCGCTCTTGCCTCGTTGGCCGCCGCGATGGCGTACCGAACCGATTGCGCGTAGCTATCACTCGTGTAACAGTCGCCCGGCGTTTTCTTGGGAATCCGGCGCTTGTTGGACCCCGGAACATTTCCGCACGAGAGTGGAGTTTTTCGCCGGGCGTGCAATTCGGCCCGGCGCTCTTCATCGGCCAGCCTTGGCGAAAACACAAAAGCGTTGGGATCGGCTTTCAGAAAAGGTCGGAGCAACGCCTGGGCCTTTGGACCGAAGTAAATTACCCGCTGGTGACCGTGGATGGAGGTTTTGTGCTTGGCGGGCCGGTATTCCCAGACAGGCCGGGTCATATCAATCTGGCTGATCTTCATGGAGCATATCTCGCCGCCGCGCGAACCAGAGAGCAACTGCGCCACCACCATAGCGCGGACGTGCCGATTAAGATAGGGCAGTGTCGCATCAATATCAGGCTGCGCCACCGGCTTGACCGGCGCCGTTTCCCGTGCGCCTGATCGGCCATACCGCAGCCCGTCAATTGTCTGAAGCGCCTGCCAGGTGGTGATCGGAATTAGTTGCCGAGAGGCCGCCCACTTGAAACAGCGCCGCATACGGCCTACCGCCGAATTGATATAGGTTCGGCTCCAGCCAAGGCCGATCATTTTCTTGCGGAGCGATTCCAGGCTGATGGGCGAGAAGTCTACGGCGGCGGTATCTCCGTAGAATTTGACCAGCGGCTTGAGAGCGCAACGGATGTTATCGGCTTCATCAGAAAGCGTGCCATCGTTCGCTCGGTAATAATCGGCGCAATGAAGTCTGTAGCCGTTGACCACTTCGGCGATTGTGGCCGGCGAGAGATCGCCCGCCACCATGCGGCCACCGGAAAGATACTCGCCGATCAACCGCTCGTATGCCCGCCTGCTCTTAGTTCCGTTGTACTCGCCGGGCAGGTAAATATCCCTGCCGTTGATCGTGACAACCCCCCGATTGCTGCCCTTGTGGTGGCAGTAGGATGGAACACGGTTTGGATTCCTTGCCATGGTGTAACCCCCTTACAGCGTCTTCCAAAAACCGTAGTATACGGTTTTTCAAGGGGTTTTCAAGGCATTATTTTTAACATCCGAACATCAAGCAAACGCTTGTCTGGCCTATGTTTTCTAACAAAGCGGGCGAAGGGACTCGAACCCTCAACAGCCAGCTTGGAAGGCTGGCGCTCTACCATTGAGCTACGCCCGCGTTGCCCCCGGCAGAGGCCGGGGTTTCGGCCTCGAACATCGGCCAGTCGGCGTTGTCCCAGCCGACGCGCGAACCAACCGGAAACTCCGAAACATTTTGATCCGCGGGTAATTGCACTGTCACTTCGTAGCCGACCTGTACCACCAGTTCGTTCTTTTGTAGATCCTGGGTCAGCACCAGTCCCTGCATGCGCTGCGGCCGGCCGAAAAGCGGTTCGACATAGTTGCCGCCATCGCTGATAGCCTCGGCCTTGCGGGCCGGGACATGAATGGCGCCGAATACTTTCACTCCTGGCGCCAGACCGCCGGCGCCGGCGAATTTGAACGTGTTGCGGTAATTGGTTCCGGGTATCCGGAGCGTAATTAGATCGTTATGGGAACTTTCAACAAAGAATTTCACCGACGGAATCTCCAGCAAACCACCGTGATTATACGAACGAGCCGGAGAGAGGCAAGACTGTTGCTCAGTTGATTCCGCCGCGGTCTCACAACGCCGCCGCCAAGCCAATCGCCACCAACCCCGCGGCGATGATCAGCCAATGCAATCGCCGAATCCGCCGCTGGAAGTCCCGCTGCGCCCTTGGTGATCGAGCCAGATGCCCGAGCAACATTACGCGCTCATGGATGCTTGGATGCATCCAGCCGGTGCGGTCCGTTGGAATCTCGCCAAGCGCGGCCAGATGGAGCAGGGCGGTGGAAAACGTTCGCGCTCCCGCCAGCAGCGGTGGGCAGTCCCGATGGCCATCGGGACCGCTGTCGGGATAGACATCGGGATTTGAAAATCCGGCGGCGGCCGGCGCCGCAGCCTCCCGCTGCGCCGGCATTCCGACAGATCGCCAGACGAACGCCCCAGGAATCGTCTCGGGCGGAGTAACGCCGGATTCGCCGAACGCCGCCGGCGCCTCCGCCAGATGGCGGACGGCAAACCAGTCGGCCTGGTGTTCGCACAGGCGGCTGATGCGGGAAAAGCCCCAGACCAGAAATACCATCAGCAACAGGTACTCCAGAACGGTCCAGAGGTTCTGTTGGTTTGGCCAGAGAATCGTAAGACTCTGGGCCAGATCACCGCAAAATAATTGGATGGCGATGATCGCCGCAAAATACCAGAGTACATGCCGGTGCCGGGCATGGCCGACCTCATGGGCGAAAACCGCCCGGAGTTCGCGAGGATTGAAATTTTCCAGCAGCAGATCGGTAAGAAGAAAGTAACGAAACCATCGCCCCGGACTTATGATCGCGGCATTGGGAACCAGGTGGTGCGTGTTCCAGACACGAATGTCGGAAAAACGGATACGCCATCGTTTGGCGATATCCTCAAAATCTTTCCGCGTAGATCCCGGCTCCAGCGGTCGTGTGTCCCAGATTCGCACCAGTGCCCAGGGCAAAAAGATGATGAGGGAAAGAACCATCGCCAACCCTGAGGGAATAGCCCAATAACCCGCCTTCCTGACCCAGAAGCCGCCAAGAACCAGGCTGATCAATGATTGCATTCCCAAGAGCAACAGCGCCGGCAGGATGTTATGTCGCATCTGCATCCACAGGTAGGCCGGGCGGGAGGGATAGTCGTACGATGGAATATGGGGATTCTCCGCCGCGCGTTGCGCGTGCAACTGGGCCTGCATTCGATAACCCACGCTCCATATCCCCAACCAGCTCAGAGCCGGCGGTATAAGCCAGATCACTTGCGCCACAAGGGGCCAGCGGTGCAATCGCCAGACGACCCAGACCAGGCGGCCGAAGCCCAACAGCCATAGATTGATGGCGAAGATCATAATGACCATGTTGCGCAGGCGAGCGAGCCGCAACAGGAATTGCGCCCGCGCGGCGGAATCAGACTCCCTGGAACCGCTCTCCGATCCCGCTGGCCTTCGGGTCAATCGTGTCCGCCGCCGTGCTAAAAAAACCGGCAGGCCATGGGTCAGCAGAACAATCGCCAACACAGCCGCCGGAGAAAGCCGGATGATGCTTGCCCCGGAAGTGATCGGATAAATCAGGACGATGAGCACAAGCAGGATGACTTGCAACGGCATAAACATGGCGGGATACCTTAGAGCATATCTATATGAGATAGGCTCTTATACTGACGGCTCTCGTGATTGGGGCCGCGGCTGGAGCCGCATCACGGGACCAGGTGAAAAAAATCCACGATTGTTTCGGCGACGCGTGCGGCGACGGCCTGCGGGTCGCCACGCGCCCGGACGATGCGGTAATGATCCGGGAATTGCTCGGCCTGCAGTAAAAATCCCCGCCGCACGTTTTCGTGGTAACTCTTCGTCCGCTGCTCGATGCGGTCGTGAAAAAGACCGCTCTGCGGCTGGTTCTTGTTTTTGCTGTTCTTGCCGCCGTTGCCCAGGCGCGCCAGGGCCTTGTCCACCGGCAAGTCCAGGATGATGGTCAAGTCCGGCTGAATATTTTCCGTCGCCGCCCGCGCCACGGCGAGAATGTCGTTCCACGGCAGTCCGCCGCCGGACCCCTGATAAGCCAGCGTGCTGCTGGTATAGCGATCGGCAAGAACCGTCTGACCGCTCGCCAGAGCCGGCTTGATCCGCTCCTGCACGAGTTGCGCCCGGCTGGCCATGTAGAGCAGCATTTCGGTTCGCATCTGCAAGCCCTCTCCCCGCGAGGAAAGCAACAAGTCGCGGATTTGTTCGCCGATGGGCGTGCCGCCCGGCTCGCGCACGCGGCACACGGCGGCGCCACCGGCGCGAAAATTTTTCTCCAGCAGATCAAGTTGAGTGGTTTTTCCACAACCGTCCGGACCATCCAATACGATGAACTTTCCGGCCAGCGCCTGCCAGGATGGGTGATCTTCCATGGTTGCCTCAACCAAAACGCGAACGATGCTACGTCGCGTAAATTCTGCGGTCAACGCAGCGCGACAAAGTCGTCGTCCATTCCGGTTCGTCCGGATCAAGTCCTGATAGTTGGCATGTTCCCACCAACTGCGCAAAAAAATAAGCGACCGGCGTCAATACCGGTCGCCATTGCCCTCGCGCGTTGTATTTCTCCAGGCCCGCAGCGCCGCCAGATTATACCCTCAACTTTTTACTTTCCTTCGCCGCCGCGCCAGCAGCCCCAATCCGCCCAATGTCAGCAATGCCAGCGTGGCCGGTTCGGGTACCGAAGATGTCGCAGCCGGGGAAAGAGTCGTCTTGCCGAAGTTGCTTCGTAAAAGCGCAAAATCAGTCAGATTCACAGTCCCATCGGAACTGAAATCGCCCTGATCCCATTGCATACCGGTCTTGCCAAAATTGCTGCGAAGTATCGCGAAATCAGACAGATTCACCACCCCGTCGCCATTGGCGTCGCCGGGTATCCGTTGCATGACGGCAAAATTACCCATGCTATTGCCCATGCTGGATCCGGAGTGATCCAGCACCGCCCAGACTTCATGGTTGGTGGTATCAATACCGTAGGTTCCCGCCGTAAAGTCAGTGGCGGGGTTATATGCTCCGCCGACCTCGTTGGGAGTTCCGGAAGTGTTGCCCAAAACCGCGGCAATAAATCCGCTGCTACCCTCCCACGCCAATACCGGGCTGTTCGTGCCGTTGGTAATGATGCCAGGATTATAATTCATCTGCACCACATAGGTATCGCTGTTGGTTCCACTGATGTTGGCAATGTCGCTGACCACGCTGGTGTTGGAAGTCGGGGCGTCGGCGAATTGCACGGCTAGAGTGGTGGATGTACTGGCGGTGCCACCAAGGAACTGCACATTGGTGTTCCGATCATTGGTTCCAAAGTTCCGCACCACGCTATAGCCGGTGTACGTGCCGTTCTGGGCGATCGGGGCCGAAACCGCAACCGCATTGCCCACCGCCAGATTGCCAACAATAAAGCCGGAGCCTGCCGTGGCGCTGGTGATATTCAGCATGACATTGAGTTGCGGATTACTGCCGGCGGGTACTCCCAGCGTCACCGGTCCCAGATCTACAGTCTGATTGTTGAAATAATTCTGCGCGGCGCTGAAACTGCTGAAGGTGTCATTGAGCACATCCGTCCCATTCTGATTGACCTGGAACTGTACCGTGCCGCTGCCGGAATACTGCGCGCCTTCCAATCCAAGCAACAATTCCTGCTCTGTGGAATTCAATTGGGAAGCGGTAATGTTCCAATCTACTTCACTGTGATACGTCTGGCTGGTTGTGCCGGCGTTGGCGGTTCCCGAGAGTGTCATAAGTCCCAACAGATTCGTGCTTCCGCTGATCGTAAAATTATGACCGACATCCGGATTGCCCGACAACGCCGAAGATTCCGCGGACGCCGTCGGCAGGGCGGTAACCCATGCCGCGGCCTGGCGGTTGCCTGTTGCGGAATAGCCCCGTACCGGTCCGCCGACATTGGCAAAACTTTCAACGGTATTGGTAACTCCGTTAAGCGACGATGCCGAGGCGTTCGCAACCACAGCGGCTACCGCGCCTGAACTGGTCGTCGCCCAGGCGGCGGCCGAACTGGAACCAAAGCCGGCGCCCAGTTGGCCTCCTGCCAGTTTACCGGGTTGTCCGCCGGTGGCGGTGGCGATACTGTCCACCGCGCCGCCGGCGCTTGTACCGGAAATGTTCGCAACCGCGTTACCACCGGAACCCGCTGTACCGGTCCCATTACTGACATTGCCGCCCCCGCCGCCGGTTGCAATACCGGTCAAGGTAAGAGACTCATTCGAGGCGCCACCTGTTAAAGAAAGAGAGCTTTGGGCCGATCCTCCATTGCCGGCGTTGCCACCGTTCGTTCCGCCGCCGGCGCCGCCGGAAATGTTTTGCGTGAGACCGAGTGTTGCACCATTGCTGGTGCTCCCGCTGAGAGCGTTGGTAATACTCTCATCGGCGCCGTTACCACCATTGGCGCCAGCCTGACCGTAGCCGCCGGATCCGCCATTGACGGTGGCGGATACATTGACATTCCCGCCGCCGGTGGAATTGCCGTTGACCGTTCCGAGCGTTGTCGTGCCGCCGAGTCCGCCGGTAAATCCGGAACCCTGCGCCTGGCCGCCGCCGCCGCCTTGGGAAAGCGCGCTCACGTTCACCGCATCCGGGCCGGCGTTGGCGCCCGTGGCCGCGGCGTAGCCGCCGCCGCCGGCGCCGCCGTTGCCGGTCACGCCGCCGTTGAATACACTGCCGCCGTTGGAGCCATAACCG
>JAKBMM010000028.1:14248-37354 GCA_021831565.1 Planctomycetota bacterium
GTCTCATTGGCGCCGTTACCACCATTGGCGCCAGCCTGACCACTACCGCCGGATCCGCCATTGGCGGTGGCGGACACATTGACATTCCCGCCGCCGGTGGAATTGCCGTTGACCGTTCCGAGCGTTGCCGTGCCGCCGAGTCCGCCGGTAAATCCGGAACCCTGCGCCTGGCCGCCGCCGCCGCCTTGGGAAAGCACGCTCACGTTCACGGCATCCGGGCCGGCGTTGGCGCCCGTGGCCGCGGCGTAGCCGCCGCCGCCGGCGCCGCCGTTGCCGGTCACGCCGCCGTTGAATACGCTGCCGCCGTTGGAGCCATAACCGTAGGCATTGGCCGTGGCGGCGCTCTGGCCGGAGGTGGTGCCGGTCGCGTCAGCCGAAGCGGTGGCGCTGCCCAAGGCGCCGGCGCCGCCCGTGCCCGTACCACCGTTGACCCCGCCGCCGCTGGCGTTGTTGAAAACCGGTCCAAAATTATTGTAGCCATTGGCGTAAGCGGTGGCATTGATATCTTCATTGCCGGTCAGATTGATCGTGGAAGTCGCCGTGCCGGTGTTGCCGCCGTTGGCGTTCTGTCCGGTGCCTCCATTACCAGTATCTGCGTACGTGGTTCCGGTCAGGCTGGAAAAATTATTTTCCGTCAGCGTCAGGCTGCCTGTGGCATTGCCACCCGCGTAACCCTTGCCCCCGTAATCGTTGCCGCCTTTACCCCCTTGTGCGCTTACCTGCGATGTCAAAGCTGTGCCATTGCCGCTGGACGATGAATTGGACGCCGTGGCAACGGCGTATCCACCCGTTCCCCCAACCGCTCCAGGCACCGTGCCTATGTAGCCGGCCCCTCCCACCGCGGTCGCCGTATTGCCGGCGGCAGTGGTGGAATTGGCCGTGGCATTGCCGCCATTCGGATTGGTGGCGGTTCCGGGGGTTCCGTTTGTGATGGCTATTGTCGGTGTAAAGTTGCTGCTGCTGTAAAAGACCAGCGATGGAGCGGAAGGATTTGTTGACGCCGGGGCATACGTAAAATCATAGTTGGTCCCCCCCCAGGTTTGCGCGTTGAAGATTTCAAAGGAATACAGGCCGATGTCCGCAAACGTTACGGCGGTATCACTGGAAACATTACTGCCCATGGTCTGATTTGCATTCTGGGCCGCGACCACAGTTCCGCTTCCGGTCGTGCTGTTTAATGAAGTGCTCCCCAAAAACACTTCCGTGCCATCGTCCGCCGGATTTACATTAAAGTTGTACGTCGCGCCGGCTTGCGACACGTAAACATAGCCCATCTCATTGACGATGGAGTCGCCGGGCAGGCTGGTGGCGATACCGGCAGTCGTATTAATACTCGTGTCGCGGAAGGAGCTTACAAAGTTGGCATTGTAAGTAGTGGTGTAAGCGCCCGACCCCGTGCCTCCGGAAACAGTTACGCTGCCATTGAGGACCATGGTCTCCAGATTCGCCATTCCCTGGAGAGTGGGGAAGCCCGATGCCCCCGGCCCGCCTTCTAAAGCCCCGGGACTGCCACTATAAAGACCGGTAGTGGGAGAAATGGCGTAGTTGACCGCCGCCAGGCCCAAGTCGTAACCGGCGGCGCTTCCGGCCAACGGTGTGGAATCGGTGTAAGTGCTGGGCACCGAAGAGGGAGGGGTTACCACCGCCGCCCGCGCCGCCGCCGCCATCATCGCGGCGGAAATCACGCCGGTACTCCAAATGGTCAATTTCACTTTTTTTGCCCTGGCCGCGCGATTTCCGCCTCTGGCCCGTCCATTCATCCTGCCCATAATTTTCTCCTCATTGAAAATTCAAAACATTCAGACATTCACATCAACGTTTCTTGTGCATTCCAATGCGTTCCAAGCGGTCTGTTGGTTCAGAAAGAATTGGAGGACCGGCGTAGACGAGATAACCGCTCCGCCTGTCAAACCACTGGATTGGTGATTCCGCTCTCAACTTTCTACGCCCGCCTGCGCCGCATCCGTGCGAAGTTTATTGCTTTGGTCGTCGAGAATTTTCTTGACATCCCGCCCGAAGAGCTGTTCTCCCTGAAACTATATCCCAATCTCTATCCCAATCCAGATCAACTAGAGTAAACTGGATAAACTTATAACGTATGGATTATAAGTCATTTCCAGTAAAAGACAAGTTGGAACTCATAAAATTATTCGGGAAATGTTATAACTACTGGTTAAATAGGCGCTTGCGCGCCGTAAAAACTGAAAATATTAAGCCATTGCCTCTCCCGGCGAGTGCCGGAAGAAAAACTGCGGCAACTTTCCGGCCACGGGTGACTGCAGCGAGACTAACAATCCCGTCTGCAGCGCCGCCGCTGTGTGGGGGGGGGCATGCCTACCGGCAGGCAGGCATCTTGCCCGATTTGAATCTCCATACCATGGCGGATTGGAAGACCGCCCCCCATAAAGCGCCGGCCCATGTCCGTCCGAAAAGCGGTGGCGGGCGTTTCCGTCCGCCGCCGCGCTGCTCCATCTCTCGGCTCGCTAACAATAAAGCGCCGGGCAAGCCGCTATCGCCAGATCGCCATTACGCCGTCTTTCGCCTGCGCCTTGCCAGCAGTCCCAATCCGCCAACGGCCAGCAGCGTCAAAGTGGCTGGTTCTGGCACGGCGGTGGTAAGATTAAAGCCCCACCAAATACCGCTACCATAGATGTTGATCGTTTTGGTAGTGGTATTAAAGGTGTCCACAAACGTTTGGGCTTGCCAGGTAGTTGTGCCGAAAGGAAGTTGCCGTCGGGAAGGGGCATCCGCAAATTCGGTACTTGTCGTCGGATTGTTTGCTGGGGTGGGGTAGTTGTTATCATAATTGGGGTTGGTGCCGGCGGTGCCATAATTATCGAGGTATTCGTAGTATCCTCCGCCGGCGCTATAGCCATTGGGCGGCGTTCCGTTTGAATTGGGGGCGTTCGTGTAGATGGCTTGCATCCAATGGACCGCAGCGCCAGTGGGATCGCCGGCGCCCGGAGTATAGAGAATCCGGATATCGGCTCCACCCCACCCGGCTTGGGTGTAGGATTTTCCGCCAAAAGAGCCCCCGTTGATATTCTCGGTGGGTTGTTGCGTAACCCAGGAGAAATACTTCTCCAGGGTAAGAGAACCACTCAGCGCCAAGCCGGTGTTTACAGTCCAACCATTTATCCCTTTTCCATTGGCGTCTGTGAATCCCTGAGCATACAGCCCGTTGGTGATCCACGGGCAGGTATTTCGCTGAATCGCGGGGTTTGGGTTAAGAGTTGAAGTCCACATGTAATTGACGCCGGTCATTCCACCTGTTGCCGATCCTCCTCCGGCGGGGATGGGGTTGCCATTAAATGCGGCTTGCACGGAGGCGAGCGCTGTGAAACTCGCCAAAAGCATCACCACACCTTGCAAAAACGGTTTGGTTATCCGGTCTACTTTTGGCGCCGTTTGTGGATGCGGATAGAGAGCTTTGCGTGACATGGAAATTCCTCCTCACAAAGAACGATGTTTCCGCGCGGCTTCCGGCGCGCACCGAAATAAAACCGCGTTTATGTACACACGCAAAATCATGCGTGTATAACCGCGATACGGATTCTCCCCTCCGTCCGAAAAGCGGTGGCGGGCGTTTCCGTCCGCCGCCGCGCAGCTCCATCTCCCGCCGCTTTTTCCGCGGGGATCAATCCCGCAGCTCGCTTCGTGTCCGTTTTACGCCGCCTTTTTCCCGCGCTTCAGGAGCAAACCCAGGCCGCCCAGGGCCAGTAGCGCCATGCTAGCCGGTTCGGGTATGGGAACGGGGCTTTCCGCGAAGACGGACACTATCTCTCCGTAAGTTGCGGAAGCCGTGTTATCATCGGACGCGATACCCGACGCACCCCCCTTGTATCCGAACACAAGGTAACCATTCACAAGCTTTGTCAAGTCAATACTCGTGATGTTCGGGGCATCGCCTGTTCCATATGTGATATTGCCGCCAACATTGTTCGTTGGATCGATAAAACTGATATTGCCGGAGTTCGTGGTCTGGTCGTAGTTGATACCGGTTAGCGTGACCACATGGCCGGGCGTTGGGTTTGTACCGGTTGAGTCTGTCCAAGCGAAGAACATCTCGACATCTTCACCAGCGGCAAGCTGCTGCTGGATGAATGCGGCCGTAGGCGTCGTGTTGGCAATGCCGCCAACCCAGGGGCCGTTTGCCGCCTGAGAAAAGGCGCCGTAGCCGTTCTGTCCAACGGTTTGTATGGCGTATTTCTGGCCGGTGTTGCTGGTTATGCCGTTGGGGAATTTATTCTGAAGATACTTCTCCTTACCGAGGGCAAAACCTCCCGGCGATGTGCCGCCTCCAGAATAACCGGTTTGCGAGTTCGCATTTGCGGTCGCTGGTGAGGTACCCATGTAGGCCCCGGAGGCCAGCGTGCTGATCGTGCCGTAGGGATTGCCAAGGTCGACAAGACCCAGTGTGAGATTATACTGATTCTGAAGAAAAATAAACGAATTCGCGGCGGATGTGGGCGCGCACGCGGCGGGGCCCATGGCCGAAACACCCGGATTCGTCGGTGTTACCAGAAAGGTGCCCGCTGGTGGCGCGGTGGTGGTATTGGTGGCATTTTGATCAAAGTGGCCAAACGAATTCGCGTTTTCGCTGGCGGTCAATATCACATCCGCCTGTACGCGATGCTGATACATGAACAAGCCCGCCGCGGCCAGCGCCAAGAGCGCGGCGGCTCCGGTTCGTCCTCTCCCCCGCCTTGGTGAAACGTGTTGGATGGTGATACGTGACATGGAAATTCCTCCCTATAAGGAAATATGTTTCCGCGCGGATTCCGGCGAACGCCGGTAAAGAAACCGCGCATACTTACATAAACACAAGTCGATGCACGAAGCCATGAACAGGCTCTCCGCGCCGCATCCATGCGATAATCTTCTGAATTGGCCTTCGAGAATTTTGACATCCCGCCCGAAGGTCCGTTCTCCCCCTGCTCTCTTTCGAGGCGCAGGGCAACTTATCCAATATATTATAACCCACTTCCGATAAATGTCAAGCTTGAATCCGTATAAATTCTATAGAAATGCCGCAAGTGCTGCTTAAATAAGGACTTACATGTTTGCTCACCTGATCTCCTACTCCAATTTCCACTGCTCTATGTTTGCCTGCGGGCAAACATTGGGGCATCGGCTCAAAAATGTATCCAAACCGGCCAAGCCGAGTATACTTTATTCCCGCCGCACCCGGCGGCGATTCCAGGAAATTGGAGTGGCTATGACGGCCCGCATCATTGATGGAAAAGCCCTTGCCGCCCAGGTCAGACAACAAGTGGCCGCGGACGTGGCGCAGCTCCGCAGCGCCGGCAAGCCCGTGCGACTGGTGGCGGTTCTGGTCGGCCGGTCGCCGGCGGCCTGTGTTTACGCCCGCAATCAAGCTCTCGCCTGCCGGGAAGTCGCAGTTGAATACAGTTTGCGGGAATTGCCGGCTACCGTTACGCAGGACGAACTGGACCGCCTGCTGCGGGAATTGGCGGCGGACCGGTCGGTGACGGGCATTATGCTGCATCTGCCGCTGCCGGAACACCTTCACACGCAACAGGCGCAGTACGCCATCGATGTGATCAAGGATGTGGAAGGGGTGAATCCCTCCAACATCGGCCACGTGGTTTACGGATATTCCATTATCGCTCCCTGTACCGCGCTGGCGGTGCTGGCTCTGGTGGAGTCGACGGCTGTATCGCTGCGGGGAGCGGAAGCGACTCTCGTGGGCGCCAGCCGCATCGCCGGAAAACCGACCGCGTTGTTGCTGACCGAACGCGGCGCCACGGTGACGCTCTGCCACATTCACACGCGCGATCTGGCCGCCCACACGCAACGCGCGGAAATTCTGATCGTGGCGGCGGGCCAGGCCGGCTTGATTAACCGGCGGCACGTGCGGCCGGGCGCGGTGGTGATTGATGTCGGGATCAATCGCCTCGACACAACGGACGCGAATGGAAAAACCGTGCGGAAAACCGTCGGCGATGTCGATTTTGATTCCGTCGCGCCGCTGGCTTCGTGGATCACCCCGGTTCCCGGCGGCGTGGGGCCGATGACTCTCGCCATGCTGCTGCGCAACACCGTTCGCGCCGCCCGGCTGGTCTACGGCTTGGAGCAACCCTTCGGAAAAATACCGGGGCCGGTTTCCTGTTCCGAGAGCCGCCGGGAGTTACGGATTCCATGAGCTCCACGACGAAAAAATCGGCGATTCAATTTGAGAATCTTCACTTTCTTCGCCGCGGACGGACCATTCTTCAGGACATCAACTGGGAACTTCCCGCCGCCGCCTGGGGCGCCATTCTCGGTCCGAATGGCAGCGGCAAATCGACTCTGCTGCGGATTGCCTCCGGCTACCTCTGGCCGACGCGCGGGACGGTCCGTGTGCTGGGATATCGGTTGGACGAGCATCCCCTGGCGGATATCCGCCGAAACATCGGCGTGGTGGAGGCGCTGAGTATTTACCCTTTCGACGAGGGCATCCGAGCGGTGGAAGCGGTATGCACCGGATTTTTCGGCAAGCTGACGCTCGCGTATGATCAACCCACGCCGGCGCAATGGAAGCGGGCGGTGCAATTGCTTGGCGTTATGCGCTTGGAATACCTGGCGGATCAACTCTTTGGCACGCTCTCCACCGGCGAGAAAATGCGCGTGCTGATCGCCCGCGCTCTGGTCCAAAATCCCGCTCTGCTGCTGCTGGACGAACCCACCACCGGTCTGGATCTGCCCACGCGTGAAAATTTCCTGGCCACGCTGGAACAGCTCCGGCAAACGGCCCATCCGCCGGCCCTGCTCATGATCACGCACCACCTGGAGGAAATTCCCCCGCCCACCCGCCACGTGCTCCTGTTGAGCCGGCGCGGCACGGTGATCGCCCAGGGGCATCCGCGCCGGACGCTCACCGGCAAGCTTCTGTCGGAGGCGTTTGAATGGCCGATTCAAGTGGTGGAAAAAGAGGAACGCTTCTACGCGCATAGCAGCCCGCAAATATGGTCCCGATAGCCATCCCGACCGGGCCGAATATAATGGTTCACGAAAGAAATCTTGGAAACCGGAAATTCCGGTTGTGATTCACAAAGGAATTTTATGGCGGATATTGAAAAAACAGTCATTGTGGGATCGGGTCCGGCGGGCTGGACCGCGGCCATATACGCCGCCCGCGCCAATCTGAATCCCCTGGTTCTGGCCGGGGATGGCGTCAATCGTGACCGCATGCCCGGCGGCCAGTTGATGTTCACCACTCAAGTGGAGAATTATCCAGGGTTCGCCGAGGGAATCGACGGACAGAAAATGATGGATGTTCTCCAGAAGCAGGCCCGGCGCTTTGGCGCCCGCGTGCAAAATACCTATGTAACCCGCGTGGATTTCAAGACGCGGCCCTTTTGTATCTGGCACGTCAACGACTTAAGCGGCCAAGGCGAAGTTCTGGTGCGAACGCACAGCGTGCTTGTCAGTACCGGCGCGCGGGCCAACTATCTGGGGCTGGAAAGCGAAAAACGTTTTGAGAACAACGGTGTTTCGGCATGCGCGGTGTGTGACGGGGCGCTGCCGCGATTCCGGAATGTTCCCGTGGTGGTCGTCGGCGGGGGCGATTCGGCGGTGGAGGAAGCGACTTATCTGACCAAATTCGCCAGCCTCGTTTACCTGGTCCACCGCCGCGATACGCTGCGGGCGAGCAAAATCATGACGGACCGCGCCCTGGCCAATCAGAAGATCTCGCCCGTCTGGAACACCGTGGTCGAGGAAGTGCTCGGAACCGATGCCGACGGCGTCACCGGCGTGCGAACGAAGAATCTCAAAACCGGCCGGACCGATGTGCTGGCCTGCCGCGGCATGTTCGCCGCCATCGGCCATACTCCCAACACCGCTTTTCTGAAAGGACAAGTTGCCCTCGACGAAAAGAATTATGTCGCGCTCCAGGATCCGTTCCGCTCCACCACCAGCGTGCCCGGCGTATTCGCCGCCGGCGACTGCGCTGATCCGGTGTACCGCCAGGCGGTCACCGCCGCCGGCATGGGCTGCAAGGCGGCCCTGGACGCGGAACGCTGGCTGGCCGAACAGGGCGTTCATTAAAATTGCGGGCCAGGCGTTAAGACGCCGGCAAGGAGCCTTTCATCCGTTTCGCCGTTCCGCCCAATCCCGACGTCCCTTTTGAAATCGTGCATGCGGACGATGATCTTCTCGTTGTCAACAAACCCGCCGGTGTGGTGACGCAGCCGGGCAAGGGCCATGCCGCCGATTCACTGCTCAACGGTCTGTTCAGCCGTTATGGCAAACTGCTCCAGAATCTGGGCGTCAAACGCGATTGGGGCCTGCTTCATCGGCTGGATAAACAGACCAGCGGGTTGCTGCTGGTGGCGCTGCGCCCCAACGCTTACGACTCGCTCCGCGCGCAGTTCGAACAACGGCAAGTATGCAAGGAATATCTGGCGCTGGTCCGCGGCCGGCCTTCGCCGCCGCAGGGTGTTGTCCAGGCTCGGCTCAAGGAAATCGCCACCGCTCATGTAAAAAAAGTGATTGTCTCGCGCCGCGGCCAAGAGGCGATTTCCTCTTACCGCGTCCTGACCGGCGGTCCCCGCGCCTCGCTCGTGTCCGTGGCCATCAAAACCGGCCGCCTGCACCAGATCCGCGCGCACATGATGTTCCTCGGAACACCCGTGCTCGGCGATGATCTTTATGACGCACCGGCTGCCCGCCCCGGCCAGGTTGCGGGCCGGATGTCCGCGCCCGGCCATGGGATCCCGACCTCGCCCGCCGGGAGGCGGGTAGCCGGCGGGATTCCCCGGCTTTGCTTGCACTGTTGGAAACTGGGATTCAAACATCCCGGTCTCTCCCAATGGCGAGAATTTCAACTTCCCCCGCCACCGGACATGATCGCTGTTGCGCACCGTCTTGGCTTAATGGTCGCGGTCTGAATTCCGGCGCGCCGGTATCCGAGCCGCGCGCGTAAGCGACCGGATGGACTATGAATCGTGTCCCCGCCCATGCCGCTTGCTGACGCGCGCGGCTCGGCGGCGCCCCTGGCGGTTTCGCCGGATCATGGGTTACCCGCGGCATTACGGGGTATGCACTCTTGCGGTGGCCCGATCTAAAATCTCTCGCGCCGAGTTTTCCGGGATCATCACAATGGCCAATCTACAGACTCGCTGCAATCCGACAGCGCAATCCAAAGGTGTCCTTGACCTGCCGGCCCGCGTGCCGCTTGCGTTATTGCGGATACGCCGGCGGGCGAGCCGCTGCCAGCGGCACAGGGGCGGGCTTGTGGCTGATGACTGCGGTCGGAACCACCTGGCCGGAGGCGGACGACTGCTGGAAAAGCTGAGCCGGGAAAATGCCGAAGAAAATCACCAGTACCGTGGCCAGGGCGGCCGCAAACGGGGGCGCAAGAGACCGCCGCACGGTAAAAGGCGTCCAGGCGTCGCGGAGGTACATCGCGGCGACAATTCGCAGGTAATACGCCGCGGCAATGGCCGCATTGATCACCACCAGCACGGCCAGCAAGGGATGATTCGCCGCCAGCGCCGCCTGGATGATGAACAACTTGCCAAGAAATCCCACCGTGCCGGGCATGCCGATCAGGCTGAACAGGCAAACCGCCATACTGGCGGCGGCCAGCGGATGTTCGCCGGCGACGCCGGCAATGTCGTCGAGGTCCTCGGCGGCGTCGGTTTTACCCTGCAGGTAAATCAGCGCGGCAAAAGCGCCGACGGTCATCAGGCTGTAAGCGCCCAGGTAAAAAAGCGTGGCGCTCAGGCCGTTGATCGCGGAACCGGCCGGCCGCACCGGCCCGACGGCCAATCCCACGAGCATATAGCCGCTGTTGGCGATGGAGCTGTAAGCCAATAGGCGCTTAATGTTTCGCTGCAACAGGGCCAGCACGTTGCCTATGAACATGGTCAGCACCGCCAGGACCATGAGCAAATCGGGCAGGACGTGTCCCGGCGCGCCGGGGCCGGATAGTTTCCAGCCGGTGAGATTGAAGACGATGATAAGGGCGAAAAACCCGGCAGCCTTGGGAGTAAAAGAAAGAAACGCCGTAACGGGTGTCGCCGCCCCCTGGTACACGTCGGGGGCATAGTAATGCAGGGGAACGGCGGCGATTTTGTAGGAGATGCCGATCACCACCATCAACAGGCCGATGAGGGCGACGTAGGGCAGATGCCCGCCGGCCAGGGCGCTGTGGAAAGCGGCGGCGATGGCGGTAAAACGCGTGCTGCCCGCAAAACCGTAGAGATAGCTGAACCCGAAGAGATAAATGGCGGCGGACAGCGCGCCGAGAAAGAAGTATTTGACGCCGGCTTCCTGGGCGGCGGCGTTGCCGCGGCCCGCGGCCACCATGATGTAGGTGGGAATGGAAACCAGTTCGAGAGCCAGGAACAGCCAGATTAAATCATTGACTTTGGCCATCATGCTCAAACCGGCCAGCGAACAGAGCAGCATGGCGAAAAATTCGCCGCGATAGGCCTTGTCGGATTGTGCGGGGTCGTCCAAAAATGGCATGTCCCAGGAAGCCAGAACCGTCAGCAGACCGATGCCGCTGGCGAGCAGGGAATCGTAGGTGGCCAGGGGCCAGAGCGTCCAGTGGCGCCCATCGCCGATCGGGCCGAGATTCCAGGCGGCGATGAACGCCAGAACCAGGCTGATGGCGGCGATCCATTGGCTGGAGCGCCGCACCCCGTCGCGCGGACACAGGCCGACCAGCAGCACCAGCGCCGCCGCCGAGAGCATGATGATTTCCGGGCAAAGACCTTGGAGATTGATGTTCACTTGGGAAACCTCGGTTTTATTATGGCGGATCACTCTTTCATTGCACTTAGTGCTCCGTCAACCCGCAACTGTAGGTGCGACAGAGCACCAGGCCGTTCTGATAACCATCGGGACAGGCCATGCCGTTATTTCTTATTTTTCCAACGAGCGTTTTTCCGTCATCCTGGCGCCCTTGGTGGCTATGGACCGCTTCCTTCGTGCCCTTTTCGTGTTGGAAAAAATATTTTGATTTCGGCGACGCGGCGCCGGCCAAAACCCGGGAGCGAATATGGTTTACCGCGGGTTGCATCGATCGCAGCACCGGCGGTGGATAAATTCCCAATACCAGCACCAGCGCCGCCAAGGGCGTCAATATGCACCACTCGCGTAACGAAAGATCAGGCGCCTTGGGCCGCGCCGGGTGTCCGGCCTGAGTGGACTCACCTTGCGTTTCCGTTTCGACCAGCGGACCGAAAATGACGCAGGCGACCCAGTAAATCATGTACAGGGCGCCCAGAATCATTCCCAAGGCGGCGGGAATGGCATACGCGGGCCCCAGGTGGCCGCCATGCGCCGGCGAACCGCTCACATAAGTTCCCACGAGCGAGAGTATCTCGCTTACAAAACCATTCAAGCCCGGAACAGCCGCGGTTCCCAGGGCGAAAAAGACGGCGAAAAAGCCCAACGCCGGCAAGCGCCGGGCCAGGCCGGAAAGCTCTTTGAGATCGCGGGTGTGGTAACGGCGGTAAATCATGCCCATGACCAGCAGCAGGCCGGCGGCCAGAATGCCGGAATTAATCATCACCATGATGCCGCCGATCAGGCCCGTTGTGGTCAGGGCCAGGATGGCCAGTACGCACAGGCCCAGGTGGCTTACCACGGAATACGCGACAAGTTTTTTCATGTCGTGCTGAACCCAGCTTACCAGCCCCCCGAAAAGGATTGATACCACGCACAGAGCCGCCAGCCACGGGGTGAATCGTTGCACCGCCAGCGGCAGCATGGGCAGGGCGAACCGCAGCAGGCCGTAGGCGCCGAGTTTGAAACCGGCGATCGTCACCGCGCCGGGAGCGGGTGATTCGGTTATCGCCAACGGCATCCAGGTGTGCAGGGGAAACAGCGGAACCTTGATGGCGAATCCGATTAAAAGTCCCAGAAAAACCATTCCCTGTTGCCACGGCGAAAGCGACCGTCCGGCCTGGTAAAGCCCGGCGAGAGAGAAGGAAAACGAACCGAATTTTTCCTGGTGTACCCAGGCCAGGTAGATCAGCGAAGCCAGCAGCAGCACCGATCCGGAAAAGGCGTAAAGAAAAAACTTGCCGGCGGCCCGGCGGCGTTCGGCGTGGCCCCAGACGCCGATGATAAAAAATGTCGGGATGAGCGTGAACTCAAAGAACAGGTAGAACAGCAACACGTCGTGCGCGCAGAATACGCCGATCATGGAGGCGTAAAGCAACAGCATCCATCCGTAGAACTCGTTCTGCCGATGGTGGATTTTGTCGAAACTGTCCAGAATCGCCAGCGGCATGATGACCACGGCCAGCATGGTCAGCCAAAGGCTGATGGCATCGACTCCGAGAGAGAATTTCACGCCGAATTGCGGCATCCAGTTGTAGACGAAGGCTTCCTGCCATTGGCGGCCGTGCGCGTAATGGAACCGGCAAAGCAACCCGATGCCCAGAATGGCCGGCAAACAGGATATGGCCAAGGCCAGTGGTCCGGTGGTCCGGGCCGCCCGGCGCGGCAACATAAATACCAGCACCCCGCCCAGCGCGGGTATCAGCAGCATCATGGGTAGAATCAGGTGGTTCATAAGCCTCAATCGTCGCGATACTGGCGGAAATTTTCTTCCGTCGGGTCGTTATTTATGCCGGTCCCGCGATTCCTTTTTCCAGCAAGCCGCTTATCGCAGCAGATACAACACGCCCAGCAGCACCACGGCCACTCCCGCGACCATGCCGATGCCGTAATAACGCAACCGGCCGCTTTCCGTCGGTTTGATCGTAAAGCCGGCAAGCTGGGGAATAAATCCGATTACGAATACCAGGCCGTCTACAATGAACCGGTCCATAAGCGAAAGAATATAGCCTGAAAAGCGCAGCGGTCGAACCAGCGTGTAGTGATACAGCTCATCAATGTACCACTTGTTTTCCAGAAAATGCACCAGGGGACGCAAGACAACGGCGACCTTGGCCGCCGCCTGCCGATTGATGCGATGAAAATAGGCCGCGATCAGAACTCCCAGCACCGCCAGAGCCGCGCCGATGATCATGATGAGAATCGGATTGACATGCCCGCCCACCGGTTGCGGCAGACCGGCGGGGGGGGTGGGAACATATCGAATGGTTCCATTGAGCGGTACTCGGCCGAGGAACCCGCCGATCCATCCGCCGGGGGCGTGGGAGCCGAAAACACCCAGGTAGCCGGCGAATGTCGCCCCGATGGCCAGAACAATCAGGGGCAGCCACATAGCCGGCGCGCCGTCAAGAGATCGCGGTTTTTTGGCTGGGGCATGCCGATCCTTCGCCGCGTCGCCGGCGGCTGGTCGGCCGTGATTGACGGCATGTTCGCCACCGGGCAAGTCACCTGGTGGAAAAAAAGGAGAAGACTCGTGTTGACCCGCCGTCGCGGGCAGGATCAACTCGCCGGTGAACACGCGGAAAAATACGCGGAATGTGTAATACGCGGTAATCAGCGCGGTCAGCAGACCCACCACCGCCAGCCACGGTCCGAAACGCCAGGTTGAATTCATGGCGGCGGAAAGAATATCGTCCTTGCTGAAAAATCCGGACCAGCCGGGAAAGCCGGACAGCGCCAGGCAGCCCATCAGGATGCAGATGGCCGTGATGGGCATTTTCTTTCTCAAGCCGGACATTTTCCGGATGTCCAGTTCGCCGCCCATGGCGTGCATGACCGAACCGGTGGCCAGAAACAGCAGGGCCTTGAAAAAAGCGTGCGTGAATACGTGGAACACGGCGCCGGTTCCCGTCGCCACGCCCAGTCCCAGGAACATGTAGCCAAGCTGCGAAATGGTGGAATAAGCCCAGATGCGTTTCATGTCGTACTGGCACATCGCAATGGTGGCCGCCATGAAGGCCGTGAAACAGCCAATCAGGCCCACCAGGTGCAGGACCGGAAGATCGTGCAGGAACAGCGGCAGGCAGCGGGCGATCAGGTACACGCCGGCCGTGACCATCGTCGCGGCGTGGATAAGGGCGGATACGGGCGTGGGGCCTTCCATGGCGTCCGGCAACCACACATGCAGAGGAAACTGGGCGGACTTGGCGAACGCGCCGAACATCAGCAGCAGCGGAATCCAGAATAAAACCGTCCGATGCGCTGCGCGAAACGCCGGACTTTGCAGCGATCCGTAAAACACGTGGCTGAATTTCAACGAGTGGAATGTCAGGTAGATCATCAGCACGGCGATGGCGAAGCAGGTGTCGCCGACGCGATTGGTGATGAAGGCCTTGGTGGCCGCGTCGCGCGCCGCGGGGCGCGGATAGTAATAACCGATCAGAAGATAGCTGGCCAACCCCACGCCTTCCCATCCCAAATATACCAGCAGGAAGTTGTTGGCCAGAACCAGTGTGGTCATGAAGAACACAAAGAGGCTCATGTAGGCGAAAAAGCGGAAGTAGCCGTAATCGCCTTCCATGTAACCGGAGGAGTAAATGAAGATCAGCAGCGAAATGCCGGTGACAAAAGCCGCAAACAGGCAGGAAAGCGGATCAAGAAATATGCCGACGGAAGCCTTGAACCCCCCGGCCCCGATCCATGTCCACAGATCGGATTGAATGTAGGTGGCGTTGGGGGCGGCCAACTGGCCGAACTGGAACATCAACAACAGTTTGAGCGCGATGAAAAATGACAGGGACACACCGATGATGGCCGGCACGTGCGAGGATTTTTTGAACCATTTGGCGCCCAGCAGCGCCAGAACAATCGCTGCCCCCAGGGGGAAGGCCGGAATCAAGGCGGAAAAAATAATCGCCGCCTCATGCGGCGTCCATGAAGGATACACGTTACACTCCCGTATTTCGCAAGGCTCGGCGGGTCTTTCCTTCCCGGCCGATTACCCCTGCATGTCCGACCAGGCGTCGACGTTCAACGTCTCGCGACGCCGAAACAGCATCACTACCAGGCCCAGCGCCAGTGAGGCCTCCGCGGCGGCGATGGTCAATAAAAATATCACGAAGGACTGCCCGGCGGCGTTCTGGTGATAACAACTGAAGGCAATCAGGTTAATGGCGATCCCCTGAAACATGATCTCCGTGGAAAGAAATATCATAATCATGTTTCGGCGGGTGAGAAAACCCACCAACCCTACGGCAAAAAGCGCCGCCCCAAGGGCCAGGTAACGGTACAGAACTGGATTGCTCATGGATTCCATCTTTTTTTCACCAAGTCGCGGTTATTCCGCCGGTATTTCGCCGGAGTCGAGCATCCGGACCGGCGGTTCATTTTTACGCGCAATCATCACCGCGCCCACCAGCGACACGGTCAGCAGGACGCCGGCCAGTTCCAGGGGCAGCGCGTAGTGCGAATACAGGTTCGCACCGAGCATTCCCATGCCGCCGAAACCGGCCGGACCGGCGGCGGGCACGGCGCCCGGGCCGTGCGCCAAAGCCGCTTGACCGTAAGACATCATCTGCAGAATCGTTCCCAGAAGAAGAAAGCTCACCAGCACCGCCGCGAGCGGATCGGCGCTGATGCGGTCGTAATCGGCCGCTGGAATTTCCCCGCCCGGACTCGCCAGCATGATGACGAATACGTAAGTAACCAGGATGGCCCCGGCGTAAATGATGATCAGAACCACGGCGATGAACTCCGCCCGTAACAAAAGAAACAGGGCGGCGGCGGCCAGCGTCAGCAGAACGAAATATAAGGCGGCATACAGGGGGCGCGGATGGCATACCACGCCTGCGGCCGAGGCCAGAGCGATGGCGGCGAAAATATAAAAGAAAATGGCGGGGGGGCCGGGATAATGAACGGCCTGCTCTTGCGCCGTCCAGTGGAACCAGCCGAGCAAACCGGCGCCCAGTGCAAGAACCCCGATCAACGCGCCGAGTTTCACCAGGGCGGCGCGGCCGCGGGGAAGCATCAGATAAAGACTGATGGCTCCGAGGGCAGTCGCCAGAATCAGCGTATAATCCATGTGTCACGCCCGTATGAGTCCGCGATTCAAAGAATCGGATTATGGTCCTCCGCCGGGGAATTGCAAGCCGGCGGTTGGTGTTGGGGAATGAACGCCGGTGGAATTCAGCGCAATTATTGCATCCGGAAGGACTTATATGGTAAGGTGGAAACCCGGCGTGACTGGGGAGATGAACACTACCCGGTTTCGCAGAGTATTGAGGGCTTCTCCGGCTTTTTCAGATGGGCTTGAAACAACGTTCCCGGACAGCCGGCCAGCATGATGGTCCCCAGTCGCACGCCGCGAACTCCGATGGCGGCCGGGAAGAATCGGACCCCCCGCCCCCAACGGGTTCCAATCCCGGCGCCGCTTCCGGGGGGAGTTCCTCGAAATTTTCTCCCGGTCCGCTGACCAACTTCCAGCTTCTTGTAAAAATGTTTCAGTTTGTCGCACCCGTCCGTTGGATCGCGGTGACGGCCTGTCTGCTGGTGGGTTTGGGCGTTTTTCTGGAAATATCCTCGGTTGATCTGACGCGCATCGTGATCAACACGGTACACATGTCGTTGGGCGCCAGACAAGGACGCGTACCGCATCCGCCCGCGGTAGCGGCGGCGAGCCAACATGTTCTTGCCCCGCAACAAGGCGCCCGGGTCGTTGCGGCGGGAAATTGGGAGCAGTTGCTCCACGGTACGCTGGGAATCGTTCTGATTCTTGTCGGCCTGCTGGGCATATTTGTGGTTCTCTCCGGTGTGTGCAGTTTTTTCCGCGCGGTGACCAACACCAGGCTCAGCATGAACATGGTTTTCCACATGCGCGCAACCGTGTACGACCAGTTGCAGAGAGTCGGCTTCGGATTTCATGACCGGCATTCCAGCGGGCAATTGATCAACCGCGCTCTTTCCGATCTGCACAACATCCGCTTTTTTGTCAACATGTCGCTGGTTTCGCTGGCGGAAATCGTCGCCTACGTTCTCGGCTACAACATTCTGGTCGCCATGATTAACCCCTGGGCGGGATTGGTGTCGCTTCTGCCGGTTCCTTTCTGGCTCTGGTACATCCGCCGTTTCAGTGGAAAAATGCAGCCCATTCAGAAACAACTCATGGCGACGAATGACCACCTGGTCACCGTGTACAGTGAGAACGTGGCGGGTGTACAGGTGGTGAAGGGGTTCGCCACGGAAACGACTGAAATCGGCAAGTACAACCGCACCGCCGACGAGTTGTTCGGGAAGGTTATGACCACGGTCGGCCTTTGGGCGAATTTTGTTCCCGTGATCCGGGGGATCGCCACGGTGTCGAACCTGGCGCTGTTCCTGGTCGGCGCGATACTGGCGGTCCACGGCTATCTGCAGCCGGGTGACATCCTGGTTTTCGGCATGGCGATGGGAGCGATTCTCTCGCGATTGCAGCAGATCAACCAGATCAGCAACCAGTACCAGACGGCGGTGGTCTCGGCGCGGCGTTTTTTCGAAATCCTTCATGCCACGCCCACCATCAAAGAATTGCCCGCCGCGCCGCCGTTGCCGCGCGGTCCCGGGGCGGTGGAGTTTTCCTTCGTGACTTTCGGCTACGATCCGGCCAAACCGGTGCTTAAAGATATTTCCTTCGCCATCGACGGTGGATCGGTGGTGGCGCTGGTGGGACCAACCGGGGCGGGCAAATCGACCATGATGCAATTATTGACTCGTTTTTATGACCCGCAGGAGGGGGTCATTCTCATAGACAACGTCGATATACGCAAAGTATCGCTGGCCTCGTTACGCCGGAGCATCGGCTTCGTATTTCAGGAAACTTTCCTTTTTTCCGATACCATCGCCAACAATATCCGCTATGGAAACTCCCGGGCCGGCGACGCCGAAGTGGAGGCCGCGGCCCGACTCGCCCAGGCGCATGATTTCATTATGGAAATGCCCCGGCAATACAAGACCATGCTCGGCGAGCGCGGCGCCACTCTTTCCGGCGGCCAAAAGCAGCGGCTGGCGATCGCCCGGGCCATCGTCGCCAATCCCCGCATTCTGGTTCTCGACGACGCGCTGGCCGCGGTGGATTCGCAAACCGAACACCTGATCCAGCGGGCGCTGGAATTGGTGCTCAAAGATCGCACGGTATTCGTCATCGCCCACCGCCTGAGCACGGTCCAGGCGGCGGATCTGGTCATTGTGCTGGAAAACGGTCGCATCATGGAAGCCGGCCGGCACGAGGAACTCATGCGCCAGCACGGGTATTACCATCAAATCGCCAAACTCCAGTTTCCCAGCCACCAGCCGACGCTGCTCCCCGGCCAGCGGCCCGGAAGAGGCGATCGGTCGACGGAGGCCAAGCCGTGCTAGACACGATTCGTCGGCGTTTTCGGTCGTTCTGGAAAAGACCGCCTGGTCCGGCGGGGAAGAAGGAAATCCCCGTCAATCTGGAGGGCGAAACCGAATACAAACCACTGGACTGGAAAGTGGTCCGCGGGGCCTTAACCTGGATGCGGCCCTATCGCCGGGGTTACGCGCTCACGACGCTCGTCGGGCTGCTGGTCAACTTGCTGGAAATGATTACGCCGCGCTACATGGAACAACTCATCGACGTCGACATTCCCGGAAAGCATTGGAATATTTTCGCCGGCGGATTGATCGCGCTGCTGGCGCATCTTCATCCGCCCTGGGCCGGGGAACTGCTGCAGATGGGCCGCGTGGGGCGCGCGTACATGAATATCGCCGTTACCATAACCGTATGGGGCTTGACCATGCTCGCGGCGCTGCTGCTCCAGCGGTTCGGCATTGCCTTCACCACCCTCATCGGTCAGAAAGTCCTGTTCAATCTGCGGCGGGCGGTGTTTCGCCATCTCCAGTCGCTGTCCATGAACTATTACGATAAAACCAGGTTCGGACGCATTCTCACCCGCGGCACCAGCGATATCGACACCATGGCGAACTTCATCGTCTGGGGCGCCAACACGCTGGTCAGCAACATCATGATGATGATGATCGCGGCCACAATCATCATCCTGATGGATTGGCGAATCGCCTTGGCCGTGCTGTGGCTGGGGCCGGTTCTTTACGTGATGAATTTGATTTACCGGAAAAAAGTGGGCGGCGCCTGGCGGAGGGTCCGCGAAACTTACACCCGCCTGAGCACCAACCTGGCCGAGAATATTTCCGGCATGCGGGTGGTCACGGCGTTCAATCGACAGTACGAGAATCTGGACGTGTTCAATGACCTGCAAGCGGCCAACACCGCCAACAATATGCGGGCGGCTCTCATCAACGGCGTCTACCAGCCCCTGTTGGGAATTGTGGGATTTCTTGGCAAGGTGATTATTCTTATTTTCGGCGCATACCTGGTGTTACACACCGCCGCCGAACCGGCTTCGCAGCGCTTTGCCGTCGGTAAACTCATCGCCTTGTACATTTACTGGGACTGGTTCATGGGGCCGGTCATCAATTTCGGCAATTTTTACAACGACACCATGATGGCCATGGCCTGTGCCGAACGCGTCCAAACGCTGCTGGCGGAAAAGCCCCAGGTGGCCGATTTGCCGCAAGCCGTGGAACTGCCCCCCATCCGCGGGGCGGTGCGCTTCGAGCACGTTCATTTCGCCTACGATCCGGACAAACCGGTGCTGGACGACATCGATTTCCACGTTCAACCCGGTCAGAACGTCGCGCTGGTGGGGCACACCGGCTGCGGAAAATCCACCATCGTGAGCCTGATCTGCCGGTTCTATCTGCCGAGCAAGGGCCGGATTCTGATCGACGGCCATGATTTGCGCCATGTCATCGGCGAAAGCCTGCACCGCCAGATGGGTATCGTGGCGCAGTCAAACTATCTTTTCACCGGTACGGTGATGGAGAACATTCGCTATGCCCGGCCGGACGCGACCGAGGAAGAGGTCTACGAAGCCGCCCGTCAATTAAACTGTTATGACATGATCATGAAATTTCAGGACGGATTCCAGACTGCGGTGGCGGAGCGCGGGGCCTCAATGAGCCTGGGCCAGCGCCAGCTTATCTGTTTTGCCCGGGCGTTCCTGGCTAATCCCCGCATTTTGCTGCTGGACGAGGCCACCAGCGCGGTGGACACGCATACAGAGTTGCTGATTCAGCAGGCGATGGAGAAACTCGTCACCAATCGCACCACGTTTATCGTGGCTCATCGCCTGAGCACGGTTGTGGGGGCGGACCTTGTGCTGGTTTTGGATCATGGCCGCATCATTGAACGCGGCACGCACCAGAGCCTGCTGGACCAGAACGGTCGCTACGCCGAATTGTACCGCGAATTCACCGGCGCGGACCGAGCGGTGAATCCCGATGGCCATCGGGATGGTCCGGCCTCTCGAGGGTAAAAATGTCGAATCGTTACGAACCGCCGCCGGCCCGTTCCACGGCAACCATTCAGGTAGTGGCCGGTTCCGCGGAGGCGGCCCGCGCCGCTCCGGCGCGCACTGCGGGAACCATTCTGGTCGCGATGAACGAATCGGCTCTGGACGCCATCACGCGGGTAATTGCCCGGGAACGCCGGCGTAACGGTTCATTGCTTGTCCCGTTTGTGCCCCGCGGCCGGTTGTTGCCGGCATTGTACCGCGTTTTCCGCAGGGTCGCGTTTTATGATGCGACCATCGCCGCCTTTGATCCGGTGAATTTGCCGGCGGTTCTGGCCCGCCGGGATTCCGGGCTTCTGCTGGGCGCCATGGTTGATGAATTCGCCTCTATCATCACTCTCTGCCGCGGAGATCTGTCTCTTTTGAGCGTGCCGTGGGAGTGGTTCGAGGCGCAGGCGAGAACCTCCCTCTCGCCTTCGGAACAGGTGGCTATTGGTGACGAAGGACGCACGATTCTCATTGGTTCATGCTCGTTTGCGGTCGACGATGCCGTGGCGGCGATGGACCCGGTCTATCGCCGGTTTCTGCGGCGGCGGCGCTGGGAGGCCTCGGACGATCTGGGCGGCCGCATCCGCCGCCGGCGGTTGCAAATGCGGCTTCGGAGAGAGGATTTTCCCGGCATCGACGCCAAAACTCTCGCCCGTATCGAACGCGGGGAAATACGCCGGCCGCAGCGGGAAACTCTTCGGCTGATCGCCCAGACGCTGGGCGTTCCGCTGCCGCGGATTTTGGCGCCGGAGAGTTCCATTCCGGAAGAAGATGCGTTATATTCCATCCAAACAGATACCGTACAGAAAAACTAAAGGAAACAATGTGATTGGTCCGAAAACACTTCTAAAGGAAAGGAGTCCTTCATCATGCTTAAAGATATTGCGCTGGTTCTGAAAAATAAGGTTCGAGTCCCCCGCCTGTTCCTCCGGCGAACCCCCGTGCCTGCCAGAGAGTTTCGCCTTTATCGCGTTCGACCGGGACTCATTTTTAACGCGCGTTCCCCCTTGTTTCACCCGCTCAAGCAGGCCGAATTGCCGCTGTGTTCATTTGGCCCGGGCGGTGATTACTTGGTTGATTGGTATCCCCATCAATACCGGCCCGGGGCGATGGCTGGTGGAAATTTTCCCGTACCGAATGAAATTCTTTCACCGGTGAATCTTTTCGTGGCGGAAATACGGGACATTTTTCTGGGTGTTCATCCGGGTCGCCGATTACGGGCCGAAACTCATCCCGATCATTTCCTGCCCTGTCCGACATGTGGTCGACAGGATGCGTGGTCGCCCTGGACACGGCGCTATCGCCGGACGCGGGCGGAGGATATTTCTCCCGCCAAGCGCCAACCCGCTGCCTCGGACGTGCCCGCGGAATACCGGAGCCGAATTGGCCGTGCCGCACCGGACGGTGGATCTCCGATGCACCGGCCAACGGCTCCGCGCGGAGCAACGGATATGGCGCCACGACCGGCGGGGACAGTCAATCCGAATTTACGAATGGAGATCGTTCATGACTCCCACCCCCAAGCAGTTGGCGGTGCTCACCGCCATACGCGACTCTCGGCGGCGGCGGGGCTTTTCCCCGACCATGCAGGAATTGGCCGATCTTCTCGGCGTGTCGAAAGTCACCATTTTCGAGCACGTCCAGGCCCTGGAGCGAAAAGGACTCCTCGTGCGCAAACCGCACAAGGCTCGCTCTTTGACGCTCCACCCCACGGTCAAGCTGCCTGATGAGCCACCCCTCCATGCCCTGCCGCTGATCGGCTCAATCGCCGCCGGGCGGCCTATTGACGTGTTTGAAACGCCCGATACCCTCGACATGGAGCAGCTTTTCTCCTCGCGGCACGGCGCCTTTATGCTCCGCGTACGCGGCGAATCGATGATCGAAGATCATATCGCCGACGGCGACATAGTGGTTGTGGAGCAGCGCGCCGCCCCCCACGATGGCGAAATCGTCGTCGCCCTTCTGCCCGACGGAACCGCTACGCTCAAACGTTTTTATCGGGAAAAGGATCGTATCCGGCTCCAGCCGGCCAACGGTGGCATGGAACCCATCTATGCCGGTCCGGACCTGAAGATACAGGGAGTGGCGATCGGCGTGCTGCGCTCCTTCCGCCGCGCCGCGGGCGAGGGATAAATTCCACCGCTGGAGCATGGCCCGCTACAACCGCGCGGGTATGTCAATATTTTTTCGCAAGCCAGGGAGGAAGGGAGGAATGATAAAATCCCTTGATAGCTTGTAGACCATCCGCTTATACCCTCCGCGTTCCTCTGTTTCCTCCGCGGTGCAAACTCCGATTCACCGGGCGTCATTTACCGGTAACCATTCACGCACCGGGTTGTGGAAACCCGCGGCCGTTTTGCGTCCACATTCGGGCGGCTTTTCACAGTCATGGATGGTAATAGAGCGGTGGTTGGATTACGAGGCATGGTGGTTTGCGGTTACGGACGGCCGTGGATTTCCATCCACGGCTGCGGGGGGGGGCGACCATGGAGCAGCCGCGAGGATCGCAATCCCGCGGCCGTTTTCCGCGCCGCTGTGAACGGTTACGCAAATCCGTCTTCGCTTCCTGTGGCGCCTCTGCAATGAAAACAAGCAAAAATCGCCGCATCTTTACGAATTTATTTTTCGTTTTTTCTCTTGCTGTTGCTCGGGGCGGGAATATAATCAACACGGATTTACGTGGGTGGCCGCTCATATTTTGCGGCTGCATGGGTGGAAAAAAGGAGGATATTCATGATTCCTCCGCGTTCCCTTTTTGGCGCCTGGTGGAAAGGTCTGCGGGACGATCTGAATCCCCTCAACCTGCGCGCCACCCTCAATAAATATTCCCGCTTCGTAAGCGTTCTGGCGGTGCTCTTTCTCCTGGCCCTGGGATACTTCTGGTGGAAGC
>JAKBMM010000029.1 GCA_021831565.1 Planctomycetota bacterium
ACGGGTGGTTGTCGCGGGCATGATGGTTCCTCCTTGAACAGAAGCCATAACTTCCGAACCACTTCCTGTGGATCAGTTTCTCCCATTCTACCAATCGCCGACCCCGGACAGAAACTGTCACAGGCCCATCCGCAACCGCAACCCGGTCTCTCGTCCTGGCGCCCCTCACCCGACCGGTCTAATTACAAGGGAATCCCCTGGCACCGTAGGTGCGACAAAAAGCTATTCTGCACGGCTGCGCCAAAAGCCGCTGGGGCAAGCTATTCACCGCGTTCCTGCCGGCGATCAGCCGAAAGGCCATGAAAGCCATTGTGACGGAAGTCCGTGGCTGGGGTCTTCAACGGAGTAACGTCCTGGAACTGGAGGAACTGTCGCGGACATTCAATTCGAAAATCCGTGGCTGGGTCACCTATTATGGACGGTACTACCCAACGGCGCTCCGACGTGTCTTCCGCCATCTGAATCGGCGGCTGGTGCGTTGGGCGCAGCGGAAATACAAACGATTCCGAACCCACGAGCGACGAGCTTGGCACTACCTGCGTCATCTGGCGCAGGGACAACCAGATCTGTTCGCCCACTGGGCCATCGGAATCACGCCATAATATTATGGCAAAGCGATGATGGGAGCCGGATGAGCCGAGAGGCTCATGTCCGGTTCTGCGAGAGCGCGGGGGTGAAACTCCCCCGCGCCACTCACCCTCTTGCCTTGACCAACCGGAAGAGTATGAGGCCGCTTGGCCTTTGGCGCCCTTAGCACGTACAATTACAACCGTTGCCGCCGGTCGGGCCGTAAATCCCGGCGCCAGGAAAAGACCTATTTCTGGAAATGCCGCCGGGCGGGCAGTGGCGGAGTATGGCTTTTCATGCGATCTACGGTCTGTTCTTGAGAAAGGATTGAAGATGAGTGAACAATTCAAAGACAAAATCGTTCTTGTCGTTGATGACGACGCCGACGTGCTGGTCACCATTACCACGGCGTTGTCCACCACGGGCGCCAAGGTTCTTTCCGCTCCGGACGGCAACACCGCCGTCGAAATTGCCGAGCGCGAACAACCCGATCTGATCATCCTGGACATGATGCTTCCGAAGCGCAGCGGTTTTCTGGTGCTCGAACGCATCAAGGCGCGCAAGCCCAAGGGCGACAAACCTCATGTCATTATGATCACCGGGAACCTCGGCACGCGGCACAAAACATATGCCGAATCCCTGGGCGTAGAAGATTATCTCAATAAGCCGTTCCGCATGGATCGTCTGCTCTCTTCCATGGAGCGGTTGCTCAATCCACCGGCACGCCAATAAAGGTTCGATGCGCGGCGCATTTCATGCCTGAATTACCCGAAGTCGAACATCTGCACCGTACGCTCCAGCCGCTGGTGATGGGCGTCGCCGTTACGGGGGTAAGAATTCTGCGGCCTGCTTACCTGCGTACGCCTCCGGGGCCGTTTCGTAAACTTGTCGGCCGGTCGGTGCGGAAAACCACCCGGCACGGGAAAAAGATTTTTTGCACTTTCGATGACTCCCAAACGCTTGTGGCGCATCTGGGCATGAGCGGCGGTATGGTGCGGGCAAAACCAGACGATCCTCTCCAACCACACACCCATATTGTTTTTGATCTCGCCTCCGGATGGCAACTCCGGATGCATGATCCCCGGCGATTTGGCGGGTTGTGGCTTTATTCTTCCCCGGAAGAAGCGCACGAGCGCCACGTCCATGAAGTCCTGGGAGTGGACGCCCTGGAACTTGCGCCGAAACACCTGCGGCACTGGAACTCATCTTCGGCCCGGCTCAAGACCGCCTTGCTTTCCCAGCGCGACGTGGCGGGATTGGGTAATATTTACATCGACGAATCACTCTGGTTGGCCCGGCTGCATCCGCTGCAGATGGTGAGCCGAATTTCGCCGGCGCTCCGGGTGTTGCTGGTCAAGCACATCCGCGCCATCTTGCACCGGTCGATTCGCCTGGGTGGAACCACTTTGCGCGATTACCGGAATGTCGCCGGACAAAAAGGACGATTCGCCAGCCATCTGGCCGTCTATGGCCAGGCCGGCCAACTCTGCCGGCGCTGTGGAACGCCGTTGGCTTCGCTTCGTGTTTCGGGACGCGCCACGGTGTTCTGCCCCGCCTGTCAGCGCCGCAGATGAATCTCCACCCCGGGAAAACGTTTCCCTGCCGCCTTCCCTGCGGCAAGCCGGGACCATGGATTCCGGCACTTGGGATTCCGAAACTGGCCGTATCAAGAGCGGCGGGTTAAATTATACATCAGGATGTAAGACATGCCGCATTCGGACATACTGCTGAGTTTGGCCGCCCTGCTGCCGCTGCTGGCGTGCCTTCTGGCGCTGTTACGAAGATCGAAAACGCCGATCGTTGCCGCCTATGTTAGCATCGGCGCAAGTCTGATGAGTTTAACCCTGACCCTGTTGGCCATCGCCCGCCGTTTGGGCCGCGGTGGGATGGCGGGCGCTATCCATCAGCGGCTGGGACTCTTTTGTTGGCTGCCATTGCCTGGAGGATATCCTCCCGTACCGCACCAGGGGCTGACCTTCGGCGTATCGGTCGATTCTTTGAGCCTGGTCTTTTTCCTGCTGGTTCTGCTGCTTCATTTGCTTTCCGGAGTTTATTCGCTTTCACTGTTGCGGCAGCGGGAAATTCACTCTTTATATTTTGCCGGAACCAATCTATTTACCTTCAGCGTGCTGGCCATGCTCATCTCCGCCAATATCCTGCAGCTTTATGCGTTTCTTGTCCTCGCCGGAATCGGGGCATTCTGCGTCGGTTTTACGGCGTGGCGGTCCGATGACCGTGCCGCGCCCCGCCGGCTTTTGACGGGGGCCATCGTGGCTGATGCACTTTTTCTCATTGGAATGGGTATTCTGCTGGCGCATGGTCCCGTCAGCATTTTGACCGTGCGCCCGCGGGCGGGCGAACTTATTGTGCCGGCAAGCGTGGTTCCCGCCGTGGGGAGCCATGCCCCTGCGTACATTTTCCACTTCAGCGGTCCGCCGGGATTTCTGGGCCTGGGATGGATGGATTGGGTGGGTATCTGCCTGCTCGCCGGTGCTATGGCCCGATCGGCGCAATTTCCTTTTCACTGCTGGCCGATGGATTTTCTTCCCATGCCGTCGCCGGCCAACGCTCTGATCGGCGGCGCCCTGATCGCCGTTTGCGGACCTTATTTGTTGGCCCGGTTGTTTCCCCTGCTGAACCTGAATATCCGGCTGGTGGCGGCCATCTGCGGCGCCACCACCCTGACCATCGCCGCACTGGTGGCGCTGGTGCAGACCGACATTAAACGCCTGGTGGCTTGGCTGCTGATTGCCTGGACGAGTCTTGCGTTTCTGCTTCTGGGAGCCGGCGCCTATCGGGTCGGCGTCCTGGAATCCATCCTGGCCTGCCTGGCCGCCGCAACGCTGTTTCTGGTGGTCGGAAGCGTGCTGGGCGCGGTGGGGGGGCAACGCGATATTCGCCTGATGGGGGGCCTTTGGGCGAAGCTGCCGGTCACGGCCGGCGCGGCGTTGTTGATCACCATGTCGGCGACGGGACTGCTGGCGTTGGGAGGTACTCCGGCTTTACAAGTTGGTTTGACATATCTTGAACATTATGCATCCGCCATCGGTGGTTATGGACGGCTTCTTTTCTGGGCGCCCGCTCTGGTCGGCTATCTCCTGCCTCTGGCCATGTGCCGATGGTGGTGGCTGGTATTCGCAGGCCGGGCCAGGAGCGTGTTGCCCGCCGGAGTCTCGGAATCTCCGGTCCGCACCCTGCCGATCCTCCTGTTGACTTTGGGAATTCTCACGGCGCAACAGCCGTGGATCGGTCTGACCAAACTGCTGGTCAGACCGGCGCCTGGGGCGTTCCGGGCGGCCATCTTCCCCCCTCTGACGGGGACTACGGTCGGCCTGATCATTGCCCACCTGCGCTGGGCATGGCCGGCGGTGCTGGCCCTGATCGCGGCGATCTATTTTGTCGACCTGCAGTACGCCGATCGTATTCGCCGCTTTCCGGGTTTAAACCTGATTCATCGCTGGCTCAATCAGGATATGTTTTTTTCTGATTTGTATACGGCGTCGCTGGGCCGACCGGTTCGGCTTCTGGCGCAGGGGTTCGCCTTCCTTGACAAATGGATCGTGGGATGGGCGTTGCTTACGGGCACCCTGATCCTGCGCCTGGGCGCGTTGATCTGCGCGGCTTGGGAACGACGCGTTCTCGAATTTTCCATCGGCGGACGCAATCCCCAGCGGGCCGGTTGGGGTGTTTTTCGCAGTGCGGCGCCCGGCGCCCAGGTATGGCGATCCCTGCTGCTTTTGTTGTTGCTGATCGTTCTGTTCTTTTTTATTGCCCTCCTGCTGGCGCCGCACGGATGGTCTTACCCGGCCCGGTTATGACGATTTTCTCAAAGGCAATTTTGACTACTTACCAATACAGTTCGATTCTCACCTGCCTTGTCGGTCTGCCGATGGTCGGAGCGTTTTTGCTGATGCTCTTACCCGCCAAACGCACTCGTCTTATTCGCAACGGCGCCCTGGCAGTGCTGGCGGGAATGCTGGCCATCGCCATCGCCGCGGCCTGCCTCTTTAACTGGCGTGCAGTCCCGGGTTTCTCCGCCATGTTGCAGCTTCAAGAAAATCTGCCCTGGATTAGGAATATCAACGCCCATTTCCATCTGGCCGTGAACGCCCTCTCGCTGTTTTTAATTTTGCTGGTGTGTGGCGCCGGCCTCCTGGCGGCGCTGACCGGTTACGTCATCGATCAGCAGATCAAAACCTATTACGTCATGCTGTTGTTGCTTGCCGGAATGCTCGTCGGCGCATTGGCCTCGGTCGATCTTCTGTTGTTTTATCTCTTTAGCACCGCGGCGATATTTCCAGGTTATTTTCTTCTTGGGCTATGGGGTGGACCGGGACGGCGCGCGGCGGCGATGAAATTCGGCCTGTTCGGAATTTTAGGATCGATCGCCCTGCTCCTGGCGATTATCGCTATTGGCTGGTGCACGCGACATTCCCCCGCCTTTCCGCGCGGAACCTTGAATATGGTGTATCTCACCGGTACCGCCGCAACCCACCGGCTGGCGGACCTTGGCGCACATTCCGGCGTGCCCGCGGCGGGCTTTGTCGCCCGCGCCGCGTTCTGGCTGTTGCTGTTTTCGTTCGCCGCCCGACTCGGGGTTCCCGGTCTGCACATGTGGCTGCCCGACGTCGTGAGCGAAGCCTCCGTGCCGGCTCTCATGCTCACGGTGGGCGGCAACCTGGTTCTGGGAGCTTACGGACTGGCGCGGATTACGTTTCCCATGTTTCCCCGCCTTAGCGCGCACAATCAAATCGCCCTGGGCGTCTGGGCCGCCTGCGCCATTCTTTACGGCGCCCTGTGCGCCCTGGCGCAAAGCGACCTGCGCAAGGTGACGGCCTACTGGCTCCTCTCCCAGGCCGGTTATATCCTGCTGGCTTCCCTAATCGGAGTAGCCGCGGCTTTTAATGGCGCGATTCTTTTTATCGCCGGCGATTTGGTCACGTTGTTGCTGCTGTTGTGGTCCACTCAAACGCTCGAACGGCGGGCCAATCACCGCGATCTGAACCGCCTGGGCGGAATGGCCCAGCTCCTTCCCGACTTCTTCTGTTTTTCCATCATTGGCTTTCTCTGTGCCATGGCCTGTCCGAGTCTATGCCTGTTTCCCGCGCTATTTTTGACCATGGTCGGTATATTTTCCGCCGCCTATCGCGGTCATCTCCCGGCCGTACCCGGTCTGGGCGGGTTGGAACCGGCGCAATGGTTTGTCATGTTCGCCCTCGCCGCCGCCGCCGGCGCCGTTTTAATCGCGGCGAACATGCTCTGGACAATAGAAAGAATTTTTCTTGGCCAGCCGCGGCCGGAATATCATCACTTCACCGGTTTGACACTTGTGGAGAAGGGAATTTTCATCATTCTCATCGCCGCCGCATTGGCTTTCGGAATTATACCGGATATGCTTGTGCTGGCGCCGATTCATCAGGCATTGCAATCATTGGTCTTGGTATCGACGCGGCCTCGGTAAAACAACGCCGGTTCGGGATAAGGAAGTGAAATAATATGGACGACAATCAATCTCTGCGCCCTCGGCGCTGAGTAGTTCGGGGTCACCGCCTATCTACGGAGCAGTTTAGCCGCGGATCTAGGTCCTACTTGTGCGCGTGAATAACTCGCTGGGCGGTGAAAACCCGGCCGGTGAGCGCATCGACAAACCGCACATGGAACGTGATTTCATCGTGTTGCGGCGGTTTTTTCCAGGGACAATCAAAAGCGAATTGATTAAGCCCCAACATGCCATACCACGCCTTTTTTGCCTCGGCCGGTGTAAACGTCCATTGACCGATGCGCTGCGAACCATGGACCAAAGCCAGATCAAAAGCTTCGATGGTAAACGTACCGGTTGCCGGCAGGGGGATGTTACCTGCCATAAGAGTCCGAACGAACACGCGGAACCCGCATGGTTTCCTGGCGCCGTGCAACCGGGCGATTCGTGTATCGGCGCCGATGCGGATCCGCTGGACGGTAAAAAGCTGCCGGAGGCGGTTTGCCGAAAGTGTAGGCAGAGACGGTGTTTTGGCGGCAAGCTGCTGCTCGAGTTCGTGTACTTCAAGGAGTTTACGCCGGAGTTTTTCTTTCAGGGAAACGATGGTGTTATGCAACGCCACGTTTTGTTGATACAGCGGTGCGTTTTTGGCGTAGTTGGCGCAGCCGCCCAGAACCAACAGGGCGCCTGCGAAGACGACGCTCCAGTGGCAATATTTTTGGGGCGAAATATTGAACCGCACATTCCACCTCCGATCCGCGCGTCTCCAAGACCCTCCCGCCGGCCGGCGGGATACGCCGGGACAACTTTTCAATTTTACCGGTCCGGTCCATCCGATTTGTTTTCGGGCGGCGCCAGATCGCCGCCGTGTACGGGAGCCAGCGGGAGCATCCGCTCGAGTTTTTTATCGATGACTCCGTAATGGATGGCCTCATCAGCCTCCAGCCACAGGTTGCGATCGCAATCTTTATGAACCTTTTCGATGCTCTGGCCGGTATGGGCGGCGAGAATCTCGAACATTCGCTGGCGCAGGCGAATCATTTCACGGGCCTCGATGGAAAGGTCCGTGGCCGTTCCCTGCATCACGCCGGAAATCAGCGGCTGGTGGAGCATCACGCGGCTGTTGGGCAGAGCATAGCGCTTGCCTTTTTTCCCCGCCGCCAGAAGCCACGCGCCCATGCTGGCCGCCAGGCCCACGCAGGTGGTGGCCACGTCGCAGCGGAGAAACTGCATGGTGTCGTAAATGGCCAGCCCCGCCGTCACGGATCCGCCGGCGCTGTTAATGTAAAAGTTGATGTCCGTTTTCGAGTCATCGTTGGACAGGAACAAAAACTGGGCAATGATAAGATTTGCCGTTTCGTCATCGACTACACCGGCCAGAAACACCACGCGGTCCCGCAGCAACCGCGAGAATATGTCGTACGATCTTTCGCCGCGACCGCTGCGTTCGACCACAATCGGAACCAGGTTATTGGCCTGGGGATTACCGCGCAGCGTCCGCTGAATGACGGCCGCCGGATCATCATATCGCGTCATACAAAGTCTCCTTGGATGTAGGAACTTCCTCCATCCTGCCTAAGCGTAGCCGACGTCTTGTCCGTCGGCAATCCCGCGGGCTATCCCGTCAGGGGTCGGCGCGGCAATATTCATTCTCTCTCCGGCGCCGTGGAAATCACATAATCCACAGCCTTGCGACCGCGATGTGGGGGAATCTTCCGGTAATTGCCGTACAGGCGATCAAAGCGACAGAGGCTTTTGAACTCGCAATATTGACAAGCAGTTTCGTTTCCCATTCGATACGGCGCCGGCGCTATCCGGCCATGATGGATATCTTCCGCCAGCCGCCTGATTGTGTCCGTGGCAATGGTCAATAACTTTTCAAATACGGCAGCGGGCAAACCATCGTGGCCGGTGGAGGACGGTGTTCCATCTTTTTTTATGCGGGCTCGAAACCATGCGCTTTGTCCGCCGTTTTCCATTCCCGGCGCCAGCCGATCCAGATGCTCATTCTTAAAAAAACCATGCGGCCGGCATGTTGCGTAGAATTTATCGTCAGCGTGGGAAAAATTCGTATGGCTTTTGTTCCACCCGGGTGCAAGCGTCTGGTAGAACGCTCCGAACGGCCGCAGCGGCGTTGGAGCCGCGGGGGTCTTTTGCCGCAGCGCCAGAATGTAACTGGTCAACTGCAAGTCCAAACCCGTGCGCATTTTGACCGCGTTAAAAACCATCTCGGCCGCGAGCTTGTAATCCATCACAATCGCCAAACCTTCCGCAGCGGCGTCGATGCGATCAATCTTGCCGCACAGTTCGGCCTCCCGACCGCCGGTGAGAGAAATCCGCAGCGCCGGCAGAGCCGGGATTCCCGCGGACCGTTCCGCCGGGCGTGCCGCTTGTTCCGCTGAGTGAAATTCTCCAAACGGAATCTCCACTCCCACCGGCCGCAGCTTATTTTCCCGGGCGCCGCGCCGCTGGGCTTCCAGCAGAAATTCCAGATTCCGCCGCAGGGACCGCAGCTTCGCCTGCGCTTCGGGCTGGGCGGCGAAAAGCTCCGTCTGCCAGACGGCGGATTCTTCACGGATGATCGCCTCGATCCTTTGCTTCAGTCGCTTTTCCTCCCAGTTCGGCCAGCGGCTGGATTCGTCAACCAGGCTCTCCGGCGCCAACTCGGCGATTACGCCGGCATAAAATCTCTCCAGCACGCGGTGATACAATTGACCCAGGTCGCGCGCCTCCAGCGCCAGTTCCGGCCGCTCCCGCAGACCTAATGTATAGGAAAAGAAATATCTCAATGGGCAGGCGGCGAATTTCGAAAGCTGGCTGACGCTCAATGATATTTTCCGATCCGCCGGTTGCCCGGCCGGGTCCGGGCGAAGCACGGGAATGGTTTGCCGCTTCATGCCGCGCCAGCCGATCTGGATCAGCCGTTTGATTTCCGGATCGCGCCGTTCCCGCAACCACTCATACGCGAGCACCGCCAGGCGTTGATCCGGCAGGCTGTTCTGATGGCTCTGAGTATCAGCCGCGCCGGACCATGGACTTCGCTCGGACGCCTCCCGTAGAGAGTCCAACAGAGTTTCCACCACGTCCCGGGCGGCGGCGGCTTGCGGCAGGCGCAGGCGCTTTCCCGCAAGATTTTTTTCTGATACGTCCGGTATTTGGCGCAGCCGGCGGATATAGGCCGAGGGCGTCGTTCGGCGACCCGCGCCATCCGTTTCCGGCCAACTAACCACAAGCTGCCGGCTGGCGCGGGTAAAGGCCACATAATCGAAAAACCGGCTCTCCAAGAGGCTGGCGTCGCCACCGGCGTTCACCGAGCCCGGCGCGAATCGTTCCAGCAGCCGGCGCTGCCGATCATCCAGCATGGGGTCCTCGGGCCTGGTCTGCGGTAACCGGGTTTCAATTGCTCCCAGCACGATCACCATTTGGAGTTCCGGATGACGTGACCGCTGGGCGGAACTTATCAATACCTGATCCAGCGCCGGGGGAATCAGGCCCAGGGTGAGGGTTTGCAGGCTCATCCACAGCAATTCGCCAAAATTCGCCATATCCATAGGCTCTGCGGCCAGAATATCCCGCATGGCCGAGAGCAGTTCCCGGCATTGCTTCCAGGCTTGCTCGTGAATTTGCGCCAGTTCCGGTTTGCCGTCGGACAGGGCCGTGGCCATCCATGCTTCCAGCGATTTTTTGACGCCCAACCTGTCCAGTAAGGCGATTAATCCCGCCGCCAATTGACTTGCCGTACCAGCATGGGCGGGATTCCCCGTCAGCTCCATCCAGGCTTTAAGTCCGGAATGCAACGTTGCCCGCGCCCGGTTGGCCGCTTCGATCTGATCCGCCTGCCGGTCTTGCGCGATCTCGGGATCGGCATCGGAATCCGCCGGCAACGCCTGCCACCGCCAGCGTTGCGATAGATCGTCACCATCGATGCCGTGCGCCAGCATGTAGTTTTCCATCGCAAAGGCGTCGGCCGGTGTGATATCCGCCAAGCCGGTTTTGACCAGCGCCAGCACCTCAGCGCGGGCATAACGGCCGGTGGCCAGCGCCATGGCGCTCCGCAAGAGTTCCACCAGCGGATGATGCGCCAGCGATTTTCGCTGATCGATGAAATGGGGAATGTTCCGGGCGGAAAATATTCGGTGAATCGGCTCTTCATAGAGGCTTAAATCAGCGACTACCAGCCCCATCCGGCGATAGCGTATCCCCCGCGCCGCACAACGCTGAATATGTCGGGCCGCCGCCAGGACTTCCTCCTGCGGATTCCCGCATGACCAGAGTGCTATCGCCGGCGCGTCGATTGGCTCCGCCTGTCCGGCGGACGGGCGGCCGGCAGGGTCAGCCGCCATGGCGGGGGCGGAAGTTTCCTGAGGAGTCGGGATTTGTGCCGGCGCGTGGTGCGCCGATGCGGTTTGATTTTCCGCCGGAACCGGCGGTGATTTATCAGCAAACAGCCTCTGTTCCACCCACACCAACCCCGGCGCCGCCAGGCGGTGCTGCCCGGTTAGCGCCACAGTCGGTTCCAGGGAAACTCCCGCTTTTTCAAAAGCCCGCAGCAACCTTTGATGGAACAGTTCCGTGCGATAAAAGAATCCCATTTCGTCCGGGCCGACCAGCGGGTTGCGGATGGCGGCGGCGTGCGGATCCGCCAGCAGGGTGATCGTCACGGTCCGCGCCTGGCGGGCGAGCTGGGCGAGCAGTTCCATCTCCAACACGTTCATGGAGCTGAATGAATCTACAAATATAGATGAATTTGTCAGGATGGCCCGAGACCGGAGTTTTTCGGCCACCAGCCCGGGCAGGGTTTCGCCATCCAGCGCCCTGGCGCGTACCACATCTTCCCAGTGTTGGAGAATCATCGCCAGATCATGCAGCTTTTGCGACAGGACCGTATCCGCCGGCGGCTCCCGGGCCGCCTGCTCCGCCAAGGCGCGCAGCGACGCCGGCGTCTGCCCGTTCTGAACCAGTTCCGCCACCATCGCCTCGAGAGGAATAAGAAATCCTGGTTGCTGCGAGACCGATCGAAAAATCGTCAGCGATTCGCGGCAGCGCCGCAACGCCTGCGCCAAAAGCAGCCGCCGCGACACCGGGGTTAACTCGCCATGTATGGGTATCCCCAAATCCGGGGCCAGCATCCGGCACAACCGCTTGCAACCGAGTACGCGCACGCGGAACGTGCCGGCCATTCGCGGGTCCGTCATCAGCCGCCGCTCCGACAGGAACGACGCCTGCTCGGGCACGAGCCAGAAAAGGTCGGGGCCCAATGGGTTGGCCAGCGACTCGCGCACCAGAGCTTCAACGCAATAGTGCGTTTTGCCGCTGCCCGCCCGCCCGATGACGAATCGCACCGCCATGAATGAACCTCGGTTGAAGGTATACTGCCGGCGATTGCCGGGCAAGCCCGCCGCGGCGGCGCCGGTCAGGTGCGGGCCAAAGCCTGCGGTTAAAACGGCACGCCGGTATCAATAGACGTCGGGATTCTCCGGCTGCTACGGAAAAATTGTCACCATCCCGGCGGGCGGCGCGAAAAAACTCAGGTCGCGGCGCTTCCGGCACGCCGGTATCATCATCCATTGCGGGAATTACAACATGATACCTTATACCGACACGTCACCCTCTCTTGCCCCGGCGCGTATCGTCGCCATTGAAACCAGCAGCCGTATCGGATCCGTGGCGGTGGCGCTGGGACCGCAACTTTTGACCCGGCGCCGGTTCAGCCATTCCCTGCGACACGCCGTGGAACTAATGCCCGCCATCCGCGATTTAACCCGGGATCAGAGCTGGAAACCGGCCGACATTGAACATGTATATGTATCCGCCGGACCGGGTTCCTTTACCGGCGTGCGCATTGCCATCACGGTGGCGCGGGCGCTCCACCAGGCCATCGGCTGCCGCCTCATCGCCGTTCCCACCGTTGATGTTCTGGCTTTGAACGCTCCTGCTCAAACGGAGAACCTCGTTGTCCTTCTGGACGCCAAGCGCGGTCAGATTTACTCCGCCCGCTACCGGCGAATTCTACCCGGTGAAGATTTTTCACCCACGGCCGCCCATCCACCCGTCCGCATCGGTGGTTGGGTGCGTACCGCCGGTCCTCTGTTGACGGATCCGGAGCAATTCATCCGCGAAACACCGCGTCCTTTGGCCATGATCGGTGAAGGGATGGATTACCATCGCGCGGCGATTCGGAATGCCGCCGGTGATTCCACCGCGGTTGCGGAGTTGGAGCAATCGCTCTGGCCGCCGCGGGTCGAGAACGTTCATGCCCTGGGCTGGACTTTGGCCCAGGCCGGCAAATTCATTTCCCGGGAAGATCTTTTGCCGATTTATTTGCGTAAACCCGAAGCCGAGGAAGTATGGGAGAAAAAGCGCGGCGGCGGGGGATATCCGGCGGCGACGGAAAGTTTCTAAAACTTATCCGCGCCGCATCTTGCGGCCCATTTGCGGGTGGATACGATTGGGACATTGTTGGGTTGGTTAAGGAGCGGACCATGATGGCTCTTCTGGGCTTGGACATTGGAACTTCCGGAACCAAGGCGCTGGTGCTTCAACCGAACGGTGCCGTGCTGGCAACCGCCGAATCACCGCACGAATTGCAAACACCCCGCCCCGGGTGGACCCAGCAAGACCCGGAAAACTGGTGGAGGGCGGCTCGGACCGCCGCGCACCAGGCGCTGCGAAAGGCCGGGATCAAAAGCGCGCAGATCACGGCTATCGGACTCTCCGGCCAGATGCACGGCAGCGTGTTTCTGGGTGAAGGTCCCAAGCCGCTGCGGCCGGCGCTGCTTTGGAACGATCAGCGTACCGCCGAGCAATGCCGGCAGATCGAACAAGCCGCCGGTGGTCGCGAACAACTCATCAACATGGTGAGCAATCCGGCCTTGACCGGCTTTACCGCTCCGAAAATTCTCTGGTTCAGAGAGAATGAACCAGCCAAATATGAAAAATGCCGGCATGTTCTTTTACCCAAGGATTACATCCGCTATCGCCTTACCGGTGAATATGTTTCGGAAGTATCCGACGCCTCCGGCACGCTGCTGCTGGACGTCAAATCGCGGCGGTGGCACGACGATCTTATTTCGCGGCTGGGCATCGACCGGTCCATCCTGCCGCCGGTTGTCGAATCGCAGGAGATCACCGGGCGGATTACGCCGGCCGTAGCCGCGGCGACCGGTTTGCCGGCGGGCATACCCGTGGTGGGGGGGGCGGGCGATCAGGCCGCCGGCGCCGTCGGAACGGGTGTGGTGGCCCCGGGGCTGGTATCAGCCGCCATGGGAACCAGTGGTGTGATATTCGCCGCCGCCGCTTCTCCCCGGACCGATCCGCAAGGTCGCGTCCACACTTTATGCCACGCCATTCCCAATACTTGGTGTGTATTCGGGTGCATGCTTAGCGCCGGCGGTTCGCTGCAATGGCTGCGCAACGCGCTTTACACCGCGGAAACGCAGCAGTTGGTCCGAAAGAAAAAAGACCCCGGCGTTCTTTATGAACGCATGATGGCCCTGGCCGAAAAGGCGCCGGCCGGTGCGGAAAATCTCTTTTTCCTGCCATATCTGACCGGCGAACGTTGCCCGCATGCCGACCCGGCCGCGCGCGGATGCTTCATTGGTTTGACGCCGCGGCACGGCCAGGCGCATCTGATCCGCGCCGTTCTGGAAGGCATCACTTTTGGCATGCGCGAACAGGTGGCGATTCTGCGGTCCCTGGGCATTCCCATCGAACAGGTGCGCGCCAGCGGCGGGGGGGCCAGAAGCGACTTCTGGCGGCGGCTCCAGGCCGACATGTACCAGGCGCCCGTGGTGACCATTCATGTCAGCGAAGGGGCGGCGCTGGGCGCGGCGATTTTGGCGGGCGTGGGCGCGGGCCTATGGTCCAGCGTACCGGAGGCGACGGCGCAAATAATTCGGGTTCGCCGGCGTAACAATCCCCACGAGCGGCGGGCGAAATTTTACGACGCCCACTACCGAAAGTACGCTGGTCTATATCCAGCCCTGCGGGCGAGTTTTGCCGATCTCATTACATAAATTCATCCTTCGGGGCCGGTGCGATGCTCCGGGGCGGCCGGGTTTAAAATCTTGTCATTCCCGCGGGCGGCGCCCAGTTCCTGTTCGCCGTAAAGCACGCTGTATTTAAGCATCACGCCGATGGTGGTTTTGTAGCAGACAACCAGGCCGAACCGTCCCTGTAAAAATCCCCCGCGCAGTAGATAATATTTCAAAAAAGTGCTCGCTGGACGCAACAGCAGATTTCCAAACGTAGCCTTCTGCCCGCGGGCCAGCATGTGCCGGGCCAGCAGCTCCGCCCGCTCGGCCATCACCGGCCCATCATTAAAATTTCCCGGATGATAAGGCGTGGTGCGGTTATGAAGCAGAGATCCACGCAGCGTGCCGATGCGAAAGCCCGGCTTGGGCCGGCGCGTTTCCGGTATGCTCCGGGAATCCCATTCAATCCGTTCGCCGTGGAGCAGTCGCGTTTGATAATCCGGCGACCAGCAGCGCACCCATCGCCCGGCGAGAAAGTTTTTCCGCGGTATGCGGAACATGGCGTTTGCCGACAAAACGGATTCCGGAAGGCTTTGAATTTCCCGGGCCAGTTCCGGCGAACATTCCTCGTCGGCATCCAGCGCCAGCACCCATGCGTGGCGGCATTGGCGCACGGCAAATTCGCGCTGCCGGCAATAACCCCGCCAGTTTTGGCGGAGTACACGCGGTTGGGCCTGGTGGGCCGCGGCGCGCTTGGCGGTATCGTCCGTGGAGCCGGAATCCACCACGACAATGTCGGAACACCAGGCCAGCGAATCGAGGCATGTTTGAATTTTGTCGGCTTCGTTCCGGCATATTACACATGCCGATATGGGGCTTGTCATGCTGCGAACTCTATCCGAAATGATCCCGGCGGAAAAGAGAAATAGATGACATCCGGTTTTCGGTCCCCCGGTGCGGTAAACCAATCGACCATGAGGCGAATTTGCCTCGGAATTAAGCGTTTGATTCCTTATGGTTAACCGTGAAGGACTCGGACATCTATATGAATATTTGATTTTTTGTTCTGACTCAGGCCCATTGGCTTGTCCGCATTCCAGCGGCTACACTGGCTGGTGACGTAGAGTTCGGAGAAGTACGTATGGTCCAGGACATTCGCGGCGAACTGAAGGTGCATCCGCACGAGCGTTTCGCTCTCGTGGTCGCTGAATTCAACGGTCTGATCACCACGCGGCTGGCGGAGGCCGCGATCGATTGCCTGCGCCGGCATGGCGCCGGCGAAGAGCGGATTCTGCGCGTTTGGACGCCCGGCAGTTTCGAACTACCGACCGTAGCCCGCCGGCTGGCCGCCGGCGGACGCTACGCCGCCATCATTTGTCTGGGCTGTGTGATTCGCGGCCAGACCAGCCATTTCGATCACGTAGCCGAGCAGGCGGCCCGCGGCATCGCCTCTGTCGGCGAGCAAATGGGCGTGCCCACGATCTTCGGCGTTATCACGGCTGATACGGTGGAACAGGCCATGGACCGGGCGGGTCTGAAAATGGGTAACGCGGGCTGGAACGCGGCCTGCGCCGCGATGGAAATGGCCGATGTGATGCGCCAGCTTCGCCTCATCCTGGACGCCGATAAGAAGCCAACACGGGAATCAGCGTGAGGAACATCCATCACCAGCGTTCACAGGCCCGCCGCATCGCGCTGCAGGCGTTATTCCAAGCGGACGTGCAGGGCGACGATTTCATGGTCGAACTTCTGCCGCGATTTATCGCCCAGGCCACGGAGGACATCGACCTTCGCCAGACGGCTTCCCAAATCGCCGGCGGCGCCTGGGACTATCGCACGATTGCCGATCAATGGATTGTCCGTCTTGTTCCCCAATGGAATATCTCCCGCATTGCCGTGGTGGATCGAAGCGTGCTTCGGTTGGCGTTGTGGGAGCTGACCCGGCAGCCGGACGTGCCGCCAAAGGTCGCGCTGGATGAGGCGATCAATATCGCCAGGGAATTTTCCACGGAGGAAAGTGCCCGCTTTGTCAACGGCGTATTGGATGCGGCGTGGAAAGAGCATTTGGCCTCTACCGGCCGGCCGGACGGTCCTACCGCCGCCCCTGCCGCGGATGACCCGCCGAAGTGAGCCTTGCAAGCCCGCCGCCGGCGGTTCATGACGTAAGGAGTAAAACGAAGGTAATGTCCACACCTCATAAGCCCGGAAAACCCTTATCACAAGAGCATACTGGAACCACCACCGAAGGGTTGGGGATTGCTCCATCCATTGGTCCGATTTTGACTCATGATGGCATTGACCCTCATCCGACACTCCTGCGGCGCCGTGATTTTTTCATGTGCTTATTCGCTATCGGACTGGGTATCGTCGGCAGCGGAGTCGCGCTGCTGCTATTAAAATTAATTGGCCTTCTGACTAATATCTGTTTTTATGGCAGGTTTTCTTTTGCATTTAGCGATCCCACGGCACGTTACCTCGGTGGTTGGGTTATTCTGATCCCAGTCATCGGAGGGTTGGTTGTGGGAATGATGGCGCGCTACGGATCAGAGGCTATTCGCGGGCATGGTATACCGGAAGCCATGGAGAGCATTCTGCTACGGCAAAGCCGAATTCCACCGCGTTTGACGTTCCTCAAACCACTTTCAGCGATAATCAGTATTGGCACCGGCGGACCTTTTGGCGCGGAAGGGCCGATTATCGCCACGGGAGGCGCCTTGGGTTCCCTGGTAGGGCAGATATTCAAAACCTCCGCGGATGAGCGAAAGACCCTGTTGGCCGCAGGCGCTGCCGCCGGCATGGCCGCCACTTTCGGTGCGCCAGTTTCTTCAGTTCTGATGGCGGTGGAACTTCTGCTTTTTGAATTTCGCCCGCGTTCGCTGCTACCAGTGGCCTTAGCCAGCGCCATTGCCGCAGGATTGCGCATGCTGGTAATGGGAACCCACCCCATTTTTGCAATGCCATCTGTTCCGCCTGTACACATTGGAGCACTATTAATTTATGGCGTGCTGGGCGCTCTGGTGGGTGGAGTGGCGGCGCTAATCACCCGCACAGTATATGCCGTGGAAGATGGCTTTCATAAATATGTGCCCATCCATTGGATGTGGTGGCCGGCCATCGGAGCGATTGTGGTGGGTATCTGTGGTTATTTTGACAGCCATACGCTTGGGGTTGGCTATGACCACATCAGTGCGGTGCTCAAAGGTGACGTTGCCTTGCGGGCAATGATTGCGCTGGGGCTTCTCAAATGGATTTCCTGGAGCTTTTCGCTAGGCAGCGGAACGTCTGGCGGAACACTGGCGCCTCTCTTTACCATGGGCAGCAGCTTCGGTGCGGTGCTGGCCGTGGCATTGCTTAGAGTTTTTCCCAATTGCGGAGTAAGCGTCTCGGTGGCTGCCTTGGTGGGCATGGCGGCACTATTTACCGGTTCAACACGGGCCATTCTGACTTCCATTGTCTTTGCCGTGGAAACGACCATGCAGCCTCGGGGATTGCTGCCACTGCTGGCCGGATGTTCCACCAGCTTTTTATTTTCCTGTCTGCTCTTGAAGAATACGATCCTTACTGAAAAGCTATCCCGCCGTGGGGTACGCGTCCCAGGGGAATTGATGGCTGATTTCATGGATCGGCTTTACGTACGCGACGCGGCCACATGGCAAGTGATTACCCTTCCAGCGCATAGCACCGTCTACGAAATACGAGCACGATTTTTTACCAATCAGAATGTGCTCTCGCATCACGATTTTCCGGTAGTGGATGAAAACCAGAATGTTATCGGAATGATCGGTTACCGTGAACTGCTCAATCCGAATGCGCGAATGGATCAGCCGATAAGTCAATTGGCCTTGCGGCCGGCGGTGTTTACTAATCCCGACCATTCACTGCGAGATGCCGACCGATTGATGGAGCGTTTCAAAGTGGGGCGACTGCTCGTGGCGGACCCTGCACAACCAGCCAAGGTAAAGGGTATCATTACCCGTAGCGATTTGCTGGCGGCGCATCGACTTAATAATTGATACAGGTGAATCATGGCATTGGATTTTCTTCGCAAAGCTATCAGCCAGAGCGTAGGTAAGCTCCGCACCGGCTTGACCCGGACGCGCCACGCATTTGTCGGGTCGCTCAAGTCCCTCTTGCGCGGCCGGCAGCTCAATCAACAGCTTCTCGACGAGCTGCGCCGGCGGCTGATCCTGGCGGATCTGGGCGTGGCGGCGACGGGAAAAATCATGACCGATCTGGACCAGGCCTGGAAAGAAAAACAGATCAGTTCCGGCGATGAAGTTCTGGATTTTCTTAAAGCTCAGATGAAAACCTATTGGCCCGCGGAAAGTCGCGCGCTGCGGTTGGCCGCGTCCGGCCCCACGGTAATTCTGGTTGCGGGCGTCAATGGCGCCGGCAAAACCACCAGCATCGCCAAACTGGCTTATTATCTCAAGGCACAGAATAAAAAGGTGATCGTTGCCGCCGGCGATACTTTCCGCGCCGCCGCGGTCGATCAATTAAGCATCTGGGCTTCCCGCATCGGCGTGGATATCGTGCGGCATGGAATGGGAGGTGATCCGGCGGCGGTGGCGTTCGACGCCTGTCAGGCCGCCATTGCCCGGCAGGCCGATATTCTGATCATCGACACCGCCGGTCGCCTGCATACGCAGGACCATCTCATGCGCGAACTGGAAAAAATCCGCCGGGTGGCGCACAAAAATATCCCGGGCGCTCCGCATGAATCGCTGCTGGTGCTTGATGCGACCATTGGTCAGAACGCCATTCGCCAGGCCGAGGAATTCAAGAAAGCGGTGGATATTACCGGCATATTTCTGGCCAAGCTCGACGGCACGGCCAAAGGGGGAATCGTGGTGGCCATTCGTCATCAACTGGATTTGCCGGTAAAGTTTGTTGGACTCGGGGAACAGCCCCAGGATATCGCCCCCTTCTCGCCGGATGATTTTGTCGAAGCGCTCTTTGTCGAAGAATAGCCCCAGCAGCCGCACCGCAACGCGGTACGTATGCTTCGGGCTTACGGAGGAAATTCCACCCCGGGCAGGCCCAAGGCTCTGGGGGCCGCGCTGCGCCCGTCACGTCGTCCCGGCTTCATCTTCCGCCCGCACCTCACAGGATGTTTTCGGTGTTTCCCAGACGCGTACGGATACCAAACGGGCGGGTTCCTTGAAAACACCACCGAGTTTCTGAAATATAATCTGTGCGATGTTTTCGAGAGTGGGATTAACGCCGGAAAATTCCGGGCAATCGAGGTTCAGGTGCTTGTGATCGAACATCGCGATAGTCCGCTCGTTGACGAGTTTCTGAAATAAACGCAGGGGTATGATAAGCCCGGTCACGGGATCGGGCCGGCCTCGGATCGTCACTTCCAGCTCGTAATTATGACCATGACCGTTGGGATTGTTGCATTTTCCAAAAAGCTCCCGGTTCGCACGTTCATCCAGAGCGGGGCTATGGAGACGATGGGCGGCGGAAAATTCAAATCGCTGGGTCATTCGGATCATGGGCGTTTCCTCGGCATAAATTTCCTGATACAGCCAAGGGCTTATGGCCAGACGCAGGCGAACCAGTCGGTGCGGTGTCAAGGCCCGGCCCAATGACCCCAGGAGCTGCGGCAACAGATCGGGCGTCGCGGGGGAAGACCCGCACGCCAGGCCGGTACGACAGGCGTCGGCGATCATGGGCGCGGCCACTTGGCGCAAAGTGCGGTCAATCTGCTTGATATTGATGAGCATGCCGGACTCGGGGTGCACCGGTCCGTCGATGGCGGCGGTGAGACAGACCAGCGGAGCGATGGAATCCAGCGAGGGGTTGGCGGCGAAGTTATTGGCCTCCGCCGCCGGCAACTCTTCTCCCAGCACGCCAAAGCGCAACTCGCGGGCCAGACTTATTCGCATCAGGGGCATCATAAGACTTCCATTGTAGGCCGCCGACGGCATGATCGCTAATTCCGCCTGGATTATTGGGCTGGCATGGCGGCCTTGCACAATTTATAGTTGAAGAAGGTGGTGCGGCCGGAAGATCCAATTCCCGCGCCTCGTTTTCCGCCAGGCGCGGATACGAATGACTCCTCCGCCGGAAGAAACGTATCCTGATCCCGCGCAAGAATCCCGATAGTTATCGGGACGGCCAGGCGAAAAGACGCTTGAGGAAACAGATGAAACATGTCTTACACGTAACTGGAGCCATGATCCTAATCGTCACGGTGGGCGTTTTTACGACGCGGGGCGACCGGCACGCCGCAGTCGCCGCGCCGCGGGTCGTTTTCGGGCAGACCAGCCCGCTGGGCCATGAATTGACTCCCCCGGTGCGCGAAGCGGTGCGAAAAGGACTGCTTTGGCTGGCGCGACGGCAGGCGGCGGACGGTTCGTTTGGCCGCGGCAATCAAGTGGCCATTACCGCCCTGGCCGGTATAGCCTTCATGGCCGGAGGCAATCTCCCCGGCCAGGGGCCTTACGGGGCCAACGAGGCGCGGGCCTTGCATTACGTTTTGAGCCAATGCCGGCAATCGGGACTGATCGCGGGGGCCGATGATGGCGAACCCATGTATGGCCAGGGTTTTGCCACCTTGTTCCTGGCGGAGATTTACGGCGAATCGCACGCCCCGGAACTGCGGCAAAAACTCCAGCGGGCGGTGCGGCTGATCGTTCAAACTCAGAACAACCAGGGCGGATGGCGCTATCAACCCATGCCGATGGACGCGGATATCTCGGTGACAATCTGCCAGGTCATGGCGCTGCGCGCTGCGCGCCAGGCCGGTATCGCGGTGCCACGGCGAACCATTCAAAAAGCGATCGGATTCGTTCGGCGGCTCCAGAACCCCGACGGCGGGTTCAGCTACATGCTCAACATGCGCGGCTCGGACTTTCCCCGAACGGCCGCCGGCGTAGCACTGCTTTTTTACGCCGGAGTGTACAAGGGCCGGGTGATCGACTCCGCCATGGCGTACCTGGTGAATTGCCTGCCCGGCAACCCGCAAAACAACCAGGGAAATTTCTTCTATGGAAATTACTATGGCGTCCAGGCGATGTTTCTCGCCGGCGGACGCTGGTGGGCCAAATGGTGGCCGGCGATCCGCACCGTGCTGCTCCAGCGCCAGCACGCCGATGGCGGCTGGATCGGCGGCGCCGGCGCCAGTTACGGCACGGCGATGGCCCTGATCATTCTGCAGGTTCCCGATCGCCTGCTGCCGATTCTGCAGAAATAATCTGGAAATATATTGATGATTAAATGTAAATTCCAGACGCCCGCGCCGCCCCCGCCCACCCGCCCGCCCGGGCGCGCCGCTACATCCGCCCCGGCCCGGTTTGCCGGTGCACCGCAACGCCGGAGCTGTTCGCCGCGTAGTGTCCAGCGGTTCCTTGCGTCGATGCTGGCCTACGGCGTCATGGCGGTCGGAACGTGCCGCCCGGCCGTCGCCGCGCGCTGGAGAGTGACCCTGGCCCGCCTCGACCGCGCGGGGTATTTTGTCAAATTGAATCGGGCGAAGGTTATACGCTGGTCGCGCCGGGGTGAACTGACCCTGCGGCTTCCCGGCGGCCATACGCGCACGCTTGCCGCCGCCGACGTTTTGAACCTCAAGGCGATCGCCCCGGCCCGCGGCGCCGGTCCGTTCCATCGCCGGCGGGGGGGGTGGAAACTGGTTCTGCGTAACGGCAATGTGCTCGTGGGCCGGCCAGTCCGCGCTCCTGCGGGCGACGTGGCGATTGACGTATATGGACCGGGTACGGTTCGGGTCCCGATAAAAATTGTCGCGGGTCTGGGTCGCCGGCCATCCACCTTCATTCCTGTACGGGCCGCCGATCATGACACGCTTTATTTGAGCAATGGCGACAAACTCCCCGGGGCCTTTGTCGCGCTGGGCGGATCATCCCTCGAATGGAGCAGCAGCCTGGGCCAAACCCGCATAACGCTTACGCGAATCGACCGCTTCGTACTCGGCGGACCGGTGGGCAAAATCGTAGTGTCCGGCGGTGGCGAACAACTGCGGCTGATCGGCGCCAACCGTCTTGACACACGATGGATTCAGTGGCGATCGGGAACCATTCGCTTCCCCGGCCCGGCGGGCGACATCCTCAAATGCCCCGCGGCGAACCTGCGCGGAGTTTGCGTCTACGGAGGACGAGTGCGGTGGCTGGCGGACTTGGCGCCGGCGTCCTATCGACAGGTTTCGTATTTCAACGAACACTGGCCCCTGGGAATCAATCGCAACGTGCTTGCCCGACCGCTGGAGGTAAACCGGCGCCGTTATACGCACGGCCTGGGGATGCACGTTCGGACCACTCTGACGTATGCACTCAACGGGATATATACAAAATTTGTTTTCATTCCGGCTATGGATGATTCCGCCCATCCCTTTGGACGGGCACGGCTGCTGGTGGCGGCGGACAAGAAGATCATCTATCGCTCTGCGATCCTGGCGCCGGGCCGGGCGGTCAAGCCCGTGGTGCTTTCGGTCCGGGGCGTTCATACGCTTGTTCTCCAGGCGCGGGGCGTGGGTCGTTATGGCGTGCGCGGGCGGGTGGATTGGCTCAACGCGGCATTGCTGCGGTGAAAGTTGGATCGATGTCGCAAACCAATATATTTGAGGCCTTCTGTGTGTGCGGGCAGGGCATGGCGATCAGCCGGGCGCAGATCGGACGGCACGTTGTTTGTCCAGCCTGCAATCGAGTGCTTATTCCCGTGGATATCCGGCCGGCGAATACTCCGGAATCCGCCGTAGCGCCGGCGCCGCGACCCCACGTTCCGCCGGCGGCGCTCCGGGCCTGTCCGTTTTGCGGCGAAATGATCCTCCCGACCGCCCGCAAGTGCCGCCATTGCGGAGAGTTTCTCCCCGCTCCAGCGGCCGAAGAGGCCGGAGGAAGGCCGCGCCACGAGCCGGCTTCGCCGGCGGACGACTCGGCGGATCCGGTGTTTTTGCTGCGTGTATCGCAGTGGGACAACTTCTGGCGGTACTTGACCTGCGCGATGGTGCTGATAGTGGCGGGGGGGGCCTATCTGGTTCCCGCGATCCGGCCCTGGGCGGGCACGATTCTGGCGGTCGTGGCGGCTACGGTCGCCGTGGCCCTGCTTTTCATTTATCTGGGCGCGCGAACTTCCATCTGCCTGATAAGTTCCCATCGCATCGAAACACGAGCGGGTATTTTTACCAGGCGGATCGACTGGGTTTCCATGGGAACCGTTCTGGACATTCAGCTCAAACAGAGTTTCATTCAGCGGCTGCTGGGTATCGGTACAATTGTGGTCAAGAGTACCGATCAGGTCACCCCGCGGCTCGAGATTTATCATGCGCCGCAGGCCAGAATGGCGTTTGAATATTTGCAACAACAAATCGCCCGGCATGGACGCGTGGTGGTGAAATAGACCGGTAATTGAAATAATTCCCGAAGGGGGGCTGGACACCAGGGCGTGAGTTGTAGCATATAAAACCATGTTAAAGCGACTTCTTTGCAGCCGGCGGGAGGATGCGCGGTATAAATATTCCGAGGAGAACATGGTATGACAGACAAAAAAAACGGGGCCGATGCACCAGGCGGAGGCGGGACGTATGGCCGCGTTGCCTCGCTTCGAGGCGGGCTGCTGATACTTGGCATTGGCACGCTGATGGCTGTGGCGTCCGCACGCGGCCGGCCGGAAAAATATCCCTTGGCTGATTTGGGTTATATCCCCAAGCCCAGGTGGGTGGAGCAAACCGGGCCGGGATTGCCGCCGGCGGCGGCGTTGGTCGGTGCAATGCGGGGCGGCAATCCGGTTCAGATTCGCCGGGGGGCGCGGCACATAAGCATCAGCAACCAGTTCCTTACAATCACTTTCCAGCGGAAGACCGGGCGGGTGGTACGGATCATCAATGACGGCTCCAACGTGCTGCAAGGCTCTGGCGTCGCCACGGCGTCCAATACTCCCTTCGTGGTGGCGGTGGAAAATCGCAAAGGGCTGCATTATTTTTCCCAGATCGGGCCGGTTCGGAAAGAAACCCTCGCCGCCTTTTCCGTAAAGATTCAGGTGAAAAAGCTCTCCCATGGCGGCGCGATGATGGTGGTAAAAGGTCACAACAAGGGCGGGGTTCGTATCAAGTATTGGGTGGTGCTGTTGCCGGGCGAACACTTAAGCTATTGGCGGATGCGCGTGGTAAATGATCATCCGCATGATCTGATCAACAAGGTGGTCTTTCCCCAATTCGCCGGATTGGTGGTGGGTAAACACGCCGCCAACAACTGGTTTACCTTTCCGATTATGCTCGGGGCAAAAATCAGGGCGCAGGGCATCCCCGCCGGAAAAACTCTTCAAAAGGTTATCGACGGGCTTGGCATGAAGGGGCGGACGCAGGGGAGCTATACGTACCCCTTCGGCATGCACATGCAGTGGCTTTCGCTGTATCAACGAAGCGGCTGGCAAAAGCGGGGAAGGGGATTTTATGTGGCATGTAACGATAATTATACGTATGTCAAGCATATGGATATTGGCGAAGGGAAAGATCATGCCGGTATCATGAAGTATACCTTTCCCGGCACTTGGATTGCACCGCATTCCGCTTGGACCACTCCGTGGTTCAGCGTGGCCTATTATTCCCGGGGCGGGTGGGAACGGGCGGCGCGCTGGTATCGAAGCTGGGCCCGGAAGGTTGGATTTAAGCCGCCGGCCGGAGTGCCGGCAATTATTCGCCGGATGCCGGCGATGTGGTGGAGTCAATGGAACAATACCTATCGGGACATCAAGAATTTCTTCGAAGTACAACAGCGCGCGCCGGTTTCCGGGATCATTTATGATTTCATGGGAGGAGATAATTTACCCCTGGAAGATATGCGCGGGAACACCTCCGATATTCGCCATCTGAACGAAGCAATTCGGCGGTTGGGTGGGATACCTTGCTTCTACATTTGTCCCTGGCTGCTGTACCAGGGATACACCGATTTCGGCGGAAGCAAATACTCTTTCGTAGAGGGACGGACAGGGGCCGTCGCGGGCGGCTGGGGCGACACCTGGCCGGACCCGGCCGATAAAAAGTTTGTGGAATTGTGGTGCCTGAAAATTCGCCGTCTTGTGAACAAGTTGAAAGCCGGCGGGGTCACGTGGGACGTCGGTGGCGGTGGAATCAACGGCTTTCACTGCAACTACAATCCCCGGCGCACCTACCGCCCCGATCTCCTTCCTTACTACACGAAGGAATTCTTCAAGGCGGTGCGCCGCACCGGCCGGAAATATAATCCGGATTTTACGATTTCCACCGAACACTGCGCCGACTATTACGCCTGTGAATTTGCCCGCTCCGCTGCGCACATATATGAGTTTGAGCGCACAGAGGTCCCGCAAGGTGTCCAGGGGCGATTAATGCCGGTGCTTTTTCGTTACACTTTACCCCGGATATCGGCACTGCAATATCCCACCCAAAGCAACTGCGATTTCTGGATGTACGGATACGGGCCGGGCTATGGATTTCTCGGTGGCGAGCAGTCCTCGGGGAGGAATCCGAAAACTCAGGCCGCCAACTATACTTTCTATAAGCTTCAGTGGTATTTGTACTACCGCTGGCGCGTAGGCTTTATGGACGCGGTGGTGGATGGCAAAGTGCTGGGCGAAAACGTCACCGCCGGCGTGGGGAAGAGAAGTTTTCCGTGCGAATTTCCCAACCATCTGGTGGCCTGTTCCTTTCTGGGAACCGGGCGGCAGATTACCCTGGGCGGTTGGTTCGATCTGAATCCCAGCACATACGGGCGGGCATTGATTCGCCACCGTTGGCCGCTTCCGCCCAGAGTTACGCTGGCAATTCAAACGCCTTTGGCCCACGTCCGCAAGATATACCTGCATAAGGTCGGGAAATCACCGCGATTGATTAAGTTCCGGCAGCAAGGCGACGAGGTCTATCTAACTGTGCCCCATCCGAGTTATTTCGCGATAGAAATGATTGACCGGGGGATTCACCCCCAGCTTGACGTGCCGCCGGCGGCCTATGAAGGCAAACCGCTGACGATAAAACTGGCGCTGAACAACTGGACCGGCAAGGCGGCGCGGGGAACGGTTCGGCTGGATCTGCCGGTGGGGTGGCGCGTTTTTCACCAAGCGCGGTCTCGCCGCTGGGCAATTTCCGCCGGCCAACAAACAGTGCTTGCCTTTCAGGTAAGTGTTCCGCGAGAGCCGCTCCAACGCACCTATCCGCTCTCTGCGGTGATCCGATTCAGCAACGGGCGGAAACTTTATACCGCCGCCTCGGTGCGGGTGCTGCGGCGTTGCTATCTTCATGTGGATCATCCCATTCTGAACGTGGGCGCTACGGCGCGGGCGACCGCGACCTTCATTAACAACCTGCCGGTTCCCATCAATGTCCGAGCGCAGGTCACGGCGCCGGCTGGTATGGTGGTGGCTCCTTCATCGTTTGATATCCATCTAAGCCCGGCCGGCTTCCAACGGCGGCATGTAATGTTGAAAACATCGCCGGGAACGCCTGCGGTGGCGACAACAAAGGCAATATATCCCCGGCAGAGGCAAGTCCTGCGGATACAGACGGAAAAGATACCGCTTTCCGGTGTTATGACCCTGCGTTACAGTGTTCAGACTGCTGGGGGAAGGCAAATCTTGCGGAAAGCTTATTCCTGGACTCCCCGGGTGAAGCTGCTGAGCTTGGCACAGGCCGCTTGGAGAAGCAAGCTTTTTCCGTCCATATATATCGGGCAGGGCCAGTATGGTGTGATGGGGATCGGAGGCAGCGAAACTCTTAGATTGTCATCCATAGATCCGCTAACCAGCGATGCGGATTGGCCGATTATGCGGGTGGGACAGAGAGTGACGTTACCCAAAGATCAATCGTCTTCCATTGAGTATAAAAAGGATAGGGGATGGGGCGTATTCCGCACCTGGATCAACGTGCCGGAATCCTGGATGAAATATAGGTGCATCAGACTCCACGGTGTGGACCCCTATATAAGAGAATGGCCCCTGTTCAGTTTTAATTATGTCTTTATAAACGGTCGCCCCGCAGGCGCATTGGGCGATAACCGTAGCATCCCGATCGGGCCTTATCTGTATTACGGCAGGAAAAATCTGATTGCGATCGCGCAATACGCGCCGGCGGGAATTCCGCGACTGTCCATTGTGGCTGCTCCAGTGCCGCCGGCTCGGGAGCGTGCATTTAAAACTCAAAACGGCGGGTAAATAGCGCCCAGCCATAGAGCCACAACCATACAGCCCCCGCGGGCATGGCGTGTGTAGTGAGTCTCTTGACCGCAGCCCGCCACTGTTGTCAGGCGTCGATGGAAGCCTCCACCGGAGATGGCAATGGCGCCGCGGGCGACGTTGGGGGCGTCGCAATGGCGGGCAGGACAATATCCGGTTCCGGTTCGGCGACCGGTTCTCCCAGGTGAGCGACCTGCATCTCCTGGTACGGTCGAAAGGCCGTACCCGCCGGAATCAGATGGCCGAGGATCACATTTTCTTTCAGTCCCTGGAGGGTATCCTCACGACTGGCGATGGCCGCTTCGGTCAGCACCTTGGTGGTTTCCTGGAAGCTGGCGGCGGACACGAAGGATTCGCTCTGCAAACTAGCCTTGGTAATGCCCAGGAGAAGTGTCTTGGCTGTGGCCGGCTTGGCCTTGCGTGTTTGGGGAGGTTTGGCGTTTTTTTCTTCCAGAGCGGCCATGGCTTCTTTAAGTTGCTCGCGCGTAACAAGTGTTCCGACCGCAAACTGGGTGTTGCCGGGGTCTTCGATGCAAAGATTTTTGGCGATGGCCTCGTTGGCGCAACGGAACTTGAATTTATCGACCACTTCGCCGGGCAGGAAGCTGGTGTCGCCGGGATTTTCCACCTTTACCTTGCGTAACATCTGCGAGATGATCACTTCAATGTGTTTGTCGCTGATGCGCTGGTTCTGCGTACGATAAACGTTCTGCACTTCCGCCAGAAGATATTCCTGCAAGGCGTCCTCGCCCTTGATGCGGAGAATATCGTGGGGAACCAGCGGACCATCGATGAGCGGGTCGCCCGCGTCAACCGAATCGCCGGTGTGAACGCGGAGTTGCCGATCCTGGGGAACGTGGTATTCGCGTTCGATGTTCCCGGCGCCGCGGATGATGATGGTCATCTTGCCGCGGCGCTTGTCGGAGCGAAGTTCGATGACGCCGGATATTTCCGCCATGACGGCTGTATCTTTGGGCTTGCGCGCCTCGAAGATTTCCGTTACACGGGGAAGGCCGGAAGTGATATCCGAAGTACCTTTGATTTCCCGGGGCTGGCGGGCGAGCAAGGTTCCCGGGAAGACTTTCTGGCCCTCATCGACGTCGATGCGGGCCTTGGCCGGCAAGTAATGAAAATCGAGGATTTTCCCGTCGGCGGGATCTTCAATGACGATTCTCGGATGCCGTTCGCCGCGATGTTCGATGATGACCAGACGCTTGGCGGCGCCTTTTCCTTCCGCTTCCGCACGGGCGGTTTCGCCTTCCTGAATATCCTCGAATTTCACAATGCCGCCCTTCTCCGCCAGAATGGGCGTGCGGTGCTGGTCCCAAACGCAAATCTGCTGGCCGGCGCGAACGCTTTCGCCTTCGGAAACCAGCACGTAGGCGCCGTAGGGGACGGGATATTTTTCAAGCTCGCGGCCCTTGGCGTCCTGGAGGCTTATTTCTCCGTTACGCTTGAGCACCACGACGTGTTTGTTGCCATCCGCATCGCTGCCTTCCACGGCATTGAGATCGTGGTAGCGAACGATGCCGGCGACGCTGGCGCGAAGATCGTTCTTTTCCAGGATACGGGTGGCTGATCCTCCGGTATGAAATGTGCGCATCGTGAGCTGTGTTCCCGGCTCACCGATGGATTGGGCGGCGATAATACCCACGGCCATACCTTCTTCCACAAGATTGTTGGTGGAAAGGTCCACGCCATAACACTTGGCGCAAACGCCGGTGGGGCTTTCACAGGTAAGCGGGCTGCGCACGCGAACCGTTTCGATGTTCAGTTCTTCGATCTTGCGGGCGATTGCTTCCGTGATGATCTGTCCTTCGCGAACGATCGCTTCGTCGGTAACGGGATTGATCAGGGTGTCAGCGGCACAGCGGCCAATAATAATGTCGCGCAGCGGCACGTCCACCTGTTCGCCCTTGTAAATGGCGCTCTTGCGAATGCCGCCCTGGGCGCCGCAGTCGGAGAGCGAAACAATGACGTTCTGAGCAACATCGGCGAGTTTGCGGGTCAGATAGCCCGAATCAGCAGTCTTCAGGGCCGTGTCGGCCAGGCCCTTGCGGGCGCCGTGCGTGGAAGTGAAATACTCCAGCACCGAAAGGCCTTCCCGGAAGTTGGTTTTGATGGGCGTTTCCATAATTTCGCCCGAAGGACGACTCATGAGTCCGCGCATCCCGGCCAGTTGCCGAAAATTATCCACATTACCGCGCGCGCCCGAGTCGGCCATAAGAAAAATGGGATTCAGGTACGGTTTGCCGCGGGGGTCCTTGGGCGGCAGAAGCGTGTAGGTCGGCTCGTCGCGAGTATCGTTTTCCAGTTCCTGCATCATCTCCTGGGTGACTTGCTCACGGGCGTGCGCCCAAATATCCAGAAGCTGGTTGTAGCGTTCCCGCTCGGTGATGGCGCCCAGGTGCAGATTGCGTTCAACACGTTCGGCTTTTTTTTGCGATTCTTCGATAATCAGGTTCTTGCGCGCGGGGATGCGCAGATCGGTGATGCCGAAACTCAGGCCCGCCAGCGTGGACATCTTGAATCCCAATTCTTTCATGTTGTCCAGCAAGTCGATGGTGGCGGGGCGGCCGAGAATCTGGTAGCAGTCGGCGATCACGCGGCTGCAACCCTTGCTCGAAAGCGTGTAGTTGTAGAACGGCATCTTGGGGAGCAGAATGTCGTTGAACATGCAGCGCCCCACCGTGGTGACGATGACGCGGTTCTTCGGTACCGGTAGGGCGGGTTTATTCTGCGCGTCCACCACCATTTCGCGTTGGATGCGGATTCGGATGGGCGTATGCATGCCGATGTGCTTTTCCTGGTAAGCCAGCAGGGCTTCCGAATAATCTCGGAAAGCAAGCTCCTTGCCCGCGGCGCGGTCGCCGGCCTCGCCGTGGCGCATAACGGTGATGTAATAGATGCCCAATACGATGTCCTGGGAAGGCCCGATAATCGGTGAACCATTTGCGGGTGAGAAAATATTGTGAGTGGAGAGCATTAGCAAATGGGCCTCGGCCTGAGCCTCCAGCGACAGGGGCAGGTGAACGGCCATCTGATCGCCGTCGAAGTCGGCGTTGAAGCCTTTACACACCAAGGGGTGAATCTTGATGGCGTTGCCTTCAATAAGCACCGGTTCGAAAGCCTGAATACCCATGCGGTGCAGGGTGGGGGCGCGATTCAGCAGGACGGGATGCCCCTTGATGACTTCCTCAAGAATATCCCAGATTTCCCTGTCGCGCCGTTCGATCATTTTCTTGGCGGATTTGATGGTGTCCGCCAAGCCGTGCTCTTTGAGTTTGCGGATGATGAACGGCTGATACAGTTCGAGGGCGATTTTTTTCGGTAGACCGCACTGGTGGAGCTTGAGTTCCGGGCCGACGACAATCACCGATCGGGCGGAGTAATCGACGCGCTTGCCGAGCAGGTTTTCACGGAACCGGCCCTGCTTGCCCTTGATCATATCGGTCAGGGACTTGAGCGGACGGTTGGAGGACCCCAGCACGGGCCGGCGGCAGCGGCCGTTATCGAAGAGCGAATCAACGGCCTGCTGGAGCATACGCTTCTCATTGCGGATGATGACTTCCGGAGCATTGAGATCGACAAGTTTCTTGAGGCGGTTGTTGCGGTTGATGATGCGCCGGTAAAGATCGTTCAGATCGCTGGTGGCGAAATTTCCCGATTCCAGAAGCACCAGGGGTCGCAGGTCCGGCGGGATTACGGGAATCACTTCGTAAATCATCCACTCCGATTTATTTTCGGACTTGCGGATGGCCTCGACCACCTTGAGCCGCTTGGTCAGGTCCTTGATCTTCTGTTTGCTGGAAGTAGAATCGATGGCCACCCGTATATCACGGGATTCGTCGCTAAGATCCATCGCTTGGAGCAGGGCGCGAACGGCCTCGGCGCCCATGTTGGCCTTGAAGTCATCGCCGTATTTTCCGCGGGCATCGCGGTATTCCTCTTCGGTGAGGAGTTGCTTACGTTTCAGGGGCGTATTTCCCGGATCCGTCACGCAGTAATCCTGGTAATAAATTACTTTTTCCAGATCGGCAATTTTGATGTTCAGCAGGCTGCCCAGCCGGCTGGGCATGGCCTTGAAGAACCAGATGTGCACGATGGGCGCGGCCAGGCTGATGTGCCCCATGCGCTTGCGGCGCACGCGGCTGTGGGTGACTTTCACGCCGCAGCGGTCGCAGATGACGCCCTTGTATTTGGTGCCCTTATATTTGCCGCAGGCGCATTCCCAGTCGCGCTCGGGACCGAAAATACGCTCGCAAAAAAGCCCATCGCGTTCCGGCCGATAGGTGCGGTAATTGATGGTTTCGGGTTTTTTGACTTCGCCGAAGCTCCAGGAACGGATGTCGTTCGGGCTGGCCAGGGCGATTTTCACCGAACCGTAGTCGTTAATCCGATCGTAAACAGGTTCCGCCATGTTGTAACGCTCCGAAAAAAAGCGTGTAAAAATTCAACTAACTAGATTCCCTGCCGCTTTTCCAGCGTAATGTTCAAGCCCAGGCCGCGTATTTCATTGCACAGAACGTCAAAGGAAACCGGCGTGCCCGCCTCGAGGGTGTTGGTGCCCTTGACCATGCTTTCGTAAATTTTGGTGCGGCCTTCCACGTCGTCGGACTTGACTGTCAGAAGTTCCTGGAGTACGTAGGCGGCGCCATAAGCTTCCAGCGCCCAGACCTCCATTTCGCCAAAGCGTTGACCGCCCGTGCGCGCCTTGCCGCCCAGCGGCTGCTGGGTGATCAAGCTGTAGGGCCCCGTGGAGCGGGCGTGAATCTTATCGTCTACCAGATGGTGCAGCTTTAGCATATACATGTAACCGACCGTGACTTTCTGCTCAAAAGGTTCGCCGGTGCGGCCGTCGTATAACGTAATCTTGAGCGCCGGCGGCATTTCCACAAAGATTTCCCCGGCCGGAGGAGATTTTTTCTTCTCGGAGAGTTCCTTGCGGCGGTTTCGTACGTGCTGGTTGGCCTCTTCGACCACCTTGCGAATTTCCTCTTCCGTGGCTCCGTCAAATACGGGTGTTACGGCCTGGAAACCCAGCACCGTGGCGGCCCAGCCCAGGTGGGTTTCCAGAATCTGCCCCACGTTCATGCGCGAAGGCACGCCCAACGGGTTCAACACAATGTCAACCGGGGTTCCGTCTTCCAGAAAGGGCATGTCTTCCACCGGTACGATGCGGGCAATAACGCCCTTGTTGCCGTGGCGGCCGGCCATCTTATCGCCAACGGAAAGCTGGCGCTTGGTGGCCAGGTAAATTTTAACCATTTCAAGCACGCCGGCGGGCAGTTCATCGCCGCGTTTCATGTGTTCCAGCTTGCGCTGCTTTTCCTGCTGGATTTCCGTCAGTCGAACTTTGTAGCGGTTGTAAATGTTCACGCCCCGCGCGCGGGCCTCTTCCGTTCCTTTGATCCAATTGCCGTTGAAGTTTTCGATCTGTTCGAGAATGACTGCATCCAGATCGGACTTGCCGACCTTCTGGCGGGTGGACGGGTCGATCATGGTCTGGCCGGTGGCCTGATTGATTTCGTCGACCATGGCGCGAAAAAGGCCGATGCTGTGGGAGTCCATTTCCTGCGCATACTTCTGCATCTCTTTTTGGAGTTGTTTTTTCTGTTCATCGCTCAAGTGGGTGCGGCGGCTGAACCGCTGGGCGCCGATGACGACGCCTTCCGTTCCCGCCGGCACTTCCAGGGAATCGTTCTTTACGTCCTCACCGGCGCGGCCGAAGATGGCGTGCAGCAGTTTTTCCTCGGGCGAAAGCTCCGTTTTGCTTTTTGGGGAAACCTTGCCGACCAGGATATCGCCGGGGCTTACGCGGGTGCCGATGCGCACCACGCCGACGTCATCGAGATTTTTCAGCGTCTTCTCGCTGACATTGGGGATGTCGCGGGTGAACTCCTCGCGTCCAAGTTTGGTCTCGCGAATTTCCACATCGAATGCCTCGATGTGAATGGAAGTGAATACGTCATCTTTGATGAGGCGTTCACTGACTACGATGGCGTCTTCAAAGTTGTAGCCGTCAAAAGTCATGAAGGCCGCCAGCACGTTGCGGCCCAGCGCCAATTCGCCGTTCCGGCACGCCGGGCCATCGGCGATGATCTGGCCCTTTTTTACCTTTTGATCGATGGAAACCAGCGGCTTCTGGGTCAGGCAGGTTTTGTCGTTGAGTCCGGCGTTCTTGCGCAACACATATTCATCGGAATTATCGATGACCACCCGGGTCGCGTCCACAAAACTCACCGTCCCGGCGCTCCGGGCTTTCACCGCCATGCCGCTGTTGGCCGGTATATGTTTTTCCAGGCCTGTCGCCACAAGAGGTGGTTCGGTGATCAGAAGCGGAACAGCCTGGCGCTGCATGTTGGAACCCATCAGGGCGCGGTTGGCGTCGTCATGCTCGAGGAAGGGGATCAGGGCGGCGGAAATGGCGACCACCTGCTTGGGAGAAATATCCACGTAGTTGATCTCGGAGCCGCGCACCTGCTGCAAGTCGCCGTTGACGCGGGCCAGCAGCAGATCATGCTTGATTTTTCCGGTCTTGGGATCAACCGACTCGGGCGGAGCCAGGGCGGATTTCATTTCCTCATCGGCGCGGAGATATTTCACATGTCCGTTGACCTTGCTGTTTTCCACCACACGGTAGGGCGTGATGAGGAATCCGTATTCGTCCACTCCGGCGTAAATGGAGAGCGAGGCGATCAGACCGATGTTGGTGCCTTCCGGTGTTTCAATGGGGCAAATGCGCCCATAATGGGAAATGTGCACGTCGCGCACTTCAAAGCCGGCTCGCTTGCGGTTCAGACCGCCGGGACCAAGGGCCGAAAGGCGCCGTTCGTGGGTAAGCTGGGAGAGCGGGTTGGTCTGATCGACCACTTGGGAAAGTTCGCTGCGACCGAAGAAGTATTCGATCGAACTGCTGATGCTCTTGGAATTGACCAACTCGACTATTTTGGAGACTTCCTCCGGCGCTCTGAGCGAAAGGCGTTCCTGGATGGTGCGGCGCAGCTTAAAAAATCCCTTGCGGAGTTCCTCCTGGGCTAGTTCGTCGATGGTGCGCAACCGGCGGTTGCCCAAATGGTCGATGTCGTCGATATAGCCCTTGCCGGCGCGCAACTCGATGATGTATTTGATGCTGCCGAGGATGTCCTCCGGTCGCAGGGTCATGACGTCTTCGGGAACATTCTGCTCGAACTTGCGATTGATGCGAAAACGCCCGACGCGACCCAGGCGGTAGCGGTTGGCGTCGAAAAACCTTTCCGCGAACAGCGACTTGGCCTTCTCGTCGTTGGGTGGATTGCCGGGACGCAGGCGACTATATATTTTCCGCAGCGCCTCTTTGTGGGAGTGCGAGTCGTCTTCCTGGAGGGTGTTAAGAATGATCGGATCGGCCACTTTTTCAATGACTTCGATTTTTTTGATGCTGCTGTTCTGAAGGCGGGCGACGCGATCACCGATCTGGGCGCCGGATTTGACGATCTCCTCGCCGGTTTCGGTGTCGATGACAGCGCCAACGGCGTAGTAATCGGCCTTGAGTTGGCCGACGCTGATGGACCGTGTTTCATAAAAGGCGCCCAGCAGAGCTTCGTCCGAGCCATACTTCTCATCCATGGCCCGCAGGAATGTGGTCGCGGGAATCTTGCCGGACTGGTCAATCCGCACCACCAGAACGTCTTTCTTGGTCACGTTGATCTCGATCCAGCTTCCCCGTTCGGGAATGACGCGGCAGGCGTGCAGTGGACGGTCGCTTTCCTGGGTTTCAATGACGAAATCAACGCCCGGCGAACGATGCAACTGCGACACGATCACGCGCTCGGTGCCGTTGATAATGAATTCGCCGCCACCGATCATGATCGGTATGTCGCCCAGGTAAATGGATTCCTCGACGATGTCCGCCTTGTCTTTGCGCACCAGGCGAACCTTGATGCGCAGCGGCATGCCATAGGTTAAGCGCAGCGCCCGGCATTCGTCCGGAGCGTAGCGCGGTTTGCCCAGGTCGTAGCTGATGTATTCGAGTTTCATGGACCGATCGTATGACTCCATGGGAAAAGCTTCGCGCAGCAAAGCCTCCAGACCTTCGTTGGAGCGTTTCTCGGGGACGATGTCAGCCTGCAGGAAGCGACGATAGGCGGCGATCTGAACTTCCATCAGGTTGGGGATGGGAAGAGCATCGCCGCGCTTGGAATAATCACGCACTGGCGCTACACGCATGAGTTCACCTCTGCTACGTGGTTAACAACCGGTTATGCCGCCGCTATCGTTTTTTTCAAGCATCGCAGTAATAAGGTAGGAGTTAAAATAATGATGGCTTCGGCTCCGACATTCCATAAGCATGTTATTGTACAACGTCATCCGCGCGGAATGCAAGTGGACTGTGCAAAATTTTTTTTTGAAGGCTCGTCATGGCCTGCTCTTGAAAAAATCTGTCGGAATACTAGAATATCATTCTCTCTCAAGGTATTGTGTTGCACGATACGTTTTGAGTCAGAACCTGGCAATCGGCGAGCGTTGCCTGTTCCGGTGCTAACTTCTCAATGACACCTCACGGGCGATGGCGATGGCGATGGTATTCTCTGGGAAGCTCTCATGACGCCGATCTACATTTTTGAAGATGATCGGCTTGCGCAACTTTACCCGCTCACCTACGCTCGCCCCGCCTTTGATCTTCGTTGCGGCGCCGGCACGCTGCTGGACCGCATGGACCGGTATCTGCCCCGCCCTCCCACGGGCGTATTGGTTCGTGAGGCGCTGGCGGATCGGGTTAGCCGCGAAATTCGTTTTCCCGTGAATCCCCGCATAGACCCGGTCCATGGCGCAATTTTCATCAACGCCCGCTGGCTCATGACCGCTCCGCCGCCGGAATTCAAACCCGATACCGCCGGACTTTCCAACGGTTCTTTCGCCTGGTTGCATGTATCAGGAGAAAAACTCGCCGGGATGGATATAAGCCGCATGACCCCGTCTGCGTTCAACGCGCTGGGCGCCGCACTGGGCGCCGTTGCGGCCGAGGCGGTGTTGATCGACCATCCCTGGGACCTGATCGTTCACCAGCACGAAATTCTGCTCGCTGATTTTGTCGTCCGCGGCCCGGCGATTCGCAGCGAGCCGATGCCCGGCGCGCATATCCTCCATCCACAGAATGTTTTCATATCCTCGGATGTCCGCATTTTCCCTGGCGTTGTGCTCGATGCGCAAAGCGGTCCGATCATGATTGACCATGGCACGCAAATTCAACCCAACGCCGTGATTACCGGGCCGGTCTACATTGGCCCCGACTGCATCATCCGTCCCGGCGCCAATATTCGCGCCGACACTTCCCTGGGACCATCCTGCCGTGTCGGCGGCGAGGTCATTGGCTCGATCTTCCTGGCCAACACCAACAAGCAGCACGAGGGATTCGTCGGCCAGAGCCTCATCGGTCAATGGGCCAATCTGGGCGCTGGAACCACCACCAGCAACCTTAAGAACACTTACGGCATGGTTCGCATGCCGATCAACGGCGGCGAGCTGGAAACCGGTCTTCGGTTCCTGGGTTCCGTGATCGGCGATCACGCCAAGATCGGCATCGGTGCATGCTTGAAAACCGGTTCGGTGATCGGTTTCGCCAGCCATATTATCACATCCCGTCCGCCCAAATTTGTCCCCAGCTTCGCGTGGGTCGGCGAGAAGGGTATCGAGCCGCTCGATTTTCATAAGGCCTTGGCCATCGCCAAAGCCGCAACATGGCGGCGCGAAGGGGCCTTTACACCGGCCGATGAACTGATTTTTGCCCATATTCAACAACACTCGCGCAAAGTGGAAAAATTCCACTGGCCTCAAAGCCCCCCTGGGACGTAAGATGCGGGGAAACTGATCATAAAAAGCCCACAATGCCATTGCGGGCCTTTGTGGTGACCGCCGCCTCCGCCAGTCGTGCGTTGGGCCGGCACCCCCGCCGGCCATTGACTGAAATGCTTATCGGACCAGCCCCGCAAATCGCTCAGGGCAATTGCATGTAGATTCTCACCAAATAATTCGCGTCCGCGAAATTTGCGCATTTTAAAATGATGTGGTAAATAGTGGTTGTGCCAGAGTGTTTCTGGCCTCCGCGCGGCCGCGCAAGGTAT
>JAKBMM010000030.1 GCA_021831565.1 Planctomycetota bacterium
CTGGAGGAATATCTTTCCACCGCGGCGTCTTCATCTGCACGGCTAAGCACGCTGGAGGAAAAGCATCTTTTCCTTCGCTATAACTACGCCCGCCAACGCACCGCCCGACTGCTGGAGCGTTTTCGCACCCATCCGGGAAAACGCCTGGCGGGCCAGATCGCCCACTGGTACGACCGAGTCCGTCAGACACGCGCTTTGATCACCGGCGCCAATCTGGCCTTGGTGCTGGCCATGGCCAAACGCGTCCGCATGGTTGATGTTGATTTCGGCGAATTTATTTCCGAAGGCAACATGGCGCTGTTGCACGCCGTGGAGAAGTTTGACACCGCCCGCGGCTTCAAGTTCAGCACCTACGCCTGCGGCGCCATTCTTAAAGCCTACAGCCGCATCGCCGGCAAAGCCGGCCGATACCGAAATATGTTCCCCACCGAATTCGATCCCTCCATGGAGAAATCCCATGAAATGGAGTACCGCCGTCAGACCAGGAGCCGCGACGCCATAGAGGAAATCCGGTACGTCATCACTAACAACACCGCCAATCTGACCGATGTGGAACGGCGCGTCATTGGGGCGCGTTTTGCTCTTAACCATAACCAGGACACGGCGACAATGACTCTTGAAGAAGTCGGCCAAATGATCGGCGTAACCAAGGAGCGTGTCCGGCAGATTCAAAACCAGGCTCTTGAAAAACTCCGCCGGACGCTGGAGACATAGCGCCGGCGGAATACATTTCGTGCGGTGTAACTCCGGCCGCGTGGCCGGAGATTGTCATCGGCCCAGGCGCGTTTGGTGCGGCGCCTGGGCTTCGCCACGCCGCGGAAAAGGAGAAATAACATGACCCCCGTGACACGGCTCGGACGGAGCTTTAAACGATCCCTGATCCCACGAATCGTTTCCCTGCCAATGGCGGCGGCGGCGCCGATTCTGGGGTGGTTGATCTGGATGATGGTTCAATGCGACTGGTGGCCGGACATTCGCAGGCATCGCGCTTGAACGGCCCGGCCAATATCCACACCGACCCGGCGGGGCGTTACTCTCCCGCTCCGCCGGGTTTTGTGGAACGGCCGCGTAAGGTTTTCGGGGCTTTCACCGCCGAGACATGAAAAGCCTGGGGAATGGAATTGTGGAGAGGAAAAGACGGCAGCCGCATCATTACGATCACCGAAAGCACCGTCGCGGCGGCGGCAATGTATTGAACAAAATCCGGCATGAACGGTTCTAACGTAAATCCAGGTGCAACCGCATGGCCTCATCCACCTCGGCCATCAGGGCTGAATCCAGGTGGCCGCGCAGGGTTCCCTTAATCCGCTCTTTGGCAATCGTGCGTATCTGCTGGGCCTGGACCTTCGAGTCCCTGGGTAAGCCGGATTTCCCGGCGCACAGTAATACTTCAAAAGGAAGCTCGCGGACGGGGTGGGTAAACGTTTGGGGGCGATCCACATCCCCGCCCGCCTGTCGTCATCGGCATACCCCGGCGCCGCCCGCGCGCGCCGGGCCAGGCGCGCCGGCCCCGCGGCCAACGGCCGGCAGGCCGGCCGGCTTAGCCACAGGACCGGCCGGTTTAGCCTCCCTAAAATATTTTGCCCCGGTCCAGGAGACCCTGCGTGCGACTGGCAGTGCACGCGCCGCCGTTTATAATCCGGTGTTTCCGCCTGGCTCAGTTGAAGGATTGTCAGCATGACCGCGAACAAGGATTTCTTTTCCGCCCGTTGCACCATGGATACGCCCCTGGGCAAGCGAACCATCTATCGCCTCGACGCCCTGAAAAAGTTCGGATCAATCGAGAATCTTCCCTACAGCGTCAAGGTGCTCCTGGAAGCGTGTCTGCGCAATTGCGACGGACACATCGTGACGCCCGCGGATGTCCAAGCCGTCGCCCGCTACGACGCCCGTCAATCCCGACAGGTCGCGGGAGTCGAAATCCCCTTCCTGCCCGGTCGCGTAGTGCTCCAGGATTTCACCGGCGTGCCGGCGGTGGTGGACCTGGCGGCCATGCGTTCGGCCATGGTGCGCATGGGCGGCGATCCGAAAAAGGTGAACCCCCTGGTCCCCTGCGACCTGGTGATCGACCACAGCGTGCAGGTGGACGCCTTTGCCAGCGCTAGGGCGTTGCAGATCAACAGCCGGCTCGAGTTCGAGCGCAATCTCGAACGTTACGAGTTTCTCAAATGGGGCCGGCAGGCGTTGGATAACTTCCGCGTGGTTCCGCCGGCGACCGGCATTGTGCACCAGGTGAATCTGGAATACCTGGCCCGTGTGGTCTGGGAAAAGGACGGCGTATTGTTCCCGGATTCACTCGTCGGAACCGATTCCCACACCACCATGATCAACGGCCTGGGCGTGGTGGGCTGGGGCGTCGGCGGCATTGAGGCGGAAGCGGTCATGCTCGGCCAGCCCATTTACATGCTTTTGCCGGAAGTGGTCGGTTTTGAACTTGTCGGAAAACTGCGGGAAGGTTGCACCGCCACGGACCTGGTGCTCAGCGTGACCCAGATGCTCCGCGAGCACGGCGTCGTGGATAAATTCGTTGAGTTTTACGGTTCGGGCCTGGATCAAATGCCCGTCGCCAACCGCGCCACCATCGCCAACATGGCCCCGGAATATGGCGCCACCATCGGGTATTTCCCCATTGATGAGAATGTATTGGCATATCTGCGATTGACCGGACGCGATGAAAAACTCATCCAAACCGTCGCGCAGTACGCCAAACTCCAGGGTTTGTGGCGCGACGATCAACGCAACATCACTTACGGCGGCACCCTGCGCCTTGATCTGGCGCAGGTGGAACCGTCGCTGGCCGGTCCGCGCCGGCCGCAGGACCGCATTGCCCTGGGCGCCATGCGGTCGCAGTGGCGGCAGGATTTATCCGTCCTTTACAACAAAACCGCGCCGGTGCGGACGGCCACCGTGCAAAGCTGGGAAGACGAAGGCGGCAACGGCAACGCCGCCGCGGGCGGCGACTCACCCGCGAAAGCCGATCCCGGCTTTGATGGCGTGCCGGTGGAATATGACGGCCAAAATTTCACCCTCAAGCATGGCGCGGTGGTCATCGCCGCCATCACCAGTTGCACCAACACCAGCAATCCCAGCGTGATGATCGCCGCCGGCCTGGCGGCCCAAAAAGCCGCCGCGCGCGGCCTGACGCGTAAACCCTGGGTGAAAACTTCGCTGGCCCCCGGCTCCAAGGTAGTGGTCGATTACCTGGAAAAAGCGGGCTTGATGAAACCCCTGGAGGCCTGCGGGTTTTATCTCGTCGGCTTTGGCTGCACCACCTGCATCGGCAACTCCGGGCCGTTACCGGAGCCGATCCGCAAGGCCATCCACGAAAACGACCTGGTGGCCGCGGCGGTGCTTTCCGGAAACCGCAACTTCGAAGGCCGCATCAGCCCCGACGTAAAGGCCAATTACCTGGCCTCGCCGCCGCTGGTGGTCGTGTATGCCCTGGCCGGAACGGTCGACATGGATCTCGAACGCGAGCCGCTCGGTTACGACGGACAAAACCGCCCCGTTATGCTCAAGGACATCTGGCCCACCGAGGATGAAATCGAACGTACCGTCGCACAAGCCGTGGTCGGCGAACAGTTTCGCACCCGCTACGCCAACGTGTTTGAAGGATCCGCCGAATGGAAGGCCATACACACCGGCGCCGGCGACATCTTTGAATGGCCCGACCGGAGCACCTACATCCAGGAACCGCCGTTCTTTATTAACATGAAGCCGCAGGCGGCGCCGATCCGCCCGATCCAAAACGCCCGCTGCCTGGCCTGGCTGGGCGATTCGATCACCACCGATCACATCAGCCCGGCCGGTTCCATCCCTGCGAACAGCCCCGCCGGGAAATATCTCCTGGAACACGGCGTGGAATCGAAAATGTTCAACAGTTACGGCTCGCGCCGCGGCAACGATCGCGTGATGACCCGCGGAACCTTCGCCAACACCCGCGTGAAAAACAAGCTCGCGCCCGGAACCGAAGGCGGCGTGACCACCGATCTGCTGGATGGCGCGGTCAAATCGATTTACGACGCGGCCATGCACTACCAACAGGCCGGGGTTCCGCTGGTGATTCTTGCCGGCAAAGACTACGGCATGGGTTCCAGCCGCGACTGGGCCGCCAAGGGAACGTTTCTGCTGGGCGTGAAAGCGGTGCTCGCCCAGAGCTTTGAACGCATCCATCGCAGCAACCTGGTGGGCATGGGGGTGCTGCCGCTGACGTTCCAGAACGGGCAAACGGCGGCTAGCCTCGGCCTGAGCGGCCGGGAGACTTTCGACATTGAGTTGCCGGCGGACCTTAAACCACGCCAGAATGTGAAAGTGATCGCCCACGCGGCCGACGGCGGAAAGATTGAATTTCTCACCACCTGCCGCATCGACACGCCCGTGGAAGTGGATTACTACCGCAACGGGGGCATTCTGCATACGGTTCTTCGCCGCATGGCGGCGGAATGACGGCGGCGATACCACGGTGCGGCGGATTTTCCACACCTGCGGTTATATTAACAAATAGTAACCGTTCACGGCGGCGCGGAAAACGGCCGCGGGATTGCGATCCTCGCGGCTGCCCCTGGCCGCCCCCCCCCGCAGCCGTGGATGGAAATCCACGGCCGTCCGTAACCGCAAGGAAAACGGTGTTTAACGGGTCAGCCTGCTGACCGTGTCACCAATAACGCAAAACGGCCGCGGGTTTCCACCACGCGGCGGCGTGACTGGGCGGCGCGGCGATTGGCGGTCCCGGCACACCGGGAAAACCCATGCCCGCCGGGACGTGCGCCAAAAACATCCGGTGCGTGAACGGTTACAAAAACGGCCCTAACCGCTGCGGATGTTTATATCTCCACTACCTGAAGCCGGTCCCGCAGCAGCGTGCGCCAATGGCGGCTGATGGCACAATCCGTGATGATCAGGTCCAGATCTTCGACGGAACACACGCGGGAGAGGCCTTTGCGGCCAAATTTGCTCGAATCTTCCAGGAGTACTTTCCGGGCCACTTGGCGCAGGGCGAGTTTTTCCACCTGCACCATCGGCAAGTTGGAATTGAAGATGTCGTGCTGATAAATACCGGTAACGGAAAAGAACATCAGGTCGGCGTGTATTTCCGCCAGGGCCTGGGTGGTGATCGGCCCGACCAGCACGCCGGAACGCGGATAGAGCGTCCCGCCGAGCAGAAGCAATTCCACGCGATCGTCATTGGCGAAATGATCGGCCACCGTCAGGCTGTTGGTGACGACCTGCAGCGGGCGGGCCGTCACCTGCTGGACCGTATAGTGGATGGTCGAACCACCGTCGAAATAGACCGTCATACCGGGTTCGATCATCGCCGCGGCGGCCTTGCCGATCCCGCGCTTGGCCCGCACCTGTTCCCGCATGCGCTGGTCAAGAGCGAGCGAGCCGGCGCCCCGCCCGCGAAAAATTACGCCGCCACGGGTGGATTCCACCAAGCCTTGTTCCTGGAGCGTTTCGACATCGCGGCGAACGGTGGAACTGGAAACGTCCAATTCGCCGGCGAGTTGCTCCAGCGGCGCACTGCGCATCCGCCGCAGGATTTCCAGGAGCTTTTTCTGACGATCAACAATTAACACAATATCACTTGCCGCTGATTTTGTCCCAGGTTTCCTCCAGCGCCCGCGCGCCGGCTTGAATCCCCGCGATTTCTTTCGGCCAGAGATCCGGTTCCAGGACCGCCTCCACGCCACCGCGGCCAAGAACCGCCGGCAAGCTCAGGCAGACTTTCTGGAGTCCGTATTGACCGGTCAGCGGAGAGCTCACCGGCAGAATGAGCCGGCGGTCCAGGGCGATCGCCTGAATCACCTGGGCGATGCCTAATCCCACCGCGTAGCCGGCGCCGCCTTTGAGCTTGATCACCTGGGCGCCGGCGGTCTGCGTCTGTCTGAAAATTTCCGCCTGCTGCCGGGGTGCAAGCAACTTCGCCAGCGGCATACCGGCGACGGTGGCGCTGCTCCAGATGGGCGTCATGGCGTCGCCGTGTTCGCCGAGAATCAGGGCGTCGACCTGTGTGGGCGGCCAATTGCCGGCGTGGGCGATCAGCGAACGAAAGCGGGTGGTGTCCAGCACGGTTCCCAAACCGAGGACCTGGCGGGCCGGCCAGCCCAGGTATTCCATGTGCAGACGGGTAAGTACGTCCACGGGATTGGAAACCACCAGAAAGATGCAGTGCCTTTTGAGGCTGATCGTCCGGAGCGAATCCAGGATGCTCTTGTAAAGCGAAACGTTGCGGTTGATCAGAGCGAGGCGGGATTCATCGGGCTTGCGCCGCAGACCGGCGGTCATGCAGATCAGATCGGAATCGGCGGCGCCCTGAATATCGGCGGCGTAGATGCGCTGATCGCCGGCCAGGGCAGAGCCGTGCAAAAGATCGAGCGCCTCTCCGGCGGCCATATCCGCGTTGGCGTCGATCAGGGCGATTTCCCGCACGATGCCGCCGCACTGGAGCGCGAACGCCGCCTGGGAACCCACCCGACCGCCACCGCCGATTATTGAGACTTTCATCACGGTTTCCTTTTCCAATTCGTGCCCGCCACCCGTGCGCCGCGGGGTAGTATCAAACCTGGGCGCCAGCCATGATTCGGTCGGTCAATTGCTGAACCATGGCCTCAAATTTATCTTCGCTGAGGGCGTCGGAGTCTTTTTCCACGCGGCCATCTTCCCGGCAAGCGCAGGCGGTTTGCGGGCGAATATCGAACGTGGCCAGAAATGGTTCATTGTCGGTGCCGATGCAGCCTTGGGCGGCGCAGGAGAGGCGCCGGTCGGGCAGACCGAACTTTTCCTTTACTTTGAGCAGATCAATCATTTCCTGTTGGGTAAGCTGGTTGATGCGGCCGAGCTGGCGGGTCAAGAGCAGAATGCGGCAATAGGCATCGAGTATTTCCAGCTTGTAATAGGCGGCCAGGAGCGTGGCGTCGAAACATACGGAACCGTGGTTGCCCAGCATGACGGTATTGGTGTCCTTGTTGATCAGGGCAACGACCGATTCGCCGAGTTCCTTGTAGCTGGGGGTGGTGTATTTGGCCAGCGGAACCTTGCCCAGAAACACTTCCGCCTCGGGGTGAATGCCTTCCGGAATGGGAATGTTGGCCATGGCGAAGGCGGTGGCGTGCGGCGGATGCGAATGCACCACGGCGCGAATATCGGGCCGGGCCTTGTAAATCTGCAGATGCAGCAACACTTCGCTGGTGCGTTTCATCTTGTTGTGCTTGTCAACCTGATGGCCGTCCATATCGACCACGGTGATCTGATCGGGCGTGAGAAATCCCTTGGAAACGCCGGTGGGAGTGCAGAACACGCGATCTTCGGCGACGCGCACCGAATGGTTGCCTTCATTACCGGCGCAGTAGCCGCGCAGCCAGATGCGGTGGCCGATATCGCACATTTCCTGTTTTATCTGAAATAAATTTTGCATAGCGGCATCTCCACAAGTCGCTGTCCCGCACGGAAAACCGGCGTTACCGGCAGGCCGCCAACTGGGTCAGTTGGCGCTGCAGGGGCACCGGCGCCACGCCGGAAGAAATTAAAAAAAGTTCCAGCAATTCCGCCATGGCCAAAAAGCCATGCTGCGGATATTCCAGCACCAGCACGTTGGCGCCGAGCAAGTCGATTCCTTCCTGCACGGCCCGGCGGCCCGTACCCACGACCGCGCGCAAGTTCGCGCAGCGGTTGGCCAGACAAATCGCCGACGCCGCGGCGGGAACAAACAGTACGGCCAGCTTTCCCCGGCCCTCGGCAACGATACGGTTAAGCGAGCGAAGCACCGCCGGCAGTTGTTCGCCGGAGGTTCCCTGGATTCCCTCGAGCAATCGCCCGTGGAACTGCTCAATGACCCGCAGAGCGGAGGGACAATGCCCCTGCATCCAGTAAAGCCAGGGCGATCCGCCAGCGCCGGATTTTTTCATTTCGTTCGCCGCGATCTCCTGGACCCGCAGCCCGCGTTGTTTGACCATGTCCTGGGCCAATGGAGAAAGCCGGGCGCCGGGGGCCAGGTAAATCGTTCCCTCCAGACCCGCCAGGCGTTTGGCGGTGACGACGCCGGTCAGCGCCGGACCGGCCGGCAATGCCGGGGCGGCGGCGCCGCACCACGGCGCGGAGGCGGTGGTTTGCGGAAGCGCTGCGGATTCCGGAGCCAAGCCGCCCCCAGCACCGGGCAAGGAAGCCCGGTCCGGATTTGCCTGCCGGGCAAGCGCCGCGAGCACCGCCTTTGTAATCTTTTCAACCAGCTCAGGGGTTGCATCCACCGGTAAAACTCCTTAGTGCTCTGTCACAGCATAAATTTAGGGTCCACTGATTCATCGCACATAGCCCCCGGCTTTGCCCGGGGTGGCGTTTCGAGGGTTGCGCGATACGCCCGCACTCTAAATCTTTGCTGTGACAGAGCACTAGAGCACCCGAAGCGATCCGCTGACCGACATACGCCGGAAGCGCGTGAACGTAAACGGATTGGTCACGCCCTCTCCGGTGGGCGTGGCGACGGTGTAACTGGGATAACCTTCGCCGCCGATGCCCAGCGTCGCGGTGCTCGGCCCATTGACCGCATAGAGCGTGGTATTCATCAGACGGCCCATGCGCGTGATATGGTCCAGGTTGTTGGAGTGGATCATGGCGGTATGCCTGAAACCATGCTCATTCTGGAGAGCCATTTCCAGCGCGTGATCAAAATCGCGGGCGCGAACAAAAGGCACAAACGGCATCATCTGCTCTTCGGGAACGAAGGGATTTTTTTCATCCGTTTCGCCGAAAAGCAGGTCGGTGTTGGCCGGACAGGTGGTTCCGGCAGCCTCGGCCAGCACACGGCAATCCTTGCCGAGAAGTTCTTTCTGCACCGCGTAGTGATCATCCTTCCACAGAAAAGCTTTCTTCGTAAGCCGCTCGATCTGGCCGGCATTGAGAAGCGCCGCGCCGGCCCGGCTCATGGCGTCCAACATGCTCTCGAAAATTTTTTCCACCACGAACACCTCTTTTTCGCCGATGCACAGAAGGTTGTTGTCGAACCCGCCGCCGCTGATGATCGACCGGGCCGCCCGATCCAGATCGGCGGTTTCATCGACAACCACGGGCGGATTGCCCGGTCCGCCGACCACGGCGCGCTTCTTCTGGGCCAGAGCGGCGCGGGCCACCGCCGGCCCGCCGGTGATGACCAGCAGGGCGATCGCGCGATGCGCAAAGAGGGCGTTGGCGGATTCGAGCGTGGGCGGCTCGATTACGCATATAAGATTGTCAATGCCGTAAGTCTCGGCGATGCGGCGGTTGTAGGTCCGCACCGCTTCGGCGGCGCAGCGATGGCCGGAAGGATGGGCGTTGACCACCAGGGCGTTGCCCGCGGCGATCATGTTGATGGCATTGGCGGAAAGAGTGGGAATGGAATGCGTGACCGGCGTAACGACGCCGATAACTCCCCAGGAAGCCATTTCATCCAGAGTAACGCCATGGTCGCCGCTGTGGGCGGCGGTGCGAAGGAATTCCACGCCGGGGACTTTGGCCAACAGGTGCAGTTTGGCGATTTTATGATCGAGGCGTCCGACCCCGGTTTCAGCAAGTTCCAGGCGGCCCCAGCCATCGGCATTCTGCACGGCGATTTTTTTGATGAGCCGGCAAATACCGTCGCGCGTTTCCAAGCCGGCCCGGGCGAGTTTCTTCCAAGCCTCTTGCGCGGCGGATACGGCGTCGTGTACGTTTTTGAAAATGCCATGCACCGCGGCGTCCGGCGCCGTCGTTTCCCCGGGAGCTCCCAGGCTCTGGAGTACTTCGCGAACCACCGATTCAATTAACGTGTTTTGATCCATAGGTTGACTCACAGTTTGACCGTATCCTCATGCGGGCGGGCGATTACCGTCGTGGAGACGACCTGGCCGAGCTTTCCGCCCGCGGCGGCGCCGGCTTCAATCGCCGCCTTCACCGCCGAAACGTCGCCGGTGAAAGTGATGGCGACCATTCCATTGCCCACACGGTGCTGGCCGACGTACTGGACGTTGGCCGCCTTGAGCGCGGCGTCGGCGGCTTCCACCGCGGCGATCAGGCCCTTGGTCTCGATCATTCCGATTGCTTGTTGCGCCATGAGCATGCTCCTTATAAAACGGAAAACCAGCATCTTGTTGAGAATCCCGGCGCGCCGGGATTCGCCGGACAACGGTCCGGCGGCCATTTCAAGTCCGGCCCGCCAGCGCCTGGACGGTCTGCCGGGCGACAATCAATTCTTCGTTGGTGGGCAGCACCCACACCTGTACGCGGCCGGAGGGCGAATTAATCCGCGCCTCACCGGTGGCGGCGGCATTTTTTGACACGTCCAGCGTAATGCCGGCGTAATCCAAATCCGTGAGAATCCCGCGGCGAATATCGGCGGCGTGCTGGCCGACGCCACCGGTGAACACGATGGCATCGGCCCCGTTGAGAACCGCCAGGTAAGCGCCGATGTATTGGCGGGTGGATTCAATAAAAACATCCAGCGCCAGCCGCGCGCGGGTGTGGCCGGCTTGGGCGGCCTTTTCCACTTCGCGAGAGTCCGAGCTTACGCCGCTGAGGCCCAGGAGTCCGCCCTCTTTCCCCAGTTTTTTCCAGATGGTTTCAAGGCTCAGGCCGCTCTGCAGCAGCTTGATCAGCGCGAATGCGTCAAAATCGCCGACACGGGAAGCCTGGGGAAGCCCGCTTTGCGCCGTCATGCCGAAACTATTGGCGACACTTTGAGAGTCGCGGATTGCGCAAACGCTCGAACTTCCGCCGAGGTGACAGGAAATGATTTTTCGCGCCGCGGGAGCGATTTGTTTCATCCGCATCGCAATATAGCGGTGCGAAGCGCCGTGAAAGCCGTAGCGGCGGATGCCGAACTTTTCAGTCCATTCATAAGGGATCGCGTACATCTGTCGCGCCGGCGGAATGGTCCGGTGGAAGGCGGTTTCAAAGGCGGCCACCTGCGGAACCTCCGGTAAGCGGGCGGCGAAGGCCCGCATCGCCGCGATGTACGGCGGATTGTGGGCCGGCGCCACATCGGCGAACTGCTGCATCACCGCGAGCACTTTTTCATCCACGCGCGCCACGTCCAACGAACCTCCATGAACGGCCTTGAATCCAACGGCCTGCACATCGTGGATGCTCCGGAGCGCGCCGGTGGCGAGGAGTTTTTGCAGATGCAGTTCGATGGCGGCGCCGTGGTCGGCCAGATGGACCGTCCCGGTCATTTTCTCCCGCCCCGCCGGTGAACAAGTCCAGGTACCGCAAGCCTGGCCGATGCGATCAGCCGTCCCTTGCGCCAGGACCTTTTCGCCCGCGGCCATATCAAAGAGCTTGTACTTGAAGCTGGTGCTACCGAGATTGGCGACCAGAACAATCATCCCTTGCGTTCCCATTGGTTGGGCATTTCCCATATCGTTACTTTTCCGCGGAGTTGCGTTCCGCGCGCCGCCGGGCAACCAGGCGACCATCTTGCCGCCGTCATTGCGGCGGGCGAAGATGACCCGCACTAAAAATCGACGGCGGCGACGCCCGTGCGGCAGCTACGAACCCGCGTCCGGGCGGTAGGAAGCCCCACCGTCGGCTTAGAAGTTTTCGATCAAGCCTTCCGTGGGCCGGGCGATCACGTGCGAAGCGATCAACTCGCCGACCCGCTGGGCCGCCGCGGCGCCGGCTTCCACCGCCGCCTTCACGGAGCCGACGTCCCCCCGGACGATTACCGTCACGTAAGCGCCGCCGATCTGAATGCTTTTGACCAGGCTGACGTTGGCGGCCTTGAGCATGGCGTCGGTGGCTTCGACAAGGCTGGTTTCACCGCGTGTTTCAATGAGTCCGAGTGCTTGTGACATAAACGTAATTCCTTATGCCGGTTGCTCCGGGCGCAACGTCCCGGAAAATGTTGCGGAATTCAAGAAGGCCGGCGCGCCCGGCGGAGTCCCGCCTTACTTTTTCGCTCCGGCGAGAGCCGCTTTGACTTTGGGCAACACGTGGGCCAGGTCTTCATGAGGCCGGGCGATCACGTGCACGGCCAGGACCTCGCCGATTTTGCCGGCGGCTTCCGCGGCGGCGTCGATGGCGGATTTGACCGCGCCAACGTCGCCGGTGATAAACGTGGTGACCATACCGGAGCCGATCTTGTCCCAGCCGATCATCTGGACGCTGGCCGCCTTGAGCGCGGCGTCGCTGGCTTCAATCAGCGACACGAGTCCCTTGGTTTCGATCATTCCCAATGCCTGATCCATCACGATCTCCTTGTAAAAGATGCGCCCGCTAGCGCTGCAACTCTATGCGCGTGGCGGACTCCAGGTCGCACGCGTTGCCTTCATCGGTGTCTATGTGCGCTTCGAGTCGCACCCTGGGGTGCGCGCGCACTTGCATGTTGTCAAACACCACGCCGCAGGGGCCGTGCACGCAGAGCTTCATCTGGTCGCCGTCTTTGACGCCGTAATGAGCCATATCATCCTGGTTCATGTGTACGTGACGCCGGGCGCGAATGACGCCCCGGGACATGGTCAGCGCCCCGTGCGGCCCCACCACCACGATGCCCGGGGTATCCTGGTGATCGCCGCTGATCCGCAGCGGCAGTTCGAGTCCCAGAAAAACCCCGTCCGTGTAGCTTAGTTCCACCTGGGTGTAATTGCGAACGGGGCCGAGAATGCGCACGCCGGGAATCATCCGGCTGCGCGGCCCGATCAGGTTCACCACCTGTTCGCCGGCGAACTCGCCCTGCTGGTAGAGATCCCGCAGCTTGGTGAGTCGGGCGCCGGGACCGAAGAGAATTTCCAGCGATTCCTGCGAAACGTGCAGATGGCGGGCGGAGACATTGACCACCAGTGGATTCGGCCCGCCGTTGTGCCGGGCGGGTTGGAAGAGCCTTCCTTCATATTCCAGGCGCCGGCGCAGCGTCTGGCGCACCAGATTCTCCACGACCTTGCGATCCAGCACCATGGAATCCGCCATTGCCAAGGCTCCTGCATACGTTATCGGCAAAGCATGAAATATTTTAGTATATTCTGAAACATTTTGCAAGACACGGCGAACTTCTATAACTTGAGAAAATTCTCCAGCAGCTTGTAGCCTTCCGGCGTGAGAAAGCTTTCCGGATGGAACTGCACGCCGTGCAGCGGCCAGGTTTTGTGCCGCACGCCCATGATTTCCTTTTCCTCGGTCCACGCCGTGACGATGAAATCCGCCGGCAGCGTGCCGGGACGAATGACCAGGCTGTGATACCGCGCCGCTTCAAAAGGATTCTTCAAACCCGCGAACACGCCCAGATTGTCATGATAAATCGGCGAGGTTTTTCCGTGCATCAGCCGCCAGTTTCGCTCCACCACCGCGCCGAAGGCGTAACCGATGCACTGATGGCCCAGGCAAACGCCCAGAATCGGCAGGCGGGCGGAGAAATGCTTGAGCACTTCGTTGCTCACCCCCGCCTGGCGCGGCGTGCAGGGGCCGGGCGAAATGATGATTCTCCGGGGCTGGAGTTTGTCTATTTCCTCAATGGTGATTTTATCGTTGCGAACGACCCGCATCGACAACTCGGGTGAAATTTCGCCCAGCCGCTGCACCAGGTTATAGGTAAACGAATCATAGTTGTCGATCAGCAGAATCATGCGGGAATTATAATCCGGGACGGGGCGTCCGCGATACCATTCTCCCCGGAGAAGGCTTGCTCGACGGGAACGGGCGTGGTAGAGGAAGCGTGGCTACGGCGATGGAGAAGACTATTTGTCAAACCAACCGAAAGAAACGCCTTTCTGGCGCATGGAGAACAACCAGATCATCGTGAACCCGCCGGTAATCACCTTCTGGTCGAAATTTCGACTTGTTTTATCGGTGGTCATCGCCATGGCGGCCGGAGCGCTGGCGGTATTGGTTATCTTTCAGCCGGCATGGTTTGATCTTCCCGATCCGCGGATGGCCTACCTGGGCGCGGGGATGCTGTTTCTCGCGGCCGTGGCTCAGATGCTGCTCATGGTCACGTCCGTCCTGGGCGCGACGGCGATTGTCCGCGGCGACGGCATCAACGTGCGCGGGCGGCGCTATCCCTGGTCGCGGATCAAGCGGATCGCTACGGAGCAAACGCCGTTCGATCCGGCCGGCCGGCCGGCGCTGGTGCTGATGGTCAGGAAACGCCGCCGGGAAAAGAAGATCACCATCATTCGGGCGGGAATGGTGGGGGAAGGCGAACTGGCCCCGTTGGCGCGGCAGATCGATCAACTGATCCGGCAGTTCGCCGCCAGGAATCTATCTGAAAAATAGTCCGGACGGATGGCGCGTTTTTACAGGAATATGACCTGCTTGGATTCGCTGATCAGGTTGATGAACGTGCCCACGCCGACATAATCCAGATTCGGATAATTCATCATTTCCCGCGGTTGGAAGCCCATCACATTCATGGACATCTCGCAGATATGGATGCGCACACCCAGTTCGCCCGCTTCCTGGATCAGTTGCTCGAGTGATTTGACACCGCGCCGTTGCATGACCGCCCGGATCATTTTCGGACCGACACCGGCCATCTGCATTTTGGAAAGCGGCAAGGCCCGCGAACCGCGGGGCAGCATCATGCCGAACATGCGGTCCAGCAACCCTTTTTTAGGCGACTTCTTCGGGTCGCGCAGGGCGGCAATCGCCCAGAAGGTGAAAAACATATCGACTTGGATGTCGTAAGCGACGGCGCCCAGCGCGATGATGAACGCCGCGATGGTGGTATCAAGATCACCCTGCATCAGACCAATGGCCAGCCGGTCGTTGCCCGCGGATTTCTCGAGCGTATCAACACGCGCCGCCAGCTCCGCCAGTTTTTTATCCAGATCCGAGATTTCCAAAACAGCCATGATAAACTCCTTTATGTATGCCGCTAATACTCAATTTCCCGCCGGCGGCGGATAGCAGCAAATTGCGGCGCCCGCTACTCAGGCGGCCACCGCCGCGGCGGCCTGGCCCGTGGACTTGCCGGCGGCTGGCGCCGCTGCCCGCTTGACACCGGCGAGATAAATGGCCAGGGGCCGATACATTATGTGCGACCACTTGCCGAACGGCACTTCCACCACCAGCATCGGCACCGCAATGGACAAGTGGATGACATAAATCACGTACGTCGCCACAGGCAGACCATTCACACGAAAAATATTCACCATAATTCCGGTTAACGCCGTGAGAAAAAGCATGACAAGAAATATCCAGTCGCTGGCCGCACTGAATAAATGGATGGGTTCCTTTTTGCGTCCGCGCGAAATCATAAAATCAGCGGTGGGATACAGAATCGCCAGGGTTGCATAATAACCCCATAAGCGCTGCGGATAGTAGAAGGGATAAATTTTATCGGTCTGAAACCATCGCAGCAGAATCAGCACAAGCGTGAGCATACTCAGATAGCCCGAAACCAGCAGCAGGTGTTTGAGCCAGCGAACTCCACCGGGTTCGGATCCACATTTCCGCCAGCGTTTCTGCGTAAACAAATGTTCGAAAAACACCGGAACCTGCCGGAGATAAAGCAGGGGAGAAATTCGCAGCATCTTTTTTCCTCCCAGAACCCACCAAGCCATGCGCAAGGCGTTGGTAAGCAGGAAAAAGGAGAGGACCGCCGCCATGATCCAATCGCCGAATTCAACCCAATGAACCGGTGCGAAGGTATTAAGTTCCACGCGCTGCAAGACCACCGGTCCATGCAGCGATACAAACAACAGGGTCACGAACAGACCAACGGCCAGGATCGCGACTATTTCGGCTAGCGCGGACTTGTAAAATAACCCGGCCAGCCCGGTCCAGTCGTAGCGCGCGGTAAGGTAACGGCGCGCGGCCATCATGGTTTCCGCCGGGTTGGCCCGCCGCGGGCAATTGGTGGTGCAGTCTCCGCAATAATAGCACAACCAGGGATCAAGACTTTCCATCAGCTTGCTCTCCCGCCCGGTCTGAATCAGGCGTATCACGCGGCGGGGAAAACCGCCACCGGAGTCTTCCGACAGGGGACAGATGGTGGTGCAGGTTCCGCAGTTCATGCACAGATCAACATCTTTTCCGCCGAATTCGGCGATGGCCAGGCGCCGGTTGGAATTAAACTTTCCGGCCATGAGAACACCTCGCATTTCCTTCGGACCGATATCCGTGGCGGGATATTCAGTCCTTTTTTTGCGGCTCTGATGCAACCAGACCATAACGGATGTAACCGCCCATCTCGCCAAACTCCCGCACCTGGCCGTATTTGCGCATTGCGGCAATGTGCCATAAAACTTCGCCCGACGGCAAATGCAGACTCTCCGCCAGAGAAGGAACAGTATCCGGCTGTTTCTCCAAGGCCTGGCGAATGGCTTGGCGCGCGGAGAGAAATTCTTGGTGGCGTTTTAATTTTATTTCGTCGGCTCCGCCGATGCTTTGCCGGAAATCAGCAAGCGATTTTTTCTGTTGGGCGTTAAGAGCTTTCCGGGCCGCCATGGGAACCCATCCTTTCTCAATTGACCGCGGACGGAGCAATATCCCGCACCAGCCCATCGACCATCGCGTCGTATTGATCCAGGCGCCAGCCGTTGAGGTTGATCGCTCGCGTCGGGCACACCGCCACACAGGCGCCGCAACCCACGCACAGGCCGGGGTTTACCAGGGCCATGCGCACGGCATGCCCATCCCGCCGTGTCTGAGTCATGGTCAAGGCGCCGGCATAGTCGCACTGCGCCAGGCAGGCGCCGGATCCTTCGCATAGCCGGGTATCAACCTCGGCCACGTAGGGGTTCAGTTCAACCTGTTCCTTGCTGAGCATCGCGCGGGCCTTGACGGCCGCCGCACCCGCGGCCGCGAGGGTTTCCTGAATGTTCATGGGCGCCTGCGCCGTGCCGGCCAACAACACGCCGTTGACTGAAATTTCCACCGGCCGCAATTTGGGATGTATTTCCTGAAGAAACCCATCCTCGCCCCGTGGCAGTTTTAACTGCTCTACAATGGTTTCACAGGGGCCGGGCGTCATGCCGACCGCCAGCACCACCATGTCCACTTCCATGTTCATTTCCTCCCCCCAGGAGAGATAATCTTTGACGGATACCCGCAACGGCGATTTGGCGCCATTCGTTCCAGTCACCCTGGGTGGTTCAGCGGAGTGATAACGGAAGAAGACCACACCAGCCCGCGCGGCATCCGTGTAATATTCCTCATGGCCGCGGCCATATGTACGAATGTCCTGGTGCAGATCGTATACGCGTGTCCCCGGAAATCTCCGCCGAACCTGCAAAGCCTGATGGAGCACCGTTGTACAGCAGACACGGGAACCATACGCGTGCAAGCGCCCATCCGGACCGGGCGTATGAACACCATCCACCTGCCGGCTGCCCACACAGTGAATAAAGGCGATGCTGCGGATGGGCCGGCCATCAAACATAAGTGTTCCCTCGCCGCAATCCCGCCGGGTCAACAGGTCATTGAAATCCACGGTAGTGACAACCGCGGGATGCCGCCGGTACATGAACTCGCCGTCCGCCGGAACATAAGGCCGGTAGCCTGTGGCCATGACCATGACGCCGACCGTGGTCCGGACATCCGTGGTCCGGCCGGAAGGGCCGAAATCACCGCGAATAGCAACCTCAAAATTACCAATGAAGCCGCTGACTTTGACGACTTGACTTTTAAGCAGAATTTCAACCAGCGGATGGGACATGACTTGTGATGCAAGCTTGTGGGCCAGTTCCACTGCCGCGTCGGCGGTTGGAAACAGGCGGTTAAGGGTATGCAATTTTCCGCCAAGTCGGTCCGATCTCTCCAGGAGGAGCACGGGAATACCACAGGCGGCCAAATCCGCAGCCGCTTTCATGCCCGCCGGACCACCGCCGACCACCAGCGCCCGGCGATGATTGGGCAGGCGTATTTTTTCCAGCGGAACGGATCGGCTGACCTTGCCCACCGCGGCGCTGATCAGCGCGATCGCCTTGGCCGTGGCGCCGTGCGGATCGTGCTTGTGCGCCCAGGAGCATTGCTCTCGAATATTGACGTGTTCATACAGATATTGATTCATTTTGCCGCGCTGCACCGCGCCGCGGAAAGTCAGTTCATGCAGAAACGGCGAGCAGGACGCCACCACCACGCGATCAAGATTTTCCCGCCGGATGTCATCGCTGATTGTCTGCTGACCCGGGTCGGAGCACAGGAAGGTGTGAACTTTGGAAACCGCAACGCCGGGGATCCGCCGGCAAATCCCGGCAACGTGCTCGGTATTGACCACATCGGAAATATTGCCGCCGCAGCGGCAGATATAGACGCCCACCCGCAACTTTCCGGAATCGCTGGAGTCCGAAATTTTTTCAGGGGAAGTATCCATCGTCCACTCCTTCAGCCGGCTCTATTTCCGGCGACATCCAAGGCGACGGTCTGGGGCCGCTTATGCATATCCGCCACATGATGGCGGTACAGATAAGCACCGGCCTCCATGGCCGCCGCGCCGGCCTCGGCAATGCTGTCGGCTATATCTTTTGGACCGGCCGCGACGCCGGCGACGAAAATTCCGGGAACATTCGTGGCACATGGCGAGGCGGGATCGGGCGTGACCACAAAGCCGTCGGGCCCGAGGCGCACCGGTGAAATTTCCGAAGGATTCCATTGGGGAATCATTCCCTGCGCCAGCACAACCAGGTCGTGCCGCTGTTTGCGAAGAAAGTTCTCCGGCTCCTCCGTCAACTCCACATGCACGAGAAGATCATCATGATCGACCGGATCAATCCGGGATACTTTGCCCCGTATAAAATTAATGCCCATGGCTTTGGCGTTCTGGTAGAACTGTTCATGCCCCTTGCCAAAGGCGCGGATGTCCATGTAGTAGATGGTGATATCGGCGGTGGGTAGCGCCCCGGAGAGCAGCATGGCCTGTTTGATGGCGTACATGCAGCACACGCGCGAGCAATAGGGCACGCCTATCGTCTGATCCCGTGATCCCGCACACTGAACAAAGGCGATGGAGCCGGGAATTTTCCCATCGGATGGCCGCAGGACCCGGCCATAGGGCCCGTGCGGGGCCAGCAGACGTTCCAGCGTAAGCGGCGAAATGACATTCCGGCTTTGGGCCGCACTGTATTGGGGCTTGAGGGTCAGAGCATTAAGCTCAAATCCGGAGGCGATAAGCACGGCGTCCGCGCGGATTGTTTCCTTACGTGGTTGCTGGTCGAATTCAATGGCGTCCGTAGGGCACGCGCGCAGGCACAGTCCGCACGCCAGGCAATAATCCGGATTCAGCAGAGCCTTCTGGGGAATGGCATTGGTAAAGGCCACGGAAATCGCCCGGGCGGATCCGAGACCTTCCTCCAACGGATCGGGGTATTCCGTAGCGCAGGCATATTCGCACATCCGGCAGCCGATGCATTTATCCGTGTTCACATACGTTGGTTTCCGCGTGAGAACAACCATATGCCCGTCCGGGCCGGGTGTCATGGAGTTTACCTCGGTATACGTGAGCAATTCGATGTTTTCATGGTGTGCCGCAGCGGCCATTTTGGGCGTGGTAATGCAACTGGCGCAATCCAGCGTGGGAAAGACCTTGCTAAGCAAAATCATGCGGCCGCCGATACTGGGCCGGCGTTCGACCACCAGCACCTGGTATCCCTGATCAGCGAGGTCCAGGGCGGCTTGCAGGCCGCCGATGCCGCCGCCGATGATTAAAACATCGACATGTCGTTGGGTATTGGCGTTAGCAATCATAACCGCACGCCTTTCCATTCATTTCCCCGCGCCGCCGGCGGCATGATCCTGTTGTACGGGCCGCAGGTCCGCGCGGGCGGCGAGTTCCAACCGTCCCGCCCCGGCGCGGTTCACCGGTCCCAGCCGGCGCAACGCCTCGTCCAGTTGTCCAACTTCCTTGAGATAAGCCTTGATACAGACCGTGCATATCGCCGTGAGCCGGAGACGCGCAATTTCCAGCCCACCGACTTTCATTCGACTGGTCAGCCGGTCCATGCGGGCCGCCAGCCGGTCGTACGCGCCGCGGTAGGGACAATCCGAACCGCAGGCGGCGATCAAAATGCCGTCAATACCCCGGGCATAGCCGCGCAGGTAGAAATCCTCTGGAAACAGCACCGGCGAGGGAACCCGGAACACATAAATATTGGCCCCGTATTCGAGATGAGCCTTACCCACCGCGTCGGCTCCCGGGTAAGCGCAAGCCTCCGTGGCCAGAACCAGAATTTTTGGCACAAACGAGTCGGCCATACCGCACCTCACAAGCTGGCCATACCCTTGCCCTACAGGCCCCGCCGGCGGCGCCGCCCGGAGCGCACCTTGTTATTTCTTCCGGCAGACAAAAATTCGATCGTGACCATCCGCCTCAATGAGTCCGAGAAATTCGTGTCCGATCTTGGCGGCCCAGGCTGAAATATCCTGGCGCGATCCCTGGTCGTTGGATTTCACTTCGATAATCTGGCCGACTGGCACCGCGCCAATGCCCTTTTTGGCCTCCAGCAGCGGGCCGGGGCAGGCGGAGCCGCGGGCGTCAATGATCTTGGCGGCGGTAAGGGCGGCGAGTTGTTCACTGGACATCATGGTTGTGTTCTCCTGTCAAAAGTCATTAGGGGACCGCTTTCTCCGCGGCCAAACCGTTTTTCCCTATCGCGGGCGCTGCGCGGGTGGGGCGCCACGGCGCACCGGCCGCCTGGAGCGCTTTGCGGCGCGTCTGTTGCAACAACAATTGCCGTATCAACTCAGCGGCCTGGAGCAAGCGCGCGTCCGCCACGCGGTAAAATACTTGCTGGGCGTGTTTTTCGGCGACCACCGCGCCCTTGTCCCGCAGCAGGCGCAAATGCTGCGAGGCATTGGGGAGCGACACCTGGGCATAGGCGGCGATCTGGGACACCGTGCGGGGCCGCCGTCGCAGCGCGCAGAAGATCCGGATACGCACGGGATGCGCAAAGACGGTGAAAAAATCCCCGATCATCTCGCAGACGCGCTCGTTGAAGTTGCGGTCCATGGCGCACCACCCGGCATTGCGTTTATCATTAGTTGCGTAACTTCGCAACTAACTGATTACACTTTAGGAGAAGTAGAGACGATTGTCAAGCGGCCGGCTGGCGGCGGCGGGACTCTTTTTCGTAACCGTTCACGGGTAACGCCTCGGTACTTTTTTGATCGGGTCTTTGCCGCCCTGAAGCCGGCGTCCTTTGAACGCTGTTTTACACGCTGGATCAGAAGTCTTGTCAAAGCCTCCAAGGGGCGACTGATCGCGGTGGACGGCAAGACGCTGCGGAGAAGTTTTGATCAGGCCGCCAGCCGGTCGGCCATCCACATGGTCTCCGCATTTGCCTCGGCCAACCACCTGGTCTTCGGCCAGATCAAGACCGCCGCCAAGGACCTCTCGCGCCTACGCCGCATTGCCTTGAACATACTCCAACGCGAGATCACCGAAAAACGAAGTATCCGGAGACCCGAAAAGGTGACATCCACATTTTTCCGCCTCCGCCCCCCGCCTTGCGGCGGGAAAGCTGCGCCGGAGAAAAGGGTGAATGCGGATATGTGGGCAATAAGTGGCTATTTTGCGATTGGCTTAGCGCGCGATCTGGAATAAAATCGGCGGCATGATTCTGGCGAGGCCCGCCAATCTGAAGATTGATCTGCCGCTCTCGCGGATTGGGGCGTTATGTCACGCCTTTGGCCCCGCGGGGTTGGCCGGAAACGCCCCGGCTGCCGCGTTCCTCGGGCCGCAAAGACCTGGTGAGGTCGTTTCGGCCCTGTGTCCTTGCGGCCGGGGCGTTTCCAGCCAAGCGCAATCCCGTCCGATATCGCGCTGTGGTGTTGGAACGCGTTACCGCTGGAAGCGGCAAGATAATTAAGTTTATATATATTTGTTAATAAATATAACCAAGTAAGGTGAACCGATGCTGAACCTGCTGCTCCAGATCGGGGTAATTATCCTTGTTTCCCGGGTTCTAGCCTGGGTGATGCGATTTTTCGGCCAGCCACAGGTTGTCGGCGAAATGATGGCAGGCATTGTGCTTGGCCCCTCCGTTCTCGGGTTGCTCTATCATGGTGTATGGTTTCATATGCTTTTTCCGGCTACCCCCGGACCGGATCCATTCCCATTTCTCAACATGCTGGCGCAGATTGGCGTCATGTTCTTCATGTTCCTCGTTGGTCTTGAGTTTGATCTCAACGCGCTTCGCGATCAGGGAAAGCCCATTCTTATCACTGGTCTGGCCAGTCTCCTGACGCCCATGCTTTGCGGCTTTCTGCTTTCCGGATTTTTGTATCAGGAATTTCATGGGACATCCGGCGGGCTGCCGATATTTGTTCTTTTCGGTGGTGTGGCGATGTGCATCACCGCCTTTCCCGTTCTGGCCCGAATTATTACCGAGCACAATCTTCAGAAGACCTCAACCGGTGGCGTGGCGTTGGCGTGCGCCGCGTTCAACGATGCCGCCGGCTGGTGTCTGCTGGCGCTGGTGCTGGCCATCTCCACCGCTGTGGGCTTGGGAAAGCATTCTCCCGACCCCATTCTCCACGCGTTGATGACCCTTGTCTGGTCGGTCCTTTTCGCGGCATTCATGTTCACCGTGATGCGGCGTTTTCTCCGTAAACTTCAGGAACTCTATTCCACCCGCGGCTATCTGTCGCAAACTGTCATGGCCGGGATATTTCTGTTGATTGTCGCGTGCAGCTTTATCACTCAATGGATTGGTATTCAGGCTATATTTGGGGCGTTCCTGCTTGGTGCGGCGATGCCGGCGGAGGGACGTTTCGTTCGCCATATCTCAGAAAAAATAGAGGACTTTTCCCTGCTGTTCCTGCTGCCTGTCTTTTTTGCCTATACCGGTCTGCGTACGGAGATAGGCTTGCTCAACACGCCGCATTTATGGATGGTCTGCCTGGTCGTGGTATTGGTGGCGACCGCGTCAAAATTTGTCGCAAGTACACTGGCGGCGCATTTCACCGGCATGCGCTGGCGGCAGGCCGGTGTGATTGGATCTCTGATGAATGCGCGCGGTCTGGTGGAATTAATTGTGCTGAATATCGGTCTTTCTCTTCACGTTCTTTCGCCGCAAATGTTTACCATTCTGGTTGTGATGGCACTCCTAACAACCTTCGTGACCACACCGCTCATGTACGCCATCTATCCACCCAAGGCTCTGCGGCGCGATGAAGGTCTGGATGTGCCGCAGGCCGGCCCCGAAGAACAACGAGTTCTGGTCAGCGCCTCTTCGCCGCTTACCGCACGCGGCTTGCTTCAGGCCGGTGTGCTGCTGCTCGGCGGCGAAAGTCGCCAGATTTATGCCCTGCATCTGGAAACACCGGAAGAGCATGAAGTTCGGCGCAAATCGCTGCGCACCGGCGCCAATCCGCTTGTCATCATGCAAAGACGGGCGGTAAGCCTCGGAATTCCCGTGGAAGCCGTGCATCATGTCAGCCGCAATATCGCCGATGACATCTGCCGCAATGCACGTCTCTATAGTGTTGATTGGATTGTCCTGGGCGGCCATCGTGGACTGCTGACGGCCTCCTCGTCGGTTGGTGGTGTGGTGCAGCAGGTTCTCGAACAGGCGCCAGCCAATGTCGCGATTCTTATTGATAAGGGCATGGACAACGTCCAGCGAGTGCTTGTGCCCTATCTTGGCGAAGTCCAGGATGCCGGAGCACTGTTAGCGGCGGAAAGAATTGGACGAATATTGGGCGTCCAAATCACTATTTTGCACGTCGTCAAGCCGCATCGCGATACCAGTTCGCAACCCCTAGGCGTTCGCGGGTTGGTTGATCAGTACATGCCGGCAACCACCGGCACAGAGCGCGTCCGCATGATTGTCACGGAGAGTGATGCTCCGGTCGAGCCGGTTATTGCCGAATCCGCAAACCACGACCTGGTGGTCATTGGTATGGCGCCGCATTGGAATCTTAAGCAGGGGCTTCTGGGCCGGTCGCAAAGTTCCGTCGCCGAGCGAAGCGCCTGCTCGGTCATGATTGTTCAAACGGTGGGCAAGCCCGTTTCCGGTGAAAGGCGAATCGCGCCATCCGTTCCCACGCCCCCGGTATCTCCACCCGTCGGACACCCCTAAAAATGCCGCGACTTGTGTGATTCAGCTGCTTGTTTTTGCGGCTATTTCCGCAGTTCAATACATGATAGAGGACGCCGCCCACAGCGGCCCGCGCAATTCGCGGCATGATTGCGAAGCTTAGCGAACTATATCCCATACGTTAAAGATCACCCTGCATCAGACCAATGGCCAGCCGGTCGTTGCCCGCGGATTTCTCGAGCGTATCAACACGCGCCGCCAGCTCCGCCAGTTTTTTATCCAGATCCGAGATTTCCAAAACAGCCATGATAAACTCCTTTATGCCGCTGATACTCAATTTCCCGCCGGCGGCGGGACTCTTTTTCGGGGGGGCACGAGCGCGGACGTCCCCGTTCGCCGGGAGCCGCCGGAGCCGAAGCCGCGCTCCGGCCGAATCCGTCCCAACAGCGGCGATGGCGCCGCCCCGAAAATGGTCACACCCGCCGGCGGCGAACGGGGGTCATCCCTTGATGCCGGTAGTGGCGATCCCCTCAATGAAGGTCCGCTGGGCCAGAAAAAACAGGACCAATACGGGCAGCATGACCAGCACGCTGGCCGCCATGAGCATGTTCCACGACGTGCCGCCCAACTGCGACTGGAAACTTTGCAAACCCAGGGCGAGCGTAAACTGATCGGCCCGCTGAAGATAGACCAGCGGCCCGATAAAATCGTTCCACACTCCCAGAAAGGAGAACAGCGCCACGACGCTTAACGCCGGCTTGGACAAAGGCAGAATCACGCGGGTGAAAATGCCGAATTCCGAGCAACCGTCGATGCGGGCCGCCTCGGAAAGTTCATCCGGTATAGTCAGGAAAAACTGCCGCAGAAGGAAAATATTGAATGCCACGCCAAACCATGCCGGAACCCACAGCGGTTTGAAAGTTCCCAGCCAAGCCATACCGGTATGATCGCCCAGCCAGCGAAAAATGATGAACAACGAAACCATGAGCACGGGAAAGGGGATCATCATGGTGGCGAGCAGCACGGCAAACAGAATGCCGCGACCCCGGAATCTGATTTTGGCGAAACCATAAGCGACAATCGCGCTGGAAAGAGTCGCGCCCGTCACCACCAGCGCCGCCAGGAACAGCGAATTGCGCGTCCAAAGCAGAAAATGGTATTCGTGGGTGTTGAACAGGTCGAGATAATTCTTCCACCGGCAGGGGTGCGGAATCCACTGCGGCGGGTAGGCCACCGCCGCCCGATTGGTTTTCAAACTGGTGGACAACGTCCAGAGAAAAGGAATGATCGCCACGGCGCCTATGGTGAGCAGGGCCAGATGCGTGAGCGTTTTTTTCCAATACAACGCCCGGCGTCGCGGGCGGGCTTTCACCTTGAATGTCGAAGGCCTCATGCGTTATCCACCCTGGTAATGCACCCAGTGCCGGGCGCTCCAGAACGCCAGGGCGGTCAGGGCCAGAATCAGCAGAAACTGCACCCAGGCCATGGCGCTGGCATAGCCCATCCGCAGATACTTAAACGCGCTGTCGTATAAATACATGGTGTAAAAATAAGTCGCCCGTACCGGCCCGCCGCCGGTCATGATGAACGGCGCGGTAAAGTTCTGCAGTGTACCGATGATCGCCATCACCAGATTGAAAAAGATCACCGGCGAGATGCACGGCAACGTCACGTGCCGGATTTTGCGCCACCCGCCGGCCCCATCGATATCCGCGGCTTCGTAGAGTTCCCGGGGCACGTTTTGCAGCCCCGCCAGGTAAATCACCACCGTATTGCCGATCCCCCAGAAGCTCATGAGCACCAGCGCCGGCATGGCCCAGCGCGGCGAAGAGAGCCAGGCGGGCGGATGCGTCACGCCCAGTTTGCGCAGCGCAAAATTGAGCAGACCGAGTTTGGCGTTAAACAACCACAGCCACACCATGGCGGACGCCACCGCCGGCAGCAGCGACGGCAGAAAAACAAGGGTGCGGTACAAGGATAAACCCCGGACCTTGCTGTTGAGCAGCAAGGCCGCGCCCAGGGCGATGATCATACCCGCCGGCAGCGCCATGGCGGCGTAAGCCAGCGTGTTTTCCAGCGCGGTCCAGAATACCGGATCATGGATCATGTGCGAATAATTCCGCAGTCCGATGAATAGCGGGGGTTGGAGCAGCGGATAGTTGCAGAAGCTCAAATACAGAGAAAGGCCGATGGGAATCGCCAGGAACACGGTCAGACCGATCAGCCAGGGGGATAAAAACGCCATTCCTTTGAGAAAATTACGTGTTTCGATTTTTGTATGGACCATGGAAAATCCCCCTCACCGTGGCGCCGTGCCCGGGCGTGCGGGTTTTCCCGCACCGGGGCGTTGGCCTTCCTCCGCCCGCCGCAGCCGCTGGATCGTTTCGTACCTGTCGTACTGAGCCTGGAGCCGTTTCTGCGCCCGGGCCAGCGCCTGGCGCGGCGCGGCCTCCCGCAGCGCCACACGCTGGGCTACGATATTCAGTTCGGCGTATACCCGCGGCATAATGGGAATCCGCGGCAGACCGTGGGCGTTGGGACCGCCGGCAAGCTTCTCAAACACGTTGACGTACGGATTCTTGCTGTGCTCAAGAAAATTGCGGCTTACCCTGGCCAGCGGCGAATTTTTTCCCTGCATCATGCACAAGCGTTCCATGACCTTCTGGCGGTTGACATAGGCGATGAAGGCGAACGCCTTGCGGGGATGGGGCGCGCCGCGGGGAATGACGAAACAATCAAAGCCGGCGTAGGTCACGTTCTTAAGCCCCGGCACGGCCGAAGGGAACGGCGCGAAAGCCCAGGCGTAATTCTTCACTCGTTTCCGCAGCGGCATTTTCAGTTCGAGCTTCTTGGGCCAGCGCCGCGTCGACATGCCCGGCTTGAGGTGATAGATGTAATTGGCCATCCAGGGTCCTTGCTGTTCCATGACCAGTTGACCGGTCAGGAAAGGATTCTGGGGTGAGTCGAAGTTGCTCAGTCCCGAATAGAAACCCATCATCGCGCGCACGCCCAACCATTGGGAATAGCTTTGAATCCAGCGATACGCCTGAATCACCGGTGGACTGGTAAGGGTAAACCGGCGGGTCCGGCGATTCCATATTCGGCCACCGAACCACAGATAAGTTTCATTGACATACCAACTGGTAATCGGCAGATATCCCGCCCGGAGGAGCCGCCCGTGCGACCCGAATTTCGTCAGAACACGGGCATACCGGTTGAGTTGGGCAAGCGTCTTCGGCGGCTGGTTGGGATTCAGACCCGCCGCGCGAAGCTTCGCCGCGTTTCGCCGGAATATTTGCTTGTTGTAGAGCAACGCCACGGCCATGGGGGTACTCACCAGAGCGTACAGGCGGCCATGGTAATGACACGCCCGCCAGTAGACGGGTTGATAGGTATGGGCCGTGATGCCGTATTCCCGGGCGTACCGGCCCAGGGGCGTAAGAGCCCCGAGCGAAGCGAACGCGGCCAGGTCCATATCCCAGAGGCCGGCGATATCCGGTGGAACTCCGGCCGCTGTGGCGATGAGTGTTTTCTGATCGATGTTGCTGGTGGACAGGTAGCGCACGTAAATGCCGCGCCGCCTGCCGACGGTATGGTTGAACGAGTGGACGATTTTCCGCATCTGCCGCGCTTCGTTCCCCGTCCATTTCTCCCAGTATTCGATCACCACGCGGTGGGGCGGAATGACCGCGCCGCCGCGCGGCCCGAACGCCAGCACCGCCAGGACGGACAGAGCCAGCAGAGTCATAAACACATATCGTACATATTTAAATATATTATGTATCATCGCCGCGTTTTCTGGATTCCGCCTCCATGATGATAACGGATCGGCGGCCGCCCGCCATCGTCGGCGCGCCGGCGAATCCCCGGCAAGCACGGCGCCGGACCCGGGAGAGGTCCCGGCGCGACGGGACGAGCGGTTCCGACGCAGACTTGGAAGTCGGCGCTACAAAATCCGCAGCACCGCATCGCGCCTGCCGTCGCGGCACAGATAGGTTTGCCATGAAATCCGGCCACACCCACGGCCCAGACCGCTGGGGGCGTGTTCTTTGAGCCGGCTGGAAGCCGGCGATAGAATAGCATTATGGCTACCATGAGAAATATTTCGGCGGCCCGCATCGAAGCAGTGGACGAGCAGATGGCGGAAGTCCTGCGGGCCAAGACCGGCGCGGCTCTGCATCTCCCAAAGCATGTACTCCAGTGCCCGGCGCATGCTGTTAAGTCACCTGCGGGCGGAGCACCCGGATTGGAAGGCGTCAGAGATGCAACGCGAAGCCGCCCGGAGGCTCTCGCATGGAGCCGTCTGATCTTCTGCGTTACACCACCGACGTCATCAAGAGCCTGGGGCTGCGCTACTTTGTCACCGGATCGACGGTGACGATCTTCTACGGAGAACCGGCGATTCCACAGGGAAAAACGCACGGGACATTTGCCTGGTTAATGGCTAAAATAGTATGATTCAGGTGACGAGAGGGAACTTAAAAGAGATCCTAAGCTGTTCCGCGGCGGATAAGAGGAAATGTGCCAGGAGGCATTTGTCGGCATCTGGACCTTACGCCGACGAATTCCGCGGAGAGGAATATTTCTGCATGGGAAAAACAAAGGAGCGGCAAGTGACCACCATGGTTGAACAAAGCCAGAGAATCGAACCATCTCCTTCCCAATTGCTCGACTGGTATCGGCAAATGACGCTGATACGCCAGTTCGAGCTGCGTTGCGCCCAATCCTACCAACAGCAGAAAATCGGCGGTTTCTGCCACTTGTACATTGGCCAGGAAGCCGTGGCCGTGGGGAGTCTGGCGGCGGCGCGGCCCTCTGATTACATCATCACGGCGTACCGCGATCATGGTCATGCCATCGCCCGCGGGACCGATATTTATCCGCTGTTCGCCGAGCTTTACGGCAAGTCAACCGGCTGTTCGCACGGCAAGGGCGGTTCGATGCACTTTTTCGACCGGGAACGGAATTTCTTCGGCGGGCACGCCATCGTCGGGGCACATATTCCGCTGGCGACGGGGCTGGGCTGGGCGATCAAGTATCGGCGGCAAGAGAGCGTCGTGTTCTGCTATTTCGGCGACGGAGCAATGAACCAGGGAGCTTTTCACGAGGCGCTGAACCTGGCGGGTCTTTTTAAGCTGCCGATTGTTTTTCTGGCTGAAAACAACTGTTACGGCATGGGAACGCACGTGCAACGCGCCTCGGCGGTGACTGATCTGAAGCTGCGCACGGGCGACGCCTACGGCATTCCCGGCAAGGATGTGGACGGCATGGATTGTCCGGCCATGTACCGGATGAGCCAGGCCGCGGCCGAGTATTGCCGCGGCGGCAATGGCTCCATCTTCCTGGAGGTCAAGACGTATCGCTATCGCGGACACAGCATGTCGGATCCGCAAAAATATCGAACCAAGGAGGAACTCGCGCAATACCAACGGTACGACCCGATCGGGCGACTGGAAAAACAGCTCAAGGACCAGGGCCTGTTGGATGAGAAAAAAATCGACGCGCTCCACCAGGCAATCCATAAGCAGGTGGAAGAGGCGCATCATCGCGCCGAGCAGGATCCTGACCCGGAGCTGGACGATGTATGGCGCGATATTTATGCGAATCCCTTTGGACCGTACCGGTCGTGACTCCCTGCAAGATGACTATGTATTGAGGCGAATGTTTATGCCCATGATGCAATTTCGAGAAGCTCTCAACCAGGCGATGTGCGAAGAGATGCAGCGCGACGCCGACGTCTTTCTCATTGGCGAGGAAGTGGCCGAATACGACGGCGCCTATAAGGTGTCGCAGGGGATGCTCGCCAAATTCGGTCCGACGCGCGTGGTGGATACGCCGATTTCAGAATGCGGCTTCGCCGGGCTGGGCATCGGCGCCGCCATGGCGGGTCTGCGCCCGATCGTCGAATTCATGACCTTTTCGTTTTCCCTGGTGGGGTTCGACCAGATTGTAAATAATGCCCCTAAAATCCGCCACATGTCCGGCGGTCAGTTCAAGATCCCCATTGTTTTCCGCGGCATTTCCGGACCAGGTCAACAACTTGCCGCGACCCATTCATGGACTATCGATGCTCTATTAACCCATGTGCCGGGACTCAAGGTTGTTGTTCCCAGCACTCCCCACGACGCCAAGGGGCTTCTGAAAACCGCCATACGCGACGACGACCCGGTATTTTTCCTTGAAAATGAAGCGATGTATGGCAACCGGGGCGAAGTGCCGGAGCAGGAATATGTATTGCCCCTGGGCAGAGCGGACATCAAGCGCGCGGGAACCGACTGTACCGTCGTGGCCTGGGGCCACGGCTGCCTGACCGCCCTGGCCGCCGCCGAACGACTCAACCAGCTCCATGGCCTTGCGGTGGAAGTTGTAGATCTGCGCTCGCTACGGCCGCTGGATGAAGAAAGCATCATCCAATCGGTCCGCAAGACCGGCTACTGCGTAACGGTGGAAGAAGGTTACCCGACTTGCGGCGTAGGCGCGGAAATAGCCGCCCGGGTGCAGGAAAAGTGCCTGGACGATCTGGATAACGCCGTGCTTCGCGTTGCTTCGCTGGATGTACCGATGCCCTACAGCAAACCGCTGCTGAACCACGTGGTTCCCGGCGTGGAGCGGGTGGCGGAGGCGATCAAGCAGGCCGTCTATTTCCGCGTGTGAAGCGGCGCCGGGGTCGGAACGATCATGCCGCCTGTATCCAGCGCCAACGGGGTGAGGATTGACCCATCGCTGTGGTTGCGCAAGTTGGGATTGCCCGCGCTTTTTCCACGTCCATCAGCGGGGCGAGTGCCTTTATCCGGCCAATCAATCCATCATTACACGGCTGACAGAGACTAGCCGCGCACCGGCGACACCCGCTGCGGGTTTATGGCTCAATGACGAGCGATGCGCAGGATCATTCCGGGATAGATTTTCCCCGCATGGTGAAGGTGATTGGCTTTCATAAGCCTGCGGATATTGGCCGGTGAACCGGCGCCGAGAAAGCGACGTGCTATTGCGAATAGCGTATCGCCGCGCTGCACGCGATAAATTACCGCGCCGGCCGAAGCCTTGGACGCCTTGGTATTGCTATTAGGAATTACCCTGGCCGGCGAATAAACCCGCTGAGGCAAACCACCAACCGCCGGCGCACGGGAATTGGCGCGCCTGGGCGCTACGTGAATCCCCCTGGCCATCGGGACGGGGATTCGCAGAGTTTCACCGATGCGGATCACGCTGCGGGCGCTGGAGAGCTTGCCGTGATTGGCTTGCACAATTCGTTTGATCGCCGCCGGGCCGGCGTCGTGATAAAAACGCCATGCGATGCGGTCCAGCGTGTCTCCCCGCCTGATGGTGTAAAGCGTATCTCCGGCGGAAGGGAATGGCCGGGAGACTCTCGGCGAATACGCCGGCCGGTTGGATAATTGCCGATGCGCAACCGGCACAACCAAGCTTTGAAAAGAATGATTCGCCAGCAATCGCGGGTCGCCCACGAGAGCGACGTGACCAAGGGTTGGCGCCATCGGTATGGGCGTCACCGCGGCAGCCGTGGTTGGGGTGGAAGTCGCGGTTAACAAGGGCGCCTGGCGCAGCGGCGAAGATGAGAGGTCCCGAATCGGCAGACGAACCACGGCCGGCGGGAGCGAGGCCGGCGTGGTTGCCGCGAATAGCCGGCTACTGGAATCCCGTTGGCCGGCAGGACCGTTGGCCGGCGCAGAAACCGGTGGAACAGCGGCGATCCCCGTTGGACTCAGCAGTCTGTTTCGTAACGAACGGCCCAGAGCGCTGTTGGACGCCACCGCAATGGCCCTCCGCGAACGGCCCAGATAACTCGAGAGCAACGCTCCGACCAGCACGATTAAAGTTAACCCCGTCACCAAGCCGATTTTAGTTTCCCGATTCATGACGCCGAATCTCCATGTAATTTATTGTCTGGCGCTTTGCATCCGGCAGAGCGCATTTTTTTCTCAGGACGCATGGCGCGCCGGAAAGCCGCCGGGGCAGGCCGGTGCGGGCGGATCTCCAACCGGTACATTCGCCGGACCCGCAAAGCGAACGGCGCGAAGTTTGGCGCTGCGGCTGCGCGGATTGCGTTGTATCTCCTGGCGGGCCGGCGTAACCGGATGGGCGGTGAGAATATCGCCGCGATTCTGGTCGTGCCATCGCCGCATGGCCTGCTTTACCAGGCGATCCTCGCCGGAGTGAAAACTGATGACTACCGCGACACCGCCGGGATTGAGCAATCGCGGAATCGCCTCCAGCAGCATTTGAAGATTCTCCAACTCCTGGTTGACCGCCATGCGCAGGGCCTGGAAGGTTCGCGTGGCCGCGTCGATCCGACCGTGGCGAACCGGGCCGGCGGCACGACGCACGATTTGAGCCAGTTGCCTGGTGGTGGCGATCGGCGTGGCGCGGCGCGCCTGCACTATGAATCGGGCGATCCGACGCGCCTGGCGTTCCTGGGCGTTGTGAAAAATAAGATCGGCCAGTTGCCGCTCGGTGAGCGTGGCGACCAGGTCCGCCGCCGTCCGTTTGATTCGCGGGTCCAGCCGCATATCCAGCGGGCCATCCATGGAAAAACTCAGGCCGTAGCGTACCGAGAGCATCTGATTGGTGGAGACGCCCAGGTCGGCCAAAATCATGTCTACGCCCTCCCGGGATGCGGCGGCGAGCACTTCGGGCAACTCGCAGAAGTTGCCGTGGAAAAGACGGCACTCGACGGGAATATCGATGAAACGTTTTTGCACATAGGCCAGATTTTCCGGGTCCACATCCACACCGAGCACCAGTCCACGCGGACCAAGGAACCGGGCGATGGCCGCGGCGTGGGAGCCGCGGCCGATCGTGCAATCCAGTAGAGTTTGACCGGACTGCGGAGCGAGCAGCCTGATAACTTCGTCAAGCAAGACGGGTTCATGTCCATGTGCCCCGGTGTCCATGGGCGTTTCCGGCGGCCGGCACCGGCGAACGCCGGTGGTAAACCAGGAATCCGCCCCGCCGGGATAGCTTCCAAACGCGGCTGACGGCAGCGCGCTACGATTATTAAAAGACGCGAGGACACGATTGGCCGATGCGTGTCCCCGCGATTGCCGTCCTTGGCGGGAGCCTGTTCCCTCCGTTGGAACAGTGCGGCACCGCTGGCTCGCTCCGCAAGCGCCGGCGCCGCTGCTTAATTGGCCGGCTCCCTGCCGGTCGAAAAACTTCATAAGAGTTCGAGGCCGGCTCGTCCGTTTCATCCTTGAGACGGACGAGCCGCGCTGGCCTCATTCCTGTGCGGTGCGCAAATCCCTTCGCTTGCCGCAACGTAAAATCCCGGACGCATCCTTGCCTCCGGCACGGCGCCGCTGTTCTTCGCCGATCCCTGGCTTGGCGGCGCCGCCGCTTGTGTCATGATGCTCCCCGGTGATCTAGGCGCCGGGGCCTCCCGCGGGAACGGGGGCCGTACCACGCCTGCCACCCGTGCGCCGCCGGTATTCAATGTATTCCTGGGCGTTCCAAATCTGGATTCGCGTACGACTGCCTACCACAAAAACATCCGTTCCAAGCAACCGGGTTCCAAACGGGTCGTCTGTGTTTTCCGGGCGGGCCATGAAACACTCCGGAATCAGGACGCGGCCTTGCAAGTCCATTTCCAAAGTGGCCGCGTCGGCATACGTCCTGTTGATCAAATCCATTTCACTCTCAGAAAGATTAAGCTTCTTTTCCATACCGGCACAATCAGAGGCGGTGTCAAACTCGCCAACAGTCAGCAACTCGACATACCGCCTTGTGATTCCATCACTGTCGCTGACAATGGGTCGCGCGACCAACTTTGTTTTCCCATCCGGCGCGGCCAATTCCTTGCGAAACGCGGAGGGGATGGCTAGCCTGTTTTTCGGATCCACAACGTGGCGATAGGCTCCAAGAAAGTGCATCGTAACCAACCGCCCCGTAAACCACAATTCACCACCCTGCTCCACTTCCATCCACATCGGTATGTTTTAGACCAGAGGTTAGGAATTGTCAAGAAAATTTTAAAAATTTATTTCCACAATCCAGGCAATCCGCCGATAGGCCACAGCTTATTGGCGGTATATACCGTATGATGTAGTTGAGTCTGATAAAACTTCTATATATAGTGGATTTAGCGAGTGGCTGGAAGTGACGAAAAATTTCGCAGAATTTTCTCGTACCCAGCCACCATTTTTTCCGCCGTAAAGTTCTGGACAGTTGCCCCAGCCCCCACTTTCAACTGCTCACGAAGCGCGGCGTTGTTCAAGATTTGTGCGATTCCCTCGCTGATGGCGTGCGGACTTGCGCCTTGGACCAACCAGCCATTGGCGCCATGAACGATGATCTCCTCCAGGGCCGGGCTTCGGCACGCCAGCACTGGCACGCCGGCGGCCATGGCCTCGATGATGGTCATGCCGAAACCTTCCACGACGGAAGGAAGACACAATACATCGAAACATTTATATAACGTTTCAGGTATATTGGTGGCGCCGCAAAACGCCACGTGGGAGGCGACGCCCAGGCGCGCCGCGAGCGTCCGCAGGCGTTTTTCCTCCGGACCGTAGCCGACCAGCGCCACATATAAATTTTCCCAGCGGGTGTAATCGCCCACGATCAGCCGGGCCGCCGCGCGGATCAACAGGTCCAGCCGCTTGACCGGATCAAAGCGGCCGATGTAGCCGACCACGCGCGCGCCGGCGGGCCAGGGGCGCTTTTCCGGAGGAAGCGCCGCGGCGCGCGTGAACCGTTCCAGATCGATTCCATTCGGCGCCACAAACCCCTGTGCGAACGGACCGAAAGCGGCGATTCTTCGGAGAATGGCCCGCGACGGCGCGATGATTCCCTCGCACCGGCCGGCGATGAACCCCTGCAATCGCCAATGCCAGCGCGGTTCGGGGGCCAGCGTGTGGATGGATTGCAGATAGACGCAGCGCGGCGCCAGGGGAGCGCAGGCGGCGGCCAGCGCGTTGGCGTGGATGAGCACGCTGACCACTACATGCGGACGAATTTCATGCAACAGGCCGAGCCAGCGACGCGCCGCGCTCCAATCGCGCGGATGATGCGCGTGCAGACCAAACACATCCACACCCTCGTGACGAATCCACCGCCCGACCACCCCCGGCGACTTGATGCTCACCACCGTGGGCCGCCAGTTTCCGCCCTCGCGCAGGCCGCGACAAATCCGGCGCACAACCAGCGGACTACCACCAAGTTCCAGATCGGTGATGAGAAAAACGACTTTTTCGGTCATTCCTTTCCCGCCTGGAACTTATCTTAAGGTTCTTACCACTGCGCCTCCTCGAATGGCGAAAGAGGCGCTTTGCTTCGCGGCTTGGGCAGATGCCTAAGCAGGTCGCCCGCCATCCGCACCATCTCTTCTCCATCCACCCGCAAGTTTAACCGCCAACCTGGAACGGCGGTGATTTTTCCGCCGCAGGCGCCAACCAGCGCGGCATCGTCGGCTAAGCCGTCGCCCAGATGGGAGCGCCGGGCGTAGGCCGCAAGCAGCACGTCTTTTTGAAATGCCTGCGGCGACTGAATCACACGGACGAGCGTGGAATCGACCCCTTCGCTTATCTGCTGTTGATCGTTGATTTTCACCAGCGCCATACCGGTGGATGTGAGGGGAACCGCGGCGCCGTATTTTGCCGCGGCTTGTTCGAGAGCGTCCAAAACGCCGTACGGCACCGCCGGACAGCAGGCATCATGAATGATCACCAGGTCAATCTCCGGCTTGAGCTTTTCCAGGCCGCGGGCAACCGCGGCGAACCAGTCGGGGCCGCCGGTGGCCAGGGATACTCCCTGGAAACCCAGATGGGCCGCATATTTCTGCTGGATGCGCGTCAAATCATCGGGCAATACGCAGAGAATTCGCTGCAGGATTCGCTCGCGATTGGCGTAAAGTTCGATGGTGCGCATGAAGATTTCGCGGTTATCAATCTTGGAAAAAGGCTTCGCCGCCCCCTGGTCCGCCCAGGGTGGAGAAACCATCACGAACATAACGGCAATGCCTGCCATAAAACATCTCCAACAATTTCGGCGCCGCCAACGCCACCCCATAGATATTAGAGCCTGCGTTGGAAGATAGCGAGAGCCGCGATATACCTCCATTTTTTCTTTGGGAATTAATTTGCTTTTTTTGTTTTTTGGGGGGGGTATACTTCACCCGTGGTCAGGCTTGTCGTGAGTCTGACTGGCCGGAAGGCCGTGAATGGTTACAAGAAAGGCGCCTATGCAACTAAAGACTAAAGAAACGTTTATCACAACCACGCGGCGTGAATTCATCGGTGCCATGGCGGCTGCCGCCGCCGCTGTGGCTGGGCTTGACGAGATGGCCGCGGCGAAGCCCTCACACGCATCTGAACCCATCATTGCCCACGGCGATGGTCCGGAACCAGCGTTTCATGGAACGCGCGTTGTGGGCTGCACGCCGGGTAAACCCTTTTTGTTCAAGGTGCCGTTTACCGGTAAAGGCTCGGTGACACTGAGTGTAAACAACCTGCCGGAAGGCTTGCGGATGACCGAAGACGGCATCATCACGGGAAGCGTACCATACGCTGGGGAATATTGTGTTGAATTAAGTGCATCCAATGCGCATGGCAAAGCCGCACGGATACTGAAAATTATCAGCGGTGAACATAAATTGGCTCTGACCCCCCAAATGGGGTGGAATTCCTGGAATGCCTACGGCATGGACAATGATGCCAAGCGTACCTGTGCCGCCGCCGATGCCATGGTGAAAAGCGGTCTGGCGGCGAAAGGGTTCATGTACATTAACATCGATGACGGCTGGCAGAATGGCCGCACCGCCGACGGAGAGATTAAGACGACTGATAAATTCGGCGATATGAAAGAAATTGTGGACTACGTACACAGCAAAGGTCTGCGGTTTGGTCTGTATTCATCGCCCGGCCCCATTACCTGCGGCGGCCATACCGGCAGCTTTGGCCACGTATCACAGGATGCCCGCACCTACGCACGCTGGGGAGTGGATTATCTGAAATATGACTGGTGCAGCTACGGCGAAAAAGTGCCGAAGCATCCCGATCTGGAGCAATACATCAAACCCTACGCCATCATGGGCGAGGCGCTGCGCAAGTCAAGCCGCGATATTTTTTTCAGCCTGTGCCAATATGGTATGGGCCATGTATGGACCTGGGGCGGTAAGGAGCCTCCGCAAAATAACTTGAACAAATTGCCACGGGATGTTAGATTGAATGCATGGTTCGTGAAGCAGGATATCGGGAGCGGTTGTTGGCGTTGTTGCCGCACCTCAATGAGCGGCAACAGCGG
>JAKBMM010000031.1 GCA_021831565.1 Planctomycetota bacterium
AGAGCAACTTGCCTGGGAGTAATTGCGGCGTTTGAGTCCATTCATGCCTATCGGCAGGCAGGCGCAAACCCTGTCCGCCAAGGGCGCGGAGACACATGACATAGTATAGATATGTTGATACCACCCACCCCCCCCCCCCCAACAGTCCCGAAAGATGCCGGGGGCCGGCCGTGTGGTCAATGCGCAAACGGCGTCCACTTCGCTTATCAGCGCGCGGCGCGATGGGATCGCCGGCAGTACCTAAAAGGGGGTCGGACATCCGGCCCGACTGAGGATCAGGACCATGGCGGCCTGGAAGGCCGCCCCCCAAGGGGAGGTCCGAGCTTGCCGCGTCTACTTTTTGTTCACAAAGGAACATGGCTGAGCCCCGTTCACCGTGTGCACAACTTTTTACTACCGTTGCGGCCGCGATTTGCGAGGCGGCCATATACCGATACTTGGATAGTCTAATCCACTTCCGATAAAAAGCAAGAGAAAAATTGTAGAAAATTTTCATCCCAATGGTCTGGAATGTTGTAACTGCTGGCCATATAACCACTTACGTGCCGATAAATTTATGAAAAAATATTCAAATTCCGTAATTGTTCTCGGCGGCGCGGAAAACGGCCGCGGGATTGCGATCCCCGCGGCTGCGTGGCTGGGGCGGCGCGGTGATTGGCGGTCCCGGCACACCGGGAAAACCCGTGCCCGTCGGGACGCACGCGGAAAACACCCGGGGCATAAACGATTACCAGGCTCTCCCGAAAAATTGTCACCCCCACCGGGAATCGCCGGCGGGCAGCATTTCGCAAAGCAAAAGCAGTTGCTCCGGTGCGAGATTTTCCGCCCGCTCCCGGGGGTCGATGCCAGACGCCTGGAGCCGGGGCAGGAGGGGAATGATCTGGACCGATGGAAATCCGTGCCGAATGGCGTTGACCAGATTCTGCCGGCGGTGGGCGAAAAGCCCGGCCAGAATCCGTTGCATGCCCACCGCGTCGGACAGGGCCGCCATTTTCGCTTCATTGGGCCGAATTAAAACCAGGGCGGAATGCACCTGGGGCGGCGGCCAGAAACTCTCCGGCGCAATCATTCGTAGAATTTCCACATCGCCAAGCAACTGAATAATGATTCCCAGAGCGCCATAAGCCGCCGTGCCCGCCGTAGCCCGCATGCGCAGCGCGACCTCCCGCTGCACCGTGAACACCAGGCGCTCGAAGAGCAGTCCGCCGGGCGCGGAGTCATGCCGGTTCCGCCAGTGCAACAGCAACAGCTCGGCCACCAACGGGCTGGCCACGTTATACGGCAGATTGGCGACCAATTTGCCCCGGCGGTGGCGCCGGCCATTCCGCTCCGTTCGTTCCAGTAAGGTCAACAGGGCCTGCGTCACGGCGGGGTTGATTTCATGTTTCCCCGCCAGTACATCGGCGCGGAGCCATTGGACGTTTTTGAGATGGTTCCAATGCTGCGCCGCCGCCGCCAACAAAGCCGAATCAATGTCCACCGCCAGCACGGTTCCGGCTTTTTCACTCAGCAGCGCGGTGAGATTTCCCGGTCCGGGTCCCACTTCCAGCACCACGTCGTCGCCGTGCAGATCCGCCGCATCCAGTATCGCGCGCAGCACGCGCGGATCAATCATAAAATGCTGGCCGAGGCGGTGGCGCGGCCGGGCGCCGGCCTGGTGGAGAATGTTCTCAATGTCCCGCCGTCGCATGGCCGGAGACCTCCGTACAAATCATATCTCCGGCGGGCCGATCAGCCGCCGCGTTCCACCGGCCGGTTGATCTGCCGGTATCCCGATCTATCGGAATGCCGGGGGAGTCATCCCGCCGGCGCTCCCCGGCCCAAGCGAACCGAGCATAATTCAGATATGGCACAATGGCCTATTCTTGCTAAAGGTAATTCTGTCGCAGCGCCGCCTTGGCCAGACGCAGTGTTTGTTCGGCCACGGCGTTGGCCCGGGCGGTTCCCTCCCGCAACACCGCCAGTATATAGCCCGGCTCTTTTTCCAGGGCCAGGCGCCGCTGCCGCATCGGTTCAATCAAGGCGACCAGTACGTCAACAAGTTTTTTCTTGCATTCCACGTCGCCGATGGCGCCGGCGCGGTATTTCTCCTCGGCCTGGCGAACCCAATCCTGATCCGGATGGAAGGTTTCATGGAAAATCCAAAGCGGGTTGTTTTCCACCGTGCCGGGATCGGTGGCACGCTTGCGGTTGGGGTCGGTGTACATCGCCATCACCTTTTTTCGCACCGCGTCCGGATCGTCGCTGATGAAAATGGCGTTGTGGAGCGATTTGCTCATTTTGAGCAACTGGCCGTCGGCGTTCGGCGGGCCGATGCCGACCAGGCGGCGCACGCGGCCGAGCCGGGGTTCGATGATGGGAAACAGGCCGCCGGCCTTGATGTAATCTTCGTCCCTGGTTTGCGGATTTACGCCGCAATAAAGCTGGTTGAACCGCCGGGCGACTTGGCGCGTCAATTCCAGGTGCGCCAGTTGGTCTTCCCCCACCGGAACCAGTTGCGGTCGAAAGGCCAGAATGTCGGCGATCTGACCGACGGGATAAAGCAGGAAACCGAAACTGTAATTATCGCCGAGGCCCTTATCGCGGATTTCGTCTTTCAGGGTGGGGTTTCGCATCAGGCGGCCGAAGGGCACGAGCATGGCGAAGAAAAACGTGAGTTCGGCGATGGCGGGAATTTCGGACTGCACAAAAATGGTGCTGCGTTTGGGATCAATGCCCGCGGCCAGGTAATCGGTGGCAATGTTCAGCACGCTTTGGCGGATTTCCTCGGGCTGATCGGCGCGCGTGGTGAAAGCGTGGGCGTTGGCGATGATGAAATAACACTCGTATTGATCCTGCATCCGCACGCGGTTTTCCAGCGAACCCACCCAATGGCCCAGGTGCAGGCGGCCGGTGGGGGTGTCGCCGGTGAGAAGGCGCGGTTGGGGTTGATTCTCCAGAGTCGGCGTCATGTCATACTCCGATCAATATGCGGCGTATTATCCGTGCCGCGGGAAACTTGTAAACGGGGCGCCTTCCACCCGCGCGCCTCGCCCGTCACGGCACTTGTTCCACGCGGCAGGCCGGCAGGGCGTCAAGAAACAAGCGCCCATAGCGGCGGGTGACGATACGCTTATCGAGCACCACCACAATACCCTTGTCCTGGTTGGCGCGGATGAGCCGGCCGAATCCCTGCTTGAATTTGATCACCGCCTCCGGTACGGAATATTCCTGAAACGGATCTCCGCCGGCGCTGGCAATCGCTTCCATACGGGCTTCGATCAAGGGCTTGTCCGGCACGGCGAAGGGCAGGCGGGTGATGATGACGTTGCCCAGCGCCGCGCCCGGCACATCCACTCCCTGCCAGAAGGAATCGGTTCCCAGCAGTACGCTGTGATCCTGGCCGCGCAAGCGCGCCAGCAATTGGCTGCGCGTGAGACTGCGGCCCTGCACCAGCAGCGGATAGCCCAGCTTTTGCAGTTCCGGTTCAAGAATCGCCGCGGCCCGATCCAGGGCGGCATAACTGGTGAAAAGCAGCAGAGCCCGGCCTTCGGTCCGTCGCAGGTAATGGAGCGCCCGCCGCATGGACTGTTCGGCGAAGCCATTTTCATCCGGGGCGGGCAATCCGATTTCCAGGTACAGCGTGACCTGGTTGGCATAATCAAAAGGCGAGCCGAGCAACAGCTCTCCGGCCTTGTCCAAACCGATGCGGCGGCGGAGAAAAGCGAAGGGACCCGGCTTGACGGCGCCCGGCGGGTTGTTTGTTTTCTCCCCCGGGCGGCCGATCGCCAGCGTGGCGCTGGTGAGAATAACGGATTTATGCGCATCGAAGAGATTGGCTCGTAAATGCTCCGCCACGTCCACCGGGCTTAAATGCAGGGAAAGCCGCCGCGTGGAGCGGCCCCGATCTTCCATCCAATAAACCGCATCCGGCTGCTCCTGATTGAGCAGGGTATTGAGCGCCAAGGCCTGGCCGCCACAGCGGTCGGCCAGAGAGTTCAGTTCGAAGCGGTCCTTTTCAATTTCATACGCCGGGCCGGACAGCGGCTTTCCTTCTTGTGGATTGTCCACGAGCGGTGGAGGGAGCGAGCCGCTTTTTCCCGCAGCCGGCCCGCTGGAATTGACCAGCGCCCGCAGGGCGCGTTCCACCCGCCGCAAAGCCGGGGAAAGGATGTTTTCCACAATTCCCTTCCGGCGGATGCGCCCATTGGTTGATCCTTGTTCGCGTTTCCATAGAGCCAGATGATCAAAGAACTTCTCGGCCACGTGCTGGGCGTCGGCCACGGCTTCCTCGGCGGTTTGGGCGTCGGTGTGGCGAAGACTCGCCAGAAATCCGCGGCCCGTGCGCGGCTGAAACAGGCTGCCCAGCAGACGCATGACTTGGGTTTCGCCGAGGCTCAGCCCCAGATGATCGGCGGCGACGGCTTCCATCGTGTGTGCCTCGTCGATCACCACCAGGTCGTAATCAGGCAGGATGGACGATCCGGCGCGCCGCACGGCCAGATCGGAAAACAGCAGGGCGTGATTGCAGATCAATAGCCGGCCGTTTTGGATACGCCGCCGGCTCGCCTGGTAAAAGCATGGCTCATAAAATTTGCAGCGCCGTCCCAAACAGTTGCCGTGCTCGGCACAAACTTTGTCCCACACCTGCCAGGCGGGTTGGTGCGGCAGATCCGAAAGCGAGCCGTCGCTGGTGTGTTTCGACCATTGCTGGATCATGTCCAAGTCGCTCAGGAGGGCCGGTTGCGTGAAGAGGTCCACGACTTTCTGCCGGGTCTGCTCGCAGCGGCGCAGGCAAAGGTAATTGGATCGCCCCTTGCACAGAACGGCCGAAAATTCCTCGCCGCTGACGGCCCGTAGAAAGGGAATGTCCTTTTCCACAAGTTGTTCCTGGAGGCTGATGGTGTGGGTTGAAATCACCACCCGCCGGCCGTGTTGGACCACTTGGCGAATGGCGGGTACCAGGTAAGCGAACGATTTGCCGACGCCCGTGCCGGCTTCGACGATCAGATGCCCGCCTTCTTCAAAAGCACGGTCCACCGCCGCCGCCATTTGCACCTGCTGGGGGCGCAGTTGGAAGTTGGGGAGCCGTTGGGCCACCGGTCCTTGCGGCGAAAGAAATTGGAGCGTATCCATCGCGATGAAGCATACTCGCCGGCCGGCCCGGCGTCCCGCCTTGACCCCCCGGCTGGATATCCTAAAATGACCTCAAACAGGCTCTACAATCGCACCAGTAGCTCAGTTGGTAGAGCAGCTGACTCTTAATCAGCGGGTCCCAGGTTCGAGCCCTGGCTGGTGCAGTTCCACTTATTTTTGGAGCGGTTTTTCGATGCAGGTCGGTATTGTCGGTTTGCCCAATGTAGGCAAGTCCACACTGTTTAACGCCTTGACCAACGCGGGGGCGCTGGCGGCGAATTATCCCTTTGCCACCATTGAGCCAAACGTCGGCGTGGTCAGCGTTCCGGATCCGCGGCTGGCGCTAATCAACCGGTTTATCGCAACCGAAAAAATCGTGCCGGCGCTGCTGCGAGTGGTGGACATCGCCGGCCTGGTGCGCGGCGCCAGCGCCGGCGAAGGGCTGGGCAACAAGTTTCTTGCCCATATCCGTGAAGTGGACGCCATTTTACACATCGTCCGTTGCTTTGAAGACGGCGAAGTATTGCATGTGGAGGAGGGAATCGATCCGCAGCGCGACATCGATACCATCGACACCGAGTTGATGCTCGCCGACCTGGAAACGCTGGAAAAGTCGCTCGATAAGAACCGCCGTCTCGCCCGCGCCGGCGATAAAGACGCCGGAATATCGGCGGGCCTGATGGAATCGTGCGTGGAATCGCTCCAGCATGGTAAACCGCTGCGTTCCCTTCTCGCTGGTTGCAAACCGGAAGAACGCAAAGCCATCAGCGCCTGGGGAATGTTGACCGCAAAAAAAGTTCTCTATGTCGCCAACGTGGATGAGGCGGATCCGCTTGGTCGCGGACCGCTGGCCGAAGTGGTCCGACGGCGGGCGGCCGATGAGGACGGCGCGATGACCCCGGTATGCGCCAAGTTGGAGGCGGAACTGGCGGAACTCTCGGCGGAAGACCGTCAGGCGATGCTCAAGTACCTGGGGCTGCCGGAGCCGGCGCTGGACGCGGTCGCTCGCCAGGCATATCGGCTGCTGGGCCTGCAGAGTTTTTTCACCGCCGGTCCGAAAGAAATTCGCGCCTGGACCATCGTTCAGGGAACCACGGCGCCGCAAGCGGCCGGTGTAATCCACAGCGATTTTGAGAAGGGCTTTATCCGCGCCGAAGTGTACAACATTTCCGATTTGCATGTACTCAAGAGCGAAGCGGCCATTCGCGGGGCGGGAAAAATGCGCTCCGAAGGCAAGAATTACGTGCTGCGGGAAGGCGACATCGTCCACTTTCTTTTCAACGCTTGATATCTGGCGATGGTCTTTATCTTGTTCGGCCCGGCTATTATACTCCGCGCCGCAGGGCTTAAGAGAGTACCGGCGTAAGGTCACGGAGCAATTCGGTGAAGCCGGGCTACGTGGCAAGACTATATCGGCGGGCAACCGGCCGAGGACGCCGTCCGGACAAGGCATGAAACACAAGGGAATCGCCAATGAGCAGAATTGACAGGAAAGACTTGAGACATTTACCAAATGAAACAGCGGCGCTGCTTTCACGGCGCGATGTTCTGCAAGCCCTCGCCGCGGCGAGTCTGGGCGGATTGCTGGCGACGGGCGCCGGTGTCGCGGCCGGGCCGCGGAAAATGGAACCTCCCGTGGTATGGGTGATTGACGCCGGAAGCTTTACCACCGACGAGCGTCTGACCATGGCGGCGCTGCAGGGGTTGGCGAATCGAACCACTCCCCGCGTCTTTCTGAATTATGGCGGGTCCTTGGCCTTCCTGCGGTTCGACTTTCCTCTTGCCTCCGGAGAAAAACCCGACGGGTGGAATCGGGCGGCAGCGGCGGCATTATCCAAAAAATACCCCGCCATCGATGATTACTGGATAGCCGAGCTGGCCCGCCTGGGCTTGTTTCAGTTTAAGACATGTACAGTTGAAAAACTGATTGCCCATTGCGCACCACATGTAAAAGGCCTGATCCTTTATCACAACATCGACGATGACCTGGCCATCGCGGCGACGATGGCCGGATTGCGTGCGGCGCTGCCGGTAACACCGCTGGTGCGCTGCCAATGGTTTGCACGGCTGCAACATCCGCCGGCGACAATCTTTGATGTGGGAAGTTTATACACGCAATACCCGCGCGGGGTGCCCCGGCGCGTGGCGGCGCACCGTTGGGCGATTGAACATCTGCTGCCGGAATGCTCCAGGGGCGGAGTTTTCTCGCGCGTCTTCGATTATGGTTCCGCCGCTTTCGACACGCTCCCCGACGTGGACCTGGCGATTCAGCAGCGCTGGTTCACCTTTCAACTTGACTACGGCAACTCCAACACTCATCCCACGCATAATCCCAAGCGGCTCCAAGAGATTGATCTGGAAAGCTCTCTGCTTGACAAAATCCTGAACCATCTTGAACCGTGGGCGCCGGTATACGGCTGGGGTGAACCAGGCGAAGGAGCCGTAGTCGATCATATATCACGCAGCGGCCACGTCCTTATATGCACCGCCAATGGGAACGGAACGTTTTTCTGGGACATGCCGGTGTTAACCCGACCTTTTGGCCAACCCGGCAAACAAAGAACAACGCCGAAACTCGAAGACAAAATCTACATCGCCTTCATGGTCAACGAGGGCGATACGCTGAAGTGTTTGACCGCGCTGGAAAATGCCGGAAGCTGGATTCAACCCGAACGCGGACGGTTCCCCATCAACTGGGGCATGGACCCGCTGCTCTATCGGGAATTTCCAGGATTAGTAAGTTATTACTACAAAACCGCGACACCGCATGATTATTTCTTTGCCGCAAGTTCCTGCTGGGGTTATGCGCATCCGGATGCGATGCCCGACAAACTTATTCTTCCCTACGCGCGGCTGATTAATCAGGGGCTGCGATCCACCGGACTGACCATCGGCGACATCTGGTGGGATGAAAACTTGAAAAAACGAGGACTGTGGAACGCCTTCCTTAAGACCAGCGGCTTAAGGGGCCTTACCCAATGGAGCAGCGGCTTCCAATCGGTCGAGTATCCCGCCGCCGGTATACCGGTGGTGTATAGTCGTGATTATTACACGCTTAAAGATCCGTTGGTGACGGCGAAACAGCTCCTGGCGCAATCCCAACAGATCGCCGGCCCATGGTTTGTGGTGATCTATGGAGGAATGCCCACCGGCACGCCTTATCTCTTTGACCAGGTGATCAAGCGCCTGCCGCGGGAGCGGTTCGAGCCTTTGCGATTGGATGATTTTTTCAATCTGGCCCGCGAAGCCCGTCCCAAAATTGAGGGGCTTTGCTGGCAACACGATAAATTGATCCGAAAATCTCAGAAATAAAATCATATGGCAGTCAGCTTTGTATCATGGTATCCTATCACGTACTGGTTTGCAGGGACACAACTTTATGGGCAATTCGTTGCAATTGATGAATCGATCCAGCCTGAGCAGCCATCCAAAACCAGCACGCATTTCCATCCCACCACGAATCACAGCGTTACAAGCAAAAAAGCTTATCCCCTTCGGTTGGTATGGGGGGAAGTTTTCGCACATGGACTGGTTGATGCCATTGCTGCCCCGATGTCACCATTATTGCGAACCGTTCGCCGGTTCAGGTGCCGTTTTATTAAACCGCCGCCCTTCAGCTATCGAGACATACAACGACATCGACGGCGAGGTGTGCAATTTTTTCCGTGTTCTGCGGGACCAGAAAAACGAATTGATTGAAGTCATCGCCTTGACACCCTTTTCTCGCGAAGAATTCGCCCTGGCATGCCAACTGGATCCTATACTGTCACCATTGGAACGAGCACGCCGGTTCTATGTTCGCGCCCGCCAGGTACGCACGGGACTAGCCCAGACCGCTACCATCGGCCGATGGGCCAATTGCAAAAATACCAGCCGTAGCGGCATGAGCGGAGTGATCAGCCGGTGGTTGGGCGGCGTTGAGATGTTGCCGGAAATTGCCAGCCGCCTGCTACGTATTCAAATTGAGAATCGTCCAGCTACTGATGTAATTCGCCTGTATGACTCACCTGAGACACTGTTTTACTGCGATCCTCCGTATATTCACACTACCCGTGGAGATTCCAACGCATACGGTTACGAAATGACCGATGACCAGCACCGCGAGTTAGCCTGTGTGCTCAATGCTGCGCAAGGCATGGTCGCTGTTTCAAATTATCCATGTTCATTGATGGACAAATTGTATCCCGCAGGCAAATGGTGGAAAACGCTGGGGCCGCTTAAGACCAATCACGCCACCAAGGGCTTACGCCGTGAAGCTCTCTGGACAAATTATGATCCTCGAAAAATACGCGAAGGGCGGTCCGAATCAAATGGACACCTTTTCCAAGATACTTAACGATTCATACCGGCGTGTCTTGAGACGGGGAAACAAATCGTTTGTCTCCGATGCCAGCATTCGCCAACGGGTGGAGACTGTGGTGTTATGTTTGCGCAACCGTGCAGGCGTTCGCGCCTTGCTTGCCGGACTGCTGGCCAAAATTCAATCGCCCGCAGTGGATATTCGCAAACCATATACCGACATTGCAGGCGCGACCGGTGGCGACTGCTACTCCGGGCGATTTTATGATGAACGTTATGTTCAGCGCCTTGCCGATTCGCCATATAGATTTCCGATCAACGCAACGACCGCATTTCTTACGCCCGGTTTTCGCACCAAAAACATCGTCCTGACAATGGATATCAATCTGGAAGGTCGTCCTGCCGAGATGTACAAGGCATTGCTGGAACTCTTTGACTCCATCCAGAACAACCGCGTCACTGCTACCACGGTCATGGACGAATCAATGCGATTGCTGGTCATTGAGCGCGACCAGCGCCAAGCCAGCATAGAAAAACTTGTCCGCGACATCAACCGCACCGCAGATCAACTGCCGCTATGGGCCTGTGACAGTTTCTGCAAAAGTGGCGTAATCAGCAAAAAAACGCCACTTTTTGCTTTGCAGAGCACTTTTTTTGTGATTTTTATGCCCCATAAACTTCAGATTCCACATTATTTCTTTGATTTTAAGCGATTTTTGGCCCGTGAACGGTTACCCCCAAACTTATCCGGTTGCAGAAACTGTCACAGGCCCGCCGCTATCGGCCGAAGAAATTGCCGGTCTGATAAGTCAGCACCTTGCATGTAAAAACGCTTCACGGTTGCCGGTACTGGTTGTCGCCGCGGCATATCAGGCGGCATCCAAACGGCTGGGTGAAAAACCGCAACCACTACATGCGCATACCGCCGCCGACAAACAAACGGGCTCCATGGGCGACGTGGAAATAACTTTGATCAACGATAACAATGTATTGACCGTGTATGAAATGAAACTCAAGGCTGTGACCATTAGTGACATCAACTTGGCCTTGGAAAAACTTAAAAGGCACACCGCCACCATACGCAACTATATTTTTATTACCACCGAACCGATATCCCCCGAAGTGCTCCAATACGCTGCAGAAAAATACGATCAACTTGGTGGCACCGAAATAGCCATTCTGGATTGTCTCGGTTTTTTACGCCATTTTTTACACTTGTTCCATGGGCTACGAACTGATTTTATCAACGCCTACCAGAACCTGTTGTTAGCCGAGCCGGAAAGCGCAGTCAGCCAGGCACTCAAGGAGGCTTTTCTAACACTCCGAAAGGCGGCGGAAGGGAGCCTGTAGGTTTGGCGCTACTGTGTGGTATCCGTTTACTCACAGATACATCGGAAGTAGCCGTTCACGGCGGCGCGGAAAAAGGCTGCGGGTTTCCACCACGCGGCGGCGTGGCTGGTACGTTGCGGTGATTTTGCGGTCCTGGCGCACCGGGAACACCCCCGCCCGTCGGGACGTACGCGGAAAAAACCAGGGGCGTGAACGGTTGCCTTTGGGTTATAGGGTTATACCATGTGTCGCAGCATAAAGATGTTATCATTTTTGACGGCCAAACTCCGTTTTATTGAACGGTAAGGAACACGATGAGCGAGCCATTATCTGAGCCGAATTCCATGAACCGGCGCGAGTTTGGAGCCGTTTGGGCGGCGGCGGTATTGGTTGCGGCCGGCTCCCGCAGTATGCCGGAAACACCCAAGTCCAACATGGTTTCGACGGACCATCCCCGCGTAGGCATCTGCGACGAAGCGTACAACAAGGCGTGGAAGCGCGCCGCGGCGTGGGTCGCGAAAATGACGCTGGACGAGAAGATCAGCCAGACCGGCAATAATGCTCCAGCCATTAAGCGGATTGGTTTGCCCGCGTATCAATATTATGCCGGAGAAGCGTTGCATGGTCTGCGCCGCCTGCCGCCGGTAACCCTCTTCCCGGTACCCGCGGCGCTGGGTTGCACATGGAACCGGGAGTTGATCCGCCGCGTCTTTCACGCCGTGTCTGACGAGGCCAGGGCCTATCACAATACCTACGGCGTCTGCCTGACCTATTACTCTCCCAGCACGCTGAACATCACGCGGGATCCGCGCTGGGGCCGTTGCCAGGAGGTTTACGGCGAAGATCCCTGCCATCTGAGTTCCCTGGCGGTGGAGTCTGTCCGGGGGATGCAGGGCGAGAATCCGAATTATCTTAAAACCACCGCCTGCGCCAAAGCCCTTATCTGCAACAACACGGAAAATGACCGTCTGCGAGCGGATGCGTCGGTTGATTCGCGCAGTTTCTGGGAGTATTACACGCGGGCGTACCGCGCTTGTGTTATGGATGGCGACGTCTTGACCATGATGGGCGCCTACAACGCCATCAATGGCGTGCCCTGCTGTGCCGATCATTTTTTGCTCACCCATCTGCTGCGCGACCGCTGGGGCTTCCGCGGGTATGTCGTCTCCGATTGTGACGCCATCGCCGTTATTGTTGACGGGCATCATTACGCGTCCACGCTGCATCAGGCCGCGGCGCTGGGTATCCAGGCGGGATGTGACCAAAATTGCGGCTACACGTTTCAGCAACACTTGCGCAAGGCGGTTGATCTGAATCTGGTCAGCGCGGCGGATATCGGCCGCGCGGTGGTTCGCGCACTGACCGTCAGGTTTTTACTCGGTGAGTTTGATCGCGCCGAAACGGTTCCTTACAAAACCATAAGCATGGACGTGGTCGATTCTCCCGCGCACCGCGCCTTGGCTTTGGAAGCGGCGCGGCAATCGGTGGTGCTGCTCAAAAATGACAACCATTTACTACCCCTGAATAAATCGGCGCTCCAATCGGTGGCTATCGTAGGTCCCACCGCCGGATTCCAGGCCGGCAGTTACGCCGGATTTCCAGCCGTTCACGTTTCACCTTTGGACGGCATTGCCGCGGCCTTGGGTGTGGACGTTTCAAGGGGGCTTGTCCGCACCGGCGAGGCGGTTGGTTTAAGCCCCAATCTGCGGGACCAGGGTGCGCCAGGCAGCAGAACCAATTTCGATTTCGCCCGCATTCCCAATGGTTCCTGGATGGAATTTCCTCCGCAGGATTTCACCGACAAGCGGGAAATGGTCATACGCGTCGCCAGTTTGGCGCCGGGTGGAAATATTGCCGTGCACCTGGATGGTCTGGACGGACCGCTGGCCGCCAAACTCGATATTCCATCCGGCGGTTGGCACATTTACACCGACGTGTCCGCTCCCCTGCGTGGCATCACCGGCAGCCATAAAGTATTTTTAAGATTTTCCTGTCCCGCCGGGACCCTGTTCAAAGTCCATTGGTTTGAACTCCTGCCGCCGCCGCCCCTGGCGCCGCGGGCCGGCCGGCCGAAGGTTGTTTACCATACCGGCTGCGGCATTCTGGGCGAAAAGGATGAAAAGGCTTTTCTGGAAGCGGTGCGCGCCGCCAGAGAGGCCGATCTGGCCATCCTGGTTTGCGGCATCGACCAATCGGTTGATTGCGAAGGAAAGGATCGCCACAGCATAGATCTGACCGGTCCGCAACATGAATTGATTCGGGCGGTACATGCCGCCAATCCCCAAACCGTATTGGTGCTTAATACCAATAATTCCGTCGCCATCAATTGGGAAAAACAAAACATCCCCGCCATCGTTTGTTCCCTCTTCGCGGGCCAGGCCCAGGGAACCGCCATTGCCGATGTGTTGTTCGGCAACTACAACCCGTGCGGCAAGTTGCCGACGACATGGTTCCAATCCGTCGATCAGCTCCCGCCGTTCCACAATTACGATGTCATGCGGGGCCGCACGTATATGTACTTTGAAGGCGAACCGCTGTATCCGTTCGGGTATGGCCTGAGCTACACACAATTCAAGTACAGCGATCTGAAGATCAGCGCCCCAACACTCGGTCCAGGCGGAACGGTAAGCGTATCGGCCAAAATTCACAATACCGGCGGCCGCGCCGGCGCCGAAGTGGTGCAATTTTATATCACCGCTCCCAAGTCGCCGGTAAAACGGCCGAGCAAGCAGTTGGCGGGGTTTGCCAGAATTGAACTCAAGGCTGGCGCGAGCAAAACGGTGATCTTTACTCTGCCGTTTGAGGAGCCGGCCCTGTGGTATTGGCATGAGAAGCAAAGAAGATTTGTGCTTGCGCCGGGAATTCTCAAAGTGATGCTGGGCCGTTCCGCGGCGGATATCCCCCTCCACGGCGAAGTGACGCTGGAACCCGCGGCCGGCGACCACGGAGGCCCGGAAATGTTGCCATCGGTCGCCGTCGCGGTACGAGTGGTATAAAACGGTAAATACATAATCCCACCGCGGCCAGCCCGGGGCTGCGCTTGACTAACGATGTTCGGATCATAAAATGGAGTTTGTCTGATGGAGGCAGGTGGGAGTTTGTGTCCGAGTTTGTCTCCCGCCGGTGAATTGAACAAGTGAGGTCTGCGGCATTTTCCTGATCGCGGCAAGTTGCCAGCGACGCCCGCGCAAAAATTATGGGGAGCGGGCTTTATGCCCAGACGGTAAATTTATTGTACTCTTGCCGCCACCGTGTGGGTTCCCACTTTGCTCACACGAAAGCTGTCGCGCCCCACTCGGCAGCCCTGTGGCGGCTTTTTATTTGTCAGAGCATGGCCTTGCGCGCGAATCTTGTTGTCGAACCAATCCTCCTGAATATCCACGAAGAGCAAGGTTACCTGCGCTGGCCGGAGGTTTTCGAAAACGACCATCCGGTGCAGATTGAAATCGGCTCGGGCAAGGGCGCTTTTCTGGTCGCCGCCGCAACCGAGCAGCCGCAGTGTAACTTTCTCGGCATTGAATGGGCGCGGGCGTATTGCAATTTCGCCGCCGACCGTCTTCGGCGCCGCGGGCTTTACAACTGCCGAATGGTGCGGGCGGAAGCGTTCGGGTGGATTCAAGCGCACGTGGCCGCCGCTTCCGTCGCCGCCGTGCACATCTATTTCCCCGATCCCTGGCCGAAATCGCGACATCACAAACGTCGCCTCATTCAGCCGGCGTTTATTGAGCAGGTGTGGAGAATTCTCGCACCGCTGGGAAAAATGCGCATTGTCACCGATCATCAGGGCTACTTTTCTTATATGGAGGAGACGCTTAGGAGTTGTCCATTTCTCCCGCGCGTACCGTTCGATTCGCCTCTGACCGGTTCGGACGGAATGCTGGTGGGGACCAATTTCGAGCGCAAGTACGCCGGCGAAAATCGCCCCTTCTATTCGTTGGCCGTCCGCAAGCCCTCCTGAAAATCATTTGACTTACGGCGTATGCCACGATGCGGGCGTTACCAGTTGACGCTCGGCGGCTTGCCGATCAAGTCGCGTACGCGGGTCTGGATGATTTCCTTACGTTGTTTCTGGCGAAGCTGAAATTGTGTTTTGAGCTTGTTGAGGCGGCGCAGCAGAAGGTTCAGTTCGTGCGCGCGAATCCGTTGATGGAGTTCGAATTGGGAAGTGACCACCTTGACCAGTTCATTTTGCAGTTTTTTCATCTGTGCCGGCGGCAGGTTCGGTTGCCGCAATTCGCCGGCGATTTGGAAGGATTGGTGTGTATCCGCCAGATTTTCAAGGGTCATGTCGAAAAGCTTGGAATCGGATTTCTGCAGTTGTTCGAGTCGTTTGAAATTTGGCGCGGCCTTGTTGATGAGCGTGACGAATTGTTTCGGATCCGTTCGCCGCAAAACCTGGGCCTTGTGGTAGGTCTCCGGTTGTGTTTTGTGGAGGAATTCCATGATCTGATTGATTTGTGCAGGTGTGAGTTGCGGGGGCGGCGGGGGCGGCGCCTCCTTTTTCACCGGTGGTTTCAATGCCGCAGGCGCCGTGGTCGTAGCTGGCGGCGGCGAGTGCGGCGCTACCTTTTTCATCGTCATTTTCGAAGTTGCGGGTGAAGGGGTCGTAGTTGGCCGCGGAGAGGGTGATGGGCGCGGCGCCCCCCTTGTCACCGGTGCGTTCGCAGCCGCAGGCAACGCAGCCGAAACAAGCCGTCCCGTCAGCAAACCCAGGGCGGTGGACAAAGTGATCAGGAGCGATCGAGTATGCGGGCGGATGATCATCAATTCGGAGTCTCCTTCCAGGCCGTGCTGGTATCAATAGCCGGCATCGTTCGGCGCCGGCGCCGTTTCGGCGAGATGCACCTTATCCAGGGCGTTGAGCAGATTCATCCAGTTCGCATCGCCAAGGCCGGATTCCGCAGCCAGACCGCGCGACTTTTCCATTCGTTCTATGCGACGGGCCAGCAAACCGAGCGGAGAGTTGTTTGTCCCGGGCAGATCGCTCTGTGCCACTTCCTGAAACGTATTTTCGGCGTCGAGAATATTCTGTTCCTGGATTTGCTCGCGCAACCGGACCAGATAAACACCGGCGGCGATGATCAGACAAGCCGCCACACCTGACGCCACCGACAGACACCGGTAGATGGCTCGCATCATTTTTCGCCGACGCTCCATGTGCCGCTGTTGTTCCAGGGCTTTGTGAATGCCCTGCTTGATGGAAGCGGCGATCCGCGCGCGGCTTACCGGGTCGAGTTCCTCGTGCAGCCGCGGCAGCGATTGCAGTTGGTCAAACCGGCGGCGAATTTGCTTGTACTCAAGCTGGGCCGCCGGATGGGTTGATAAGTATTTCCACAGGTGTTTCCGAGCATCGGCGCCAAGTTCTCCGGAAACAGCAAGCAGGCAGGTTTTTGATAAGCTAAATTGTTTCATGGCTCACCTCCATGAGAATGCGCAACTTGCCCAACGCCCGGTGGGCGCGAGCCAATACGGTGCCCAGCGGACAGTTGAGCGTCCTGGCTATTTCCTTAAAGGGCATGTCGGAAAAATGCCGCAAAAACAGCACGTGTTTTTCCATGTCCGATAACTGCTCCATGGCGTCAAATAAGCGGTCGACGTTTTCCTTGAGTTCCAGCGGTTCCGAAGGAGCGGCAGATTTTCCCGGTAGTCCATCGATCACGCCGAGAGAGTGTTCGCCGTTGCGTGCAACGGTAAGGGGCGCGGGATGGAGCGATTTCATCCGCCCCTGGTCGCGAATCAGATTGAGCAGAATGCGAAACATCCACGCTTCAAACTTGCCATAATCGTCGTACCGGCCGAAACGTTGTACGATTCGCAAAAACGTTTCCTGGACGAGGTCGCCGGCCAGCGCTTCATTCCTGGTGGCACGAAGGGCGTAACCGTACAACCGCTCCCAGTACAGGTCCACCAGCGCGTCCCATGCGCCGCGGTCACCGGTGCGACATCGCGCCATCAAGAAGGTAAGGGCCTGCGAATCCACAGCCATCCTTTTTCCAGAGAAACGCTTGACGCCGCCGGCTATTGCAAGCTATTTTCGGCTTGCTCGGAATATTCATGTTTTCCGGGCATTGCGAACACCGCCTGTGAACATTATACTACAATTTCCGGCCTCCATTGGCGGAAGTAGATGAAGGGCGGGTGCTTTTTGCCTTGTGGCGATAGGCGCCGGTGGGAAAGTATCCGGTCTTTACACCACCGGGTGGGCAACGGAAAGACGAACAAGAGAACGAACAGGAATGCATACATGCTGAAAGTCAAATCGCGTGGCAATGAAACGGTTGATCAGATGCTGCGACGCTTCAAAAAGCTCTGTGAGAAAGAGGGGCTGATCAAAGAGATGAAGCGAATCAGCTATTACGAGAAACCCAGCGAACGGCGGCGTCGCCAGATGCGCAAGGCTCAGAAACGCGAACTCAAGACGCTCCAGGAAGGTGGCAATGGGGCGATTTCATCAGGTTCCGCGGCGGGTCGCTCCGCTACCGGGCGCTCTTCGGCGGGTCGCGGATCAGGCTCGCCGAGGTGATCGTCGCGTCTGCCGGGAGCCGTCCCGCTTGATATCCGCGGCGGCGCAGAGCTGCGAGGATACGCGTGTACCGCACGATTCTTATTCCCCTTGATACCACTGCGGCGGATCAGATTATTCTGCGGCATATTCGTCCATTGGCCGCTTTGTGCCGTAGCCGCCTGGTACTGCTTCACGTCGCGGACGGCTGGGCCGCCCGCCGCTTCGGCCCCCTGGCGGTAAGCCCCGAAGTCACCGCCGACCGGGCGTATCTGACGCGATTGCAGACCGAACTGACCCGGGAGGGTTTCGAGGTGGAGGCGGAACTCGCCTTCGGAAACCCAGCGACGGAGATCATACTCTGGGTCAAACGCCGTCACTGCGATCTGATTGCCATGACCACGCATGGCCATCGTTTTCTAGCCGATCTGGTACTGGGAACTACCGCCCGGGAACTGCAACACAGTCTTTCCATACCCATTCTTCTGTTGCGGGCTGATTCGCGCCAGAAAAGGCTCAAGGCGTAATAGATTATGGCGACGGATGAACCGGAATGGCAACGATGGTTCGAGGATGTCTGGCGGCAGCGTGAAGAAGACGTATACCGCAAGCTTTTTGGATTCATTCTTCCGGAGATACACAAACCGCCGGATTGGCTTTTCCACCAACTCGGTCAGGAAACAATTGATCCCCGCTGGCAAACCACCGGTGTGGTGGTATCGCCGGGCCGGGCGGATCGGCCCGATTGGATCTATGCAACTTCGGGTCTTTCCAATCCGTGGGGAGTCCCCCCATCCGGCGCCGACCCGTCCGGCGCCAGCGGCCTGGGTTTTGAGTTCTTCATTCAAACCGGCGAACCGGCGCATTGGCCGATCGGCATACTCAACTGGCTTGCCGCCGTGCAGACGCTGGCGGCCTGCGGACTGCTGGCGGGACGGCTGCTTGAGCCGATGGATCGCATACCCCTGGGCCGGACGATCGACGGCACGCCGGACTGTCTGCTGTGCCATTTGCTGATCGCCCCGGCGGATGATTTTCCTTCGCGCTTTGCGCTTGCTTCCGGACAAGTTGATCTATTAGCGTGTATAGGCATTACGGATGCGGAAATGCGTTTCGCCCGCGCCCAGCACAGCGCCGGACTGGTCAAACTGCTCAAGCATTCCGGCTGTTTTCCCCGGACCGAGGCGCGCCGTCCCAGCGCCCTGTAGTTGCATCCGCCGGCAAAACCACCGTGCCGCGCAGGGTGGGGTCCTGCCGGATCTGGCTGTAAATGGAGCTCATTTGCGCCACCAGAATCTCCGGGGCGCAGCGCCGCGAATAAGTCGCACCAGCCTCCCGCCCCAGCCTTTCCCCCAGACTCTTGTCCTGCAGAATGGCGTTGATCCGGCCGGCGATTTCCCGGGGGTTCTCCGGCGGCGCCAGCAGCGCATCACGGCCATCCGTAAGCAGTTCGCGCGCCTGGGAAATGGCGGTACAGACAATCGGTTTGGCCATGTCCATCGCCGCCAGCAGAGCGTTCATACCGGAAGCTCGCTGGGGCGTGAATACGAATACGTCGGCCAGAGCCGCCAGTTGGCGCCACGAGAATTGGGAGGGAGCCATGGCGATCAAGCCCGGATCTTTAAGTGTGCGCGTGAATGACTGGTATCCCGCGTAAGGATTGACCCACTCTTTCCGCGGCACCTCATCCATGCGCATCAATCCCCAGGCCTCCTGATGTACGTGCGAGATGATCGCGGTGGCCCATATCGCATGATCGTGCCGGAGAGCGTCTTCCGACCAGCCACCGAGCATGATGACCGGTCCGTCCCGCGGCGGCAAATGCAGGATGCGGCGCAGATTCGCCGGCGCCGGCGGCTGGTTGGGAATCGTCCATCTTCCGGGCGCCACGCGCACGATGTGCGGCGGCGGAATACCGCCCGCCCCCAGGGCTGTTACCGTGGCGTTCCAGGGCGTGACAAACAGCCAGGGACGCTGCGCCACGGTGCGACGGAGCGCCGCCATTGCCCGGCGGTTCGGTGGAATCTGAAAGTTCGCCAGCCGCGGGCCTTCAAAGTCTGTTGTCCGTGTCACGGCGGCCATGCCCCAGAGACCCCAGGCATGAATGTGCGTGGGGTGGATCTCGCGTACCGCCCGGCCCACCGTCCGCCACATCATGGGATCCCACCGCCCCAAGGCGCGACTCCACAAAGTAGCGCTGGGGGGTATGCCCGCCAGCCGCGCCGCGTCCGACCAGCCGTAATGGCCCAGCACCAGTATCTGATGCCGGCCGGGAACGCCGTTGACCAGCAACGCCAGTGTATCCAGGGAATCGAGTCCCGCCGTCGGATCGAACACATGCAGAATGGTCGTCACGCTAAAATGCAGCTCCAAAAGTCCCCCGCGCCGGAGGACACTTTTTACGGCCAGATGATATCCGCCGCTTGGAACACCGGTCCATCAGCGCAGGCGAGGCGGTAGCCCCACTCCGGTTCACCGGCCGGTTGATACTTGATCACGCAACTCTGGCATGTCCCCATGCCGCAAGCCATCGGTTGTTCCAGGGACACCTGGCAAGGGAGCTTGCGCATCGCGGCGATGGCGGCGGTGGCTTTCATCATGGGCATCGGGCCACAGCAGAATACCGTGGTCGAGTCGCCGTTTATTTCTTTTTCCCGCTCCAGGTATGCCCGTAGAGCCACGGTGACAAAGCCGTGCATTCCCAGCGAACCGTCGTCGGTGGCCACGATGGAGGATATACCGTGGCGGGCGAATTCCAGCACGCTCCGCGACGCCACCGGTCGATCGAGGGGCCGGGGGGCGCCGGGCGGCAGGATCAGCGGAAATAAATCCGCCCGTTGGGCGCCCGCGAACGCGACCGCCGGGATGCCCCGCAAAGCCAATTGTTCCGCCAGGTAAAGCATGGGAGGAATGCCCACACCGCCTCCGACCAGCAGCGCCAGCCGCAAGGAAGGCGGTATGATGAAACCCCGTCCCAGCGGGCCTAGCAGGGAAACCATCGCGCCGGGCCGAAGTTGTTCGAGCACTCTGGTTGTTTTACCGACCACGCGATACATGATGTCCAGTTGCGTCACGGCGGCGGAATCGCTCTGTTGTCCGCGGGCGTCGCGGCGTTGCGCTATCGAGAATGGGCGGCGCAGATAGGGCCTCTGGGCGATCAGATCAGGATCCGTAAAACGCGGTGGCGCCGCCGCGGTCCATTGCCATTCCCGCGGTCGCGCGGTCTCATCCCCTGGACCGGCGGAGGAAGCCGGCGTGGGCCGCCTTTTTTCCGTGGATCCACCACCGGGGAGAGAGAGAATCTCAATAAATTGCCCCGGCGTACTGGGAGGAAAGCCCACCACTTCCAGCGTGAGCCGATAATGCTCGCGGCATAACGCCTGGTTCGCACGGACAATTCCGGTAAACTCGCCGCGCGGCGGCGTGCCATCGACCGCACCGGCATCCCGAAAGCATAAGCCCCGCCTCATCGGGTTAAGAATACCCGCCGTGCCGCCGCGTGTCACATAGCCGCGGGCTTGCCGGCGGTGAACCCGCCCCTAACCGCCGATCATCACATGCGGAATTTTCACCCCGGGCAAGCCGGGGCCAGGGAGAGGGACATTGCCGCCCCCCCCATGCGCCGCCGGTGCGGTTAGATAGAACCTATCTATGGAGATAGATTCTTATAGGAACGTCCGGAAAGCTTTTTTTCCGTATTTTCTTCAACGTTCCGCCGGACCCGGACGATACATATATCTGTACAGATCGGACGAAAGTCAAAAGCATATCCGCTGTGGATGGACGCCCGTAATCAGGAATCAGGAACTCCCAGGCAACCGGCGCTGGCCGGCACAGATCGCCGCGGCCATTATCGGCCGCCATGGTCCGCGGGCCAAGGGCCAAAGGCGCGGGCCGGAGTTGCTTGCAATTATTTGGATAAACCGGATCCGACTCTCCGGATGGAGGGAGTGAGAGATTTTATATATATACGTTGATATCGTCAACGTATGGTCGCGCCGCCCCGCGGCGGGACGGCCTGAACCCATCCGGCGGCGCCATTCGGCGAACGGTTGAAGATGGCAAACGCAGCAAGCTTCTCGAAGGCGCGCGGAAGCCACGCGCGCACCGCAGGCCGGACTTCCCCCGGAGGGGGGGAGAGATCAACCCCGGCAGTTCGGCGCAAGGGCGCTGGGCTGCCGGGCGTTTTTTTTTAGATTGGCGCTCCGGAGCTAATGCCGGGGTGTTCTATTCATTCGGCCCAGAGCACGATAGTAGGCGTGGACCAGGCGGCGGTAAGCCGGCAGCGACTCGTTACGCATGGCGTTGATAATCAGGCTGCGGGCGCGCGGAGGCAGGTTGCCCCATTGCCTGTGGCTGGAGTGAAAAGGCCGGCCCGCTTCGACGGGTAGCGAAGAACCATAAGAAACATAGGAATGGTGGGCCGCGCGGCTGGGAGTCATGGGATGTGAACCCGCGCCGCTGCTCTGCTTTAGATTCATGCCTTTGGCTTTGTGCCCCGGCTTTGACCCTCCGCTATGACAGGAACCCGACTCGGCAAGTCTGATCAGGTCGGTAAGAGACTGAATGATTCGCCGCTGGGCTTGCCGGGTGGATTGGCCCGGATTGCTCGCATAAAGGCCGGCGGCGCTGTCGGCCATGTTTTTGAGAATGGATTTGAAATCCCGCCTGACAATCTGAGCAGCCTGGGCTGAACCGATCTGATGCCGCACGCCGCCGGGCCAGGCCATCATGCGGAATGCCCACGCGGGGGGCGGCGAATTGGATCGGTCTTGGCGAGCCGGGGGCGTGGCGGCGAACGTGGCTCCCGGAGTCAACGCGAATGCGCCTAGAACGGCGTTGAACACGAATGCGCGACGGAGCACATCCATCAGAATCGCCCAGGACGCCGCGTTTGAGGTTATGTTTGCCGGATTCATTGCGCCTTTCTGTTAAACCAATGGTTCATGGTCGAATCCGATTGTTCATCTGTTAAGCTTGGCTTCTCACCGTCCGCCGGCTCCCGCCGGAGAATTCATGGATTGAATCAACTTGATCATCTGCCGGCGTAATCCACCCTGGATGCCACCCAGCTCCCGCACCTGATCTATCAGTTCGCCGCGCGTTTTCGGATCGGTGGTTTTGCCAATTCGTTCCGCGAGTTGCGTGGTAGTCTGGTTCACCTGCAATTGCAGCGTTTTAAGAAGTTTAAGCTGCGCCGCGGGGGGAATCAATGGCGGCCGGCCCCCACCGCCGCCCCCGCCGCCTTTCCGGTCGTTATTAATTTGCTCTTTAAGGGCCTTGATAATGTCGTCCAGACCCAGCAGCGCCGCGTTTTGCATGGCCACCACGGCGCGATCAGCGGTGACCTGAGCGAGCCGCCGGGCGGCAAAAATCATGTTTTTGGAAATTTTCCCATTCAACCAGACGATGACCGGCGCCTTGCTTTTTAAACGGATGCTCAAATCTCCCACCTCGCCGGCAAGAACTTTTTGTACGCGAGCGTCTCTCTGGAGTTTGAACAGATCCGTCCGCAACAGCGTGCCGCGCCGTCGGCGGAGTTGCCGGATGTTCGTGCTCTCGGCCAGGAGCGTTTTCTGGCGTTTGGCGATCTTTTGATACACGTGCCGGAGGCCTTCGAGTGTTTGCAGCCGGCGGCGCCAGCGGGCTTTGGTCAAGGCTTTTTGCAGGTCGTCCAGGGCATGACGCAGATATCCCAGCGCCTGATTCTGCCGCGGAATCGCCAGCGGCTCTTGACCGCGCAGAAGTGAACCGGTGGCCTTGCCCATGAAGCTCGAAGCACCGTGCAGGTAGGCGGGCGCTTCGCCGGTGTGGTTGGTGCGCTCGGCCCGGCCGGCCACGGTAAGCGTATCGAGTTGGAGATGACTTTGCCGATCAGCCGTCGGAGCAAGCATTGGGGCGGATGAATCGGCCGGGGCGGCGACGGTGGCCTGTTGAATCGCGTGTTGTCGCCGGATGAGTTCTTTGACCTGGAGTATGAGTTTTTCCAGACGGGATATTTCCTGTTGCAGGGAGCGTTTTTGTTCTTTTTGCAGAGCGCGCAACATCGCCCGCAGCCCCCGCCGCGCCTGCGCCTGATTGGCGGCGGCTTGCTGAAGCTGGTTGCGGGCGGCCCTCTGGCCGGCCATTCGCATGGCGTCGCTGATGGCGAATTTTTGAGCCAGCGCCGCGGCCTGGCCAAGGGCCTGGGCCATAGCCTGGTTATGGGCGGCAAGCTGCCGGGCGGCCTGACTAAGGCGGCGGGAAAGCCGGTCCGCTTTTCCCGCCAGCTTTCCCTGTCGCCGGGCAAGCCGTTCCAGCGCGTGCCGAAGCTTGGGCGGTAGTTGATCCGGGCTTATGCCTATGGTTTTCTTCGCCAGCACGCGAAGTTTTTGCATGAGCTGTTCCTGCTGTTGCAGCAATCGCCGGGTTTGCGCCACAAGCGACGCAAACTCGCCGGCGGCGCCGAGCCGCCGCAACAGCCGGCGCATGATGTCGATGGCGTGCTGCTGATGAACAACGGCCCGGGCGGTAGAAGTTCCCGCCTTGGCCAGAGTGCTGCGGCGCCGAGCCAGGGCGACGGCCTTTTGCAGCCGGCCGGCGGCGCGGGGCATGCTGGCGCCGGCGACGTGCCCCATCTGTTGCGCCGCCCGGTGCGCCAGTCGGCCCATGGAGGAGTCCGCGAGATTATTGCGCTTGGCGATACGTTCAATTCGCCGCAGGGCGCCGGCGATGGAGGCCGCCCTTGCGGCTTGCGATATCTGCCGGGGCACGAGCGAACCAAGCATTTCCCGCTGGGTGGAGGTAAGTTCTTTGTTGGTCCGGATCGCTTGGCGAATGACCCGGGCGCGGGTCTGGGTTTGCTGTTGATCGACCAGAAGTGGTTTGATGATCCGGCGAATGGCTCTCAAATCGGCGCGCAATTCGGATTCGATCTCGGCCCGACTTTTGATAACGACCAACAGCGAAGCCGAGTGGACCAGCGGATGCGTGATTACCCTCGCTCCGTTCCCGGCGCGCCGGGAGTAGTTATCGCCGACCTCAGCAAAAACGCGCAACCTTTGGCCGGGCTTTAGCTGCAGCGGCGCGAGGTTCCACTGCACGCGGGCAGCGCCGTTGTCGGTACGCGAGGCGGTGTCGTAAACCAGGCGTCGCCACGAAAGAGGAATCTGGAAGAAGGGCTTGCCCGAAGGCGCCGCGCTGGAATGACGACCGGCCAGGTAGAGCGCGGTAAGCCCCAAATCGTCACTGGCCTGAATTTGGATCGGAATTTCACCGGTGGGAGTGGCTTGGACGCTCTGGCGGGGACGGACAATCTGAACCTGGGGCGGGGCGTCGGGAATGACCCGGATATCAAACGATCCCCCACGGCGGTTGCCAACACCATCGGTATCCTGAACGCGCAAGCGGGCGGCGATTGATTTTCGCGCTTGAAAAACAATGGCGGCCCGTCTGGAACCAAGAATTTTCAGATGCCAGAACGGTTTCATGGGCAGGCCGCTGCGAACATTTATAAGCCGGATCAGCGGCGGCGCGCCGGACCGGGCCAGGGGATGGTCGGTGCGGTAAGTTAATTCCACCGTGCAGCCGGCAATAACATGTACCGGACCGGAGAGCAGATTGACCACGTAAGACGGTACGGCGGCGGCGTAAGGCGGAGGAAAGATTCTGGCCTGAAGCGCGACGATCCTCGGGCGCGGGACAATGCGAATCGTAGCGAAAGGCTCATGGGTGTCGTCGCCGGCGGCTGGGCGAACCTGGAGTATTTTCCCGGTGGGAACAATCACCTTTTCAAATTCGCCGGGGGTTACCGCTTGTTCCTGCCAGGTCATCAGTTGATCCGACAGGGATCGACCATCCCGGCGGAGATTCAGCCAGACGCGCAGAGATTTACGAAATCCACGCCGGACCACGGCTTGCAGAGTCAGCGGATGGCCGCGCGGCCATACGGACGGCGCCGCGCCGGTGGCGGTATTCCATACCAGTTTGACTTTCTCGTGCAATGGCCAGGGGCAATGTGCCAAAGGATGAATCCAGCGCTGCCAGGCGATGGCCGTATCGGCGGGTCGGACCAGGGCCAGGCCCGCCACCGCGATCAGGCCGGCGATGGCGACCAGCAGGATCCGCCGGACGGGCTGGAAGTTCAGCGAGCGGGAAATATCAATCGCTTCGGCGGCCTGTGCTGCGCTGCGAACGCTTTGGGCGGCCAGGGCGTTGCGGGCGGTCAGATTGCGTTCAAGAAAATCGACCGCCGAAAGCAATTCGTCATGCCCCAGTGCGGCGGCCTCTTCGACACGGGCGGCTAAAAATCGGTCGGGCAGGGGCCGCCGCAGCGCCCGCAACAGCCGACCAAAAACCAGGCCCAGGAATACCGCCAGAAACGCCCCAAGCAACACCAGCCGCAACCAACCAGGAAAATCCAGCCGATAATCGCCAAGGACCAGAAGCAAAATCACCCCTGTTGTAACTGCGATCAGCAGGCCCAGTGCGTGCAGACCCAGCGCCAGACGCAGGCGGCGGCGCAACCGCCCCAGATGCCCGATCAACGGAGATGTATCCCGGGGGGACGGGGACGAAGAATTTTCAAGTATCGGCACGATGGCGTCCTCTTAAGGTTGAGGCAATTTTTTCAGCCTGCCTGGCGGTAGGCAGGGAACATCCCAAGAAACAGGCCGACGCCCGGCAGGCCGTCTTAGCGGCAACATTTATGATGCCGGCTCCCCGCGGGAATTTACGAAAAAAACTCACCCCATCCGCGCACGACACGCGCACGCTCTCGTTCGCTTTCGGTCAATGCACGGCGTCTACACGCGCATAGTAAGCGTCGCTCCAGAGGCTGTGGCCGATTCGTTTTGCCGCCGGCAGAAGCGTTCCAATCCGCACCACCTTACGCCGGAACGCAATCGCGCGGCGCCCCGCCCGATGGCGGAACCCTCGAACGGATACCACCATGGCAAAACGACCGGGTCCCGGTTCCACGGTTGTGTCCACGCCATGGCGGGCGATAAATTCGGCATCCAGTCGCGCGTATTGCGGCAAGGTGGTCAGAATCACCAGATACCAGTGGTCGGCCAAGCGCGGCACTTGCCTCGCCGGAATGACGCGTCCCATGCCGACCCGCCGGGATTTCCGCCGGGCCGGCGGCGCCTTTCCCGGCGCGGCAAAGTTTCCCGGCGATCGGTTTGCGATCGGGTACGACGGAACCGTTGCGAGATGAGAACGAAATTCAACTGTGGGGCTACCCACGGGCGGGGAAGACGGCACAGGCCCGGAACTGGAACTTTTACGCGTCGCCCAGATGATCAAAACGCCGATAATCACGACGGTCAACGCGGCGCCGGCGAAAAGCAACCAGGGCCGAAAGCGAACCGCCAGAATGTCCAGCAAGATTGGATTCTCTTCCAGCGGCGTTGCGTCGGGATTCATGGCCTGCGGCGGCGCGATCCCGGCGGGGGGAAGACGAATGGCCGTCGATGGACCGGACGCCGCCGGACGCGGTTTAGCGGTTGTCCCGGCATTCAAACTACTGGCGGGACTCTCCGCTCCGGTTTTAGCGGGCGACGCCGGCTGGTCGCGGGCGGTAAACCAGGAAGCCAGCCGGTGTGTCCAGCCATCCTGTTTTGCCTTCTTCAAACCGGTTTTTTTCAACAATTCGTAAAGGGTTGCCGCCTCTTTTTTCCGGTTGCTCGCCATGAACACACCTCGGTGAAGCCTCCGGCGCCGCAAGGCCAAGCCATGACATTGCGCACGACGGCCCGCCGCTTACTTTAGCGAAGGCTTGGTGGGGAAACAACCGCCGCGGATGTGGATAATTACGTTCAGAAAGATGCTGGACAAATCAATCAGAACCTTTTATGTTTTCAACCATGCTTGAATTCTTCAACTGGCCCAGCGCCGGAAAAACTTAAGTCAAGAAGAAAAGGCCTATGGTTAGTGCAACAACAACGGATTCATCCGCACCGGCGCATATCCAGACGTACCTGGCGGCGGTTGACGATCTCTTCAACATGGAACTTCGCAGCGAGCCGGCGCATGTGCAGCAGCTCGTGAATCGCGTCGCGCGGTTCCGCGGCAAGATGCTCCGGCCATCGCTGGTGCTCCTGGCGGGACTGGCCTGTCAGGAATCGCCCCAGCCGCTGGGTCGCGCGCACGTGGTGCTGGCGACCGTGGTGGAAATGTCGCACGTGGCAACGCTGGTGCATGACGATGTCCTGGACAACGCCCAAATCCGGCGGCGCGGCGCGACGATAAACCATCTGCATGGCAACGAGACCGCGGTTCTGCTGGGTGATTTGCTCATCAGCCACGCCTTTTATTTATGCAGCAGCCTGGAGAGCCAGGCGGCCTCGCGCCTGATCGGCCGCACGACCAATATTGTCTGCGAAGGCGAATTGATGCAGAACTTTCGCCGCTGCGACTGGAATCTCGACGAAAGCGACTACTTCGATATCATTTATCGCAAGACGGCCAGCCTTATCGAGACCGCCTGCCGCCTGGGGGCGCAGGAATCCACCCGCGACGCCACGATGATCGATGCGCTGGCGCGGTATGGGCGGCATATCGGCACGGCGTTTCAAATCATCGACGACGTGCTGGACATTACCGGTCAGCCCGCGACGGTGGGCAAGTCGCTGGGGACGGACATCGACAAAGGCAAGCTGACGCTGCCGATGATCCATTTTCTGGCCACCGCGGCGCAAACACATCGCGAACTGCTCATCGGGCTGCTGGAATCGCCGGAAGAGAACCGCGTAGAAAAGGTGCGGCAACTGCTGATTCCCAGCGCGAGCATCGCCTACGCCCGCCGCCGGGCGCGGGAAATGGTCGACGAAGCCATGGAAACGATCCGCATTCTGCCGGATTCGCCGGCCCGCGCCACACTGCTGGACATGGCGCGATTCATCACGGCGCGGGAATTGTAGAATTTTGCTATTGTGGCGGCGATGAAACGAACGCTGCTGGCGCCTTCTCTGTTGCTGCTGTTGCTGGGGGCGGCGTGTTATCGGCTTACCGTCGGCGGCGCCCCGGGGCGAGGCGCCATCGTGTTCTGCGAAGCCGGGCAGATTCACACCCTTGATCCGGCGAAAATGACCTGGATGCAGGATATTCGCGCCGCCCTGGCGTTGTGGCAGGGGCTGGTCCGGTACAATCCCCGGACGCTGGCGCCGCTGCCGGGAATCGCGCGAAGCTGGCGCATCTCATCAAATAGACTTACATACACATTTTACCTAAGGCGCCGGGCGCGCTGGTCGAACGGCGCCGCGGTGACCGCGAACGATTTTCTATTCGCCTGGAAACGCATGCTGCATCCGGCGACGGGCGCCGGCTACGTGATGATGCTGTTTCATATCGCCGGAGCGAAAGCCTATTTCGATTCGCTGGCGCGCCATCCCGAAGATCACCTCTCGTTTGCGACGGTGGGCGCCCGGGCGCTTGGTCGCCGGACGCTGGTGGTGTATCTGGCGCATCCTTGTACTTATTTCCTGGACCTGCTGGCTTTCCCGCCGTTTTTCCCGCTTAACGCCCGCTCCATGCAGCCGTTCGCCTATCGCCGGGGACGCTCGGGCGGTTATCAGCCGCGCTGGACCCGTCCGCCCCACCTGGTTACCGACGGCCCCTATAAATTGATCGGCTGGAAATTCCACCAGTACCTTCTGCTGCGGCCGAACCCGTATTTCTGGGATCGCCGGGCGGTGCGGTGCCGCCGCCTGCTGATCGCCAACTATCCGGATGCGGAATCAGCCTTCCTGGCCTATCAGAGCGGAGCCGTGGACGTACTTTCGTTTGTGCCCTCGGATTTCGCACACGCTTTGTTACGGGAACAGCGGCTGGGACAGCGCGATGATGTGCACGATCGGTTGGTATTCGGCAGCTACTATTACCTGTTCAACTGCCGGCACAAGCCGCTGAACAACCCGCAGGTGCGCATCGCCCTGGCGCTGGCGATCAATAAGCGGGAAATCGTACGCGACGTGACGCGCCTGCCGGAACGACCCCTGAACGTCCTGGTGCCGCCGGGAAGCATCCCCGGCTACCGCAGCCCGCGTGGATTGAGCATGAACATCGCCGCGGCGCGAAAATTGCTCGCCGCGGCCGGTTATCCCGACGGGCACGGCCTGCGGCGTTTGAAGTTCCTGACCGACAACGCCGCGGCGATCAATGGTCGTATCGCCCAGGCGGTACAGGAAATGTGGCGCAAGGAACTCGGCGTGCGAATCCGGATCAACGAGGAAGAAACCAAGGTTTTTCACCAGGACATGGTCCATGGGAATTATGACATCGCCAGCGCCGGCTGGTACGGTGATTATATGGATCCCACCACGTGGCTGGACCTTTTTCGCACAGGCAACCCGAACAATCTTTCGGGCTTTTCCAGCCGGCGTTATGACTCTATCCTGCAAAGGGCGGGACGAACCGTCCATTCGGTGGAGCGTTTTGCCCTGCTGCGGCGGGCGGAAAAACTGCTGGTGGAAAAATACATGCCCGCCATTCCACTGTTCCAGGCTTGCGACGGGCTGATGTATCACGCCGCGCGAATCGGCGGGTTAAGCATGAATGTGCGTATGATCACGCTGCTCCAATACATACACTGGCGCCGAAACCGGAAAGGAATTCCGGCAGCCGGCCGGACGCGAATACAGGCAAGCGACATCGCCAAGGAGCACAAGCGCCCAGCGGGAACGCCACCATGATAAGTTTTATTCTGCGCCGTCTGCTGCAATCCGCCCTGGTGATGGCCGTGGTATACACCGGCACATTCTGGCTGCTGATGGCGACGCCCGGCGATCCTTTCATCGGCAACAAACAGCCGCCGCCGGCCGTGTTGCGGGCGCTGCGCGCGCGCTATGGCCTGAATAATCCGTGGAAAGCCTACTTCGCCTACGCCTGGCGGGTGCTGCGTTACGGCGATTTCGGGCCGACCATCAGTTACGAAAACTGGACGGTGCGAGGCGTCATTCGCCAGACCCTGCCGGTGTCGATGGCGCTGGGCTCTCTGGCGTTGCTGATCGCGCTGTGGGCGGGCGTTGCGGCGGGAATCGCCGGGGCGCTGCTCAAAGGCCGCTGGCCGGACGTGGCGCTGACCATCGGCACGCTATTGGGAATAAGTCTGCCGACGTTCGTTGTTGGGTCGGCCCTGCTGATTCTCTTCTGCGTCGATGTAGCGGTCTTCCCGCCGGGAGGATGGGGAACCCTGCGGCAGCTTGTCTTGCCGGCGCTAACGCTTTCTCTTCCATTTCTGGCGTACATCGCGCGCCTTTCGCGCAGCAGCGCGCTGGACGTACTGAGCGCGGATTTTGTTCGCACGGCGCGTGCCAAAGGAGTAAGCCGACTGAAAGTGGTCCGCGGACATATTCTTCCCAATTCCTCGCTGGCGGCGCTGACGTACCTGGGACCGGCGGCGGCCAGCGTGTTGACGGGATCGTTCGTGGTGGAAAAGATTTTTGCCATTCCCGGCCTGGGTGAAGTGTTTGTAAACGCCTGCCTGGACAAGGACATTCCACTGGTGCTGGGAGCCGTGCTGGTTTATACATTCATTCTGGTGATAATGAATCTGCTCGTGGATATCGGTTGCGCCTGGGCTGACCCGCGGATAAGGATCGGATAATATACCGCGCGCCTTCCCGATGGGTGCGGCAATTTTTCCGGGCATCCCTGGGGGGCGGGTGTCCGCACCCGCTGGCGCCCTTCGGGAAGGCTCCGCGGCGTGCGGAACAGGGCTGGTTTGGCGGGAATTCCGGCCCGGCCCGGAAAAATTCCCACGCCCTTCCAGATTGCAATATGGGACAGGTTTCTACCATGATTGTGGATACGCACACCAGTATCTGGCAAAGCCCCGAACAACTCGGTGTGGAAGCGCTCGCCCGGCTGGCGCGCCCGACGCTTTTCGCCAACGAGCGGGTGCGACTGCTGCCGAAGGCGGATACCGCCACGCATCTGCTGGCGGCGGAGCCGGTGGATCGCTGTTTTGTGTTGGGATTCAAAAGCCGCTATATGCAGGCGGAAATTCCCAACCGGTTCATCGCCGATTACTGCGCCGAACACGCGGATCGCATGATCGGTTTCGCCGGAATTGACCCGGCCGAGGACGACTGCCTGGAACAACTTGCCCGGATCGCCGGCGAACCGCATCTGCAGGGACTGGTGATTTGCCCGGCGGCGCAGGATTTTCATCCCTGTGATACGCGGGCGATGCGAACTTACGAACAGGCGATGAAGTGCAAGCTGCCGATAATTTTTTCTTCCGGCCCCTACCTGGCCGCCCGCACGCGACTCGAATATGCCCGCCCCATTTTGCTCGACGAAATCGCCCGCGCTTTTCCCGATCTGAAAATGGTTATCAGCCACCTCGGCTACCCGTGGGTGGATGAGGCGCTCACGCTGATCCGTAAACATGAGCACGTGCTGGCAAACCTTGCCGGCCTGCTCGGCCAACCCTGGATCGCCTACGATGCCCTGCTGCGGGCCTGCCAACTGGAAATAACCGATAAACTGCTCTTTGGCAGCGATTTTCCCTTCGCCGCCGCGGCGGAAAGCATTGAAGCGCTTTACAACATCAACCAGTTCGCGCGCGGAACAAACCTGCCGGTGATTGACCGTGAAAACCTGCGGCAAATAGTGGAAAATGACGCGCTGGGTCTGCTGGGAATTCAAGCGCCGTCCGGACGGGTGCTGGCGGCGTGGCCCAAGAACCGGCGCTTGAGCCGGGGCGGTTGATCGGCGGCGGACAACGGAATGTTCCGTTTTTTTGACTGCGGGATATACTGTGCTCGGCCATTGTTGAGACATCCTGGTTTCCAAAGTAGAAGCGGCGTCTGGCCGCTTTTACGGTTTGTCAGCATACCGGCCCAGGCACGGATTTGTCTCACGTGGGGGTGAGAGCAGCATAAAGGGACCGATGAAATCAGGACGCGGCAAAACCGGCCGAACGTCGAAGACGAACGCGTGCATCATCGGCGATGGCGCCATGGGCACGTTGTGCGCGATGATTCTGGCCCAGGGCGGCCATGCGGTGCGGCTCTGGGGCCGGCGACCGGAGCATATCGCCGAAATCGCCGCCGCGCATGAGAATAAGCTCTATCTTCCCGGGGTACGCCTGCCGGACCAGATTATTTTCACCTCCGATGACGCAACGGCATTCGACGATTGCGCGCTGATCCTCTGCGCTGTTCCGGCGCAGTACATTCGCGGCGTTTTGGAACGGCTCAAAAATCACATTCCCTTCCGCGTGCCGGTTCTCAGCGTGGCCAAGGGAATAGAAAACCACAGCCTGCTGCGGCCGACGCAAATCATTCAAGAGGTGATCGGAGAAAGGCCCGTCGCCGCCCTTTCGGGGCCGTCAATTGCGGCGGAACTGGCCCGCGGCCTGCCCGCCACCCTGGTGGTCGCGGCCCGGGACGAACATCTGACCGGGCGGGTGCAGCGCCTGTTCACGACCAACCACCTGCGAATATACCGCAATGCGGATCTACCCGGCGTGGAGCTGGCCGGGGCGGTGAAAAACGTGATTGCGATCGCCGCCGGCATTCTCGATGGATTGCGCACCGGCACCAACGCCAAGGCCGCTTTGCTCACGCGGGGGTTGGTGGAAATAACCCGGCTGGGGGTGGCGATGGACGCGCGGACGGAAACCTTCAGCGGACTGGCGGGGTTGGGAGACCTCGTGACAACCTGCTTTGCGCCCGCGGGGCGCAACCGCACCTTCGGCGAATACATTGGCCGCGGCCTCCAGCCCACAGACGCGGCCGCGCGGGTGCGGGGTGTGGTGGAGGGTATTGCGACCACACAAAGCGTGGTGGAACTGGCGCGGCGGCGCCACGTGGAAATGCCCATCAGCCAATGTCTGCACGCGGTGCTCTTTGCGAACAAGAACCCGCGCCAAGGCATCAGCGACCTGATGGGCCGGCAACCCAAGTATGAACATGTTCGCGCGGCGCCGCCGGCGGCAACGGCAAGAAAAACCGGGGCGTCATGAACACGCCGGCCATCATGTCTTTCAGCGGCGGCAAGGACAGCGTCTATGCGCTGTACCGCAATTCCTTATCCGGCGAATTTGTCATTCGATCGCTGGTGGCGACCATCAGCCGTGATTTTGACCGGGTCAGCATGCACGGCGTACGGCGCGAACTGCTGGAGCTCCAGGCGGCGGCGCTGAGACTGCCGCTGGAACTGGTCTACGTGGCCGCCGCCCCGGACAACCGCCAATATGTGGAGCGAACCAACGCGGTTTTCGCAAGCTGGCGCCAACGCTCCGTGGAACACGTGGTGTTCGGCGATCTGTTCCTGGAGGATCTGCGCGCCTGGCGGCAGCGGCAGCTTGCCGCTATTGGCATGCGCGGCGCCTATCCAATTTGGCGCATGGATACCGCCGCGGTGGCGCGTGATTTCATCGCCCTGGGATTCCGGGCCGTCCTGGTATGTGTGGATACCGGGAAACTGCCGGCGGCGTTTGCCGGCAGGGAATTTGACAATCATCTTCTGACTGATCTGCCGCCAGGAGTGGATCCGTGCGGCGAAAACGGCGAGTTTCACACCTTTGTTTATCACGGCCCTCTTTTTCACAAAGCTGTTCCGATTGCGCCCGGCCAAACGGTCATACGCGGACAATTTTCCTATCGCGATCTGCTGCCTGTAGAGCCGGTACCCCCATCGGCCAATGTAGAGCCGATGCCCCCGTCGGCCGGTCATAGTTGATTTCCACCGCTTCGGTTTGCCGAAACACCGGCTCCTCATAGAATAACGATGAGAAATCGGACAGGGTTTTAAAGGAAGCATGAACGTGCCGGCCTGGATTTATTTTCCGCTTGCGTCCGCGGCCCGGCAACGCCAACGATCGGGTGCGCCAATCGCATGGCGAATGATCGTGCCGATTTTTTTGGTTGTTGTCGGCCTGCCGGCGCCGGGCGCACCGGCCAAAACCGCGCCGGCGGCCGGCGATCGTGGCCGGCTCTCATTGCCCACCATCAGGTTGGAACTCGCCCATGAACAATTTCTTCTGTGGATGGCCCGCACGTCCGCGCAACAGGAACGTGGATTGATGTATATTCACCATCTACCGGCGAAGCGGGGGATGATTTTTGTTTTCCCGCATTCCCGGCCCGAGACATTCTGGATGAAGCACACCTGGATTCCCCTGGACCTGCTTTTCCTGAATAAACATGGCGTGATCGTGGGGCATTGCACCATGCGGCCGGACCATGGCCGGACCCTTTACCCCAGCCCCCGGCCCATTCGCTTCGCCATCGAACTCAACGCGGGTATATGCCAACAGCTTAAACTGAATGATGGGCGAAAAGTCGTTCTGCCCGCGAAGCTCACAGCGCCGCAAACCAACCGGAAGAGGTGATCGTGACGGAACAATCGTTGCCGGGAAAATCCGGAGAATCGACGAAAACGAGCCATCCGCCCCCCCCACCGGTTTCGGCGGCGGATGGAGTATCAGTCGGCGGCGCAAGCACCCGGAAACGCCGGCGACGGCGAACATGGCGCGGCCGGCTTGGCGCGGCGGCCGTGCTGGTGAGCCTTGTACTGCTGGCGGCGCTGGTGCTGCCGAGCGTCCGCCCCGGCTGGTATCGCCCGCTGAATCCGACTTCCCGCGCGGTGCTTAACCATGCCCAGGAAGCGCAGATGTCGATCCTGGCTCTGCGCAATGAGGCGCAAAATCCGCGCCTCCGGCGCATCACCTGGCGCATCACGCAGAATCAAGTTAACAGCCTGTTGGCGGTGACATACCAGGGCGCCGACGGAGTTTCACCGCGGCGCCATCCCGCATCTCTGGTCCGACCCTTCGTGCGTTTTACCGATGGCCGCATCACCCTGGCCGTGCTGGATCGGCAATGGCCCACCGGCGCTGTCCTCGCTGTGGGCATCGACGTTCAAACCTTGACCGGCGCTACGGCCCCGCTGGCGAAAATCCGAATCGATGATCTACATGCGGGGCTTCTACCCCTGCCGCGATCGCTGCTGATCGACCGCTTGAAGAGCATGCTGCCCCGCCTAGGGCCGTCCCTGGGCAGAATCATCGCCGTCTACGCCGGTTCCGGTTATGCGCGCGTGATGACGCCGCAGATTTTAGCCCGGCTCGCCGCGTTGCTTAAAGGAAAGCCTTTTCCGTTGGAACTTCGGGTCAACCATCGGAACATCGTGGTGCAAAAACTCCAACTGCAAGCGGCGCACGTCGATAGCCGCGGCCAACGGTCGCCGGCCGCGCTGACCATTGAATTCAGCCCGCCATGAGAGCGGGGGCGCGGGGACACAGTGCGAGAAAGAAAATAGGTAACCATTTTACCCGCCGCCGCGGATAGTTGTTGTCCTTGCCGCGGATTACATTGTTCGCGGGCCTGTGACAGTTTATGCAGCTTTTTTTCGTATCTTGGCCAAAACGTAAGCTGGGCGGTTGGCCCACAGCCGTTCCCAGCGGGCATCCTGGCTTTTCCACGCCGCCCGTAATGCGAGAATGGC
>JAKBMM010000032.1 GCA_021831565.1 Planctomycetota bacterium
AGTCCTTGAACATCGAACCGCACAAGTTCCATGGCGAATGGAATTACACCATCAAGCCTAGAAAACTCGGAAAAGGCGGCTAGTCGAGTTGTTCAAGTTATTTTGCGGAGGCTCCTAAGCCACCGGTTTACGGCAACTCCTATCGCATCAGCGGCGACATTCAAGATACATGGCAACTCGTATGCCGCAATGGATTTGACCAGGATGGTCCGCTCTTTCCGTTCGCCGGTCCGGGCCATTGGAATGACCCGGACATGCTGGTGGTGGGCTACGGTTATTTTGAGCAGGCGCGTAGCCACTGGACGAGATTAACGCCTTATGAACAGCAATCGCACATTACGCTCTGGTGCATGTTGGCCGCGCCGCTGCTGCTGGGATGCTATCTGGAAAAACTTAATAAATTCACCACGGACTTGATAACGAACACGGAAGTATTGGCGGTGAATCAGGATGAACTGGGCCGGCAGGCGCAGTGCGTTTTCCGCAAGGGGCAGCGGGAGATATGGGCCAGGCCATTATGGGATGGTTCCTGCGCGGTTGCATATTTCAACCGCGGACCGGCGGCGGCCAATATGGAGGCACACTGGGCGATGCTGGATCCTGTGCTGGTGAATCGTTACGCCCGGCTGCGCGGCAAACAGCCGGTGCGGGACCTGTGGCAGCGCCAGGATTTAGGAATGCTGGACGGCTATGCGACGACGGTTCCCAGCCATGCGGCGGTGATGCTGAAAATTGGATATCGCGTATCAATGGAACATATCACGAGCTGTGAACCCGGGGATAAGACCGGCAAGAACCTTGCCTTGGCCCGCGCCAGAACGTAATATTTAATCAAGGGGCCATTGCGGTGAAACGGTTGATGCTCATTGGAATATTCATACTCGCGGGCGTCGCGGTAACCGCGTGGCCGCGTCTGAGGGCAACCGCGTCCCGCGTTCCGACGAAGCCGGCGGTAAATCAGGGGGCGAATGCCGCACTGATTTACTGGCGGGCGTTTGCGTTAATGCCCCGCCGGTCAAAGTATTTGCTCCATATCGAGCAGTCGCCTTCGTTTTCGTTTCTGACCATACCATTGGATAAACAAATCCGGCAGTTGGATCAATCCGCACAGAGGTCTCTGCGTTTGCTGCAGCACGGCGCGGAGCTGGTGAATTGCCACTGGGGATTGGATATCAGCCGCTTTGGAATAAGTGTACAAATTCCTGAACTTGCCAAGGCTATACAATTAACGAATTGGGGCATTCTCGATGCGCGCATCGCCATCGCCGATCATCATTTCAACCGCGCCATCCGCGACTACAGCGATGGAATCATGCTGGCCCACGCCATCGGCCGCGATAAGACAATCATTGGAACCCTGGTTGAATATTCCATTCGCCGTTTTTACCTGAACCGGATGCTGGCTGATAACCTGGCCAAGTTACCGGCGCCGGCGCTGAATCATCTGGCGGCGGTGCTCTCGCGTCTACCCGCGCCGACGCCATTTTCCTACGGATTCAACTGTGATAACCAAGACAAGATTGCCTGGCTTAAGCGCCTGATCCGCACCGGCCGGACGTATCAATTTATCAAGTTGTCTGAATACAAGAAGTGGTTGTCTGAATACAAGTGGGGGCCGGCCTTCCTATCCAAATTAAAATCCAAATCCAGAGCCTATTGGCTCCAACAAGCACGCGAGTCTATCCACATGCTTGAACCTTATAACGAACGCGGACTGCGCGCCATGGCGTTGCCATACCCCCAATCCATTGCGGCTGTGGAAAAATTACCTTCCAATTCCTCCCTCTACACCTCCTCCCCTGGTAATGTTGCGGACCTATTCATCGGCGTACCTAAGCAAGGATACGCTTTGCAATTCCTAGTCATCGCGCAAACGGCCATGCTCCGGGCCGCGGTGGCCTATCTTCGCGGCGGCCGCAAGGCATTTGACGCAGTGAAAGATCCCTTTGGCAAAGGCCCGTTTATCTACTACAAGATGCTATGGCCGCGCGGCTCGACAGGCCAAAAGATGGTGATTCAATCCGCGCTGAATGTGCAATCTATAGAACCAGATTATTACAGACCCATCACCCATATTACCTTTAAACTCAAATGATCGGGCGGTCGCTGGTACGAATCATGCGGAAGGTCGAGTTTAAGGAGCAATTAGAATGAAACGATTGCTATTGTTTTCAATATTCATACTTGCGGGGACGCCGGCGGCGCATTATTGGCCCACGGATTAAAATATTCCCAACTCCAGCATGGCCGCTTCCGACATGCGGTCCTTGCTCCAGGGCGGGTCCCACACCAGGTTCACCTTGACCGATTTTATTTCGTCGATGCTTTGAACCGCCTGTTGAACCGCCGGGGGCATGGAGCCGGCGACGGGGCAGCCGGGGGCGGTGAGCGTCATGTCGATGGCGACCTCCTTGTCGCCGGAAATATCGATGCGATAGATCAATCCCAGATCGTAAATATTGACCGGAATTTCCGGATCAAAAATGGTGCGGAGCTTTTCGATGATTTCGGCCTGGAGCACTTTGTTCCGCAGCGCGTCGGTGATGGTCGCGGCGGATGAGGCGCCTCCGGCGGCGGCGGGACCGGCCGGCACGGCGGCATCCGGGCCGGGCGGGCGCACCGGCAAACGCACGGCGTGCGGATTTTTGAAGATAAAGCCGCGGGCGCCGGCCTCGTCCTTAAAGTCTATTTCCGTTCCATCCAGGCTGGGAAAGCTCACCGGATCGGCCACGATTTTGATTCCCCGCGATTCGCCGGCGATGTCGTCGTCGCGAAGCGCCTCGGTCAGATCCAGGAGGTAGTTGAAACCCATCGAATTGCGCCCCTTGATGCCCACGCGCAGGACACACGAGTCGGAAAGCCCCTGCTCTTTCATGATTTTTTGTATTTCCGTGGCCGCTATTTCCGAAAGGGTGATGGGCATCGGCGCATCCTTGTGAAAAAAATGGGGGCAAACCGCTGATCTTATTCCGTCGAAACAGGCGCCTGATCCTTTTTGATCGCCGCCTGGAGCGTATGCCAGGGAAGGGTGGCGCATTTGACCCGCACCGGAAATTCGCGCACGCCGGCGAACACCGCCAGCTTGCCCAGCGCCGCGGCTTCCGGTTGCGCCTCCAGCGGGCGGGTGACCATGTCGTGGAATTTTTCAAACAACCCGGCGACCTCCACCACCCGCCGGCCCCGGAGAAACTCCGTCATCATGGAGGCCGACGCGGTGGAAATAGCGCAGCCCGCGCCGACGAAACTGATGTCGGCGATTACGCCCTGGTCGTCGATTTTCAAAAACAGTTTGAGCTTGTCGCCGCAAAGCGGGTTGTGGCCGTCCGCGGCGCGGTTGGCGTCGGGCATTTGGCGGAAATTGCGCGGTTTGCGGGTGTGATCGAGAATGGTCTGCTGATAAAGTTCGCGCAGGTCGGACATCAGGCGAAAACCTCTTTGACTTTTTCGATTGCCGCCGCCAGGCGGTCGATATCCTGGCGGGTATTGTAAAACGCCAGGGACACCCGCGCCGTGGCGGGTATGTGGAAATGATCCATCACCGGCTGGCAGCAGTGGTGGCCGGTGCGAATGGCCACGCCTTCCCCATCGACAATGGCTCCAATGTCATGCGGATGCACGCCATCCATGACAAAGGATAGGACCGCGGCCCGGTCTTTGGCCGTACCGATGAGGCGCAGGGAGCCGATGGCGGAAAGTTTCTCCCGCGTGTAAGCGAGCAACTCGTGTTCGTAGCGTTCGATCTGCTCCATGCCGATGCCGGTCAGATAATCAATGGCCGCGCCCAGACCGATGGCCCCGGCGATATTCGGAGTTCCCGCCTCGAATTTATGCGGCGTTTCGTTCCATGTGGATTTTTCGAATGTGACGGAGCTGATCATGTCGCCGCCGCCCTGGTAAGGTTCCATGGCCTGGAGAATTTCGCCCCGCGCCCAGAGCACGCCGATGCCGGTCGGACCGCACATTTTGTGGCCGGAGAAAACAAAAAAGTCGCAGTCGATGTCCCGCACGTTCACCGGGAGGTGCGGCGCCGACTGCGCTCCGTCCACCAACACCGGCACGCCGCGGGCATGGGCCAGGGAAACAATCTGTTTAACGGGATTCACCGTGCCCAGGGCATTGGATATGTGGGTGATGGCAAGCAGCCGGGTGCGGGGCGTGAAAAGATTTTCCAGTTCATCCAGCCGCAGTTCGCCGGCATCGGTGATGGGAAGCACCCGGAGGCGAGATCCCGTCCGCTGGGACAGCAATTGCCAGGGAACGATGTTGGAGTGGTGCTCCATTTCAGACAGGATGATTTCATCGCCCGCCTGAACGTGTGCCGGCCCCCAGCTTGCCGCCACCAGGTTGATCGCTTCCGTGCTGCCGCGGACAAAAACAATTTCCCGCGCCGACGGCGCCTGAATGAATTGCGCCGCTTTTTCGCGGGCGTTTTCATAGGCGGCGGTCGCCGCGGCGCTGAGCTGGTAGATTCCACGGTGGATGTTGGCGTTGAGATTGGAGTAATAGCGCAGCAGCGCGGCCAGGACCGCCTGCGGCTTCTGACTGGTGGCGGCGTTGTCGAGGTAGACCAGCGGTTGGCCATGCACGGTGGTTTGGAGCAGTGGAAAATCGGCCCGGAGCGCGGCCGGGTTGAACGCTCCCGGCGGTGGTGCGGCGGCGGACCGCCCGGCGCGGCGCGGTCGTTTGGAAATTGATGTACTCATGTTGACGCTTTCTCTATATGCAGCCGCTGCAGTTCCCCGGCCACAAGAGTTTCCAGGTATTGCCGCCAGGGGGCGTGCCGGACGCGCTGGAGCACGTCGCCGGCGAACGCATACGTGAGCAGGGCCCGGGCCGGGGCGGCGGCGATGCCGCGCGAACGCAGGTAGAAGATCTGCTCATCATCCAGCGGTCCGGTGGTGGAACCATGCGTGCATTTGACGTCGTCGGCGTAAATTTCAAGCTGGGGCTGAGAATTCATCGACGCTTCGTCCGAGAGAAGAATGGTTTTGCTGGTTTGCCGGGCGTCGGTTTTCTGCGCGCCGGGACGGACCAGTATCTTGCCCCGGAAAACGCCGCCGGCCCTCTGCGCCAGGAGATATTTATAGAGTTCATGACTGGTGGAGTTCTCGCAGGCATGGTCGAGCAGGGTATGGTTGTCCACGTGCCGGCGCCCGGCGGCCAGGGTAAGGCCATGGAGCGTGGCCTGGGCGCCGGGGCCGTCCAGTCGCACGGAAAGATTGTTGCGAACCAGTCCGCCGCCGAGGTTGAGAGTCAGCGAAAGCAGATTCGCCGCGGCCTGCAGGCGAACGGCCTCATGCGCCACGTGGAAGGCCTCATCACTTGCACACTGGAGTTTAACCAGCTCCACTTGCGCGGCCTCGCCGAGAACCATCTCCAGCACGGTATTGGTCAGCGCGGCGGCGGCGTCCTGGCCGGCGTAGACGCAGGCCAGCACGAGATGCGCCCCGGCCCCGATGAGAACCAGATTCCGGGGCTGCACCAGAAGCGGCGCCGGGGCGCGACCCGCGGCATTGAAAAACAGCAGATGAACCGGTTTGTCCACGACCACACCGTCCGGTACGTGGATGAAAGCGCCGTCCCGGAAGCCCGCGGTGTTCAAGGCGGCGAACCCATTTTGCTCCCACGGCGCTTCCCGCCCCAGATGCGCGCGGACCATGGCGCCGTGGCGAGCCATGGCGTCTTGGAGCGTGGTGATTTGAATCGCGGGCGCGGCCGCGGTGGAAAGTTCCGGAGCATGGACGCCATTGATGAAAACGATTTCATATCCGCCCAGCGAACGCGGCGCATAGGGCGCCATGCGGTGAAAGATTTCCCGGCGCGACGGTTCGACCAAATCAGCCGGGGCGGCCGATTGGAACCGTGTTTTCGCGATGGGCGCGACATTGGTCCAGCGCCATTCCTCCTGCCGCGTAGTCGGAAAACCGACATCGCGAAAATGCGCCAAAGCGCGCCGGCGCATCTCCGCCAGCCAGGGCGCGTCGGAGGAAGGCGCACGTTCGAACCAGCGCGCCAATTCTTCAAGCGCAACGGCGGGGTTCGCGGCGGGAGTCATCGTGGCGTTCATCGTTGCATCATCTTAAGAAACAACTGTTAAAAAACATACTTTGTCGCCTTGCGACCCGGTTTTTATTCCCTTGCTTCGCCCCACATATTGCCATACCCTCACGCCGCGGCCGTGGCGCCTTCCAGCCAGCCGTAACCGCGGGCTTCCAATTCCAGCGCCAGATTCTTGTCGCCGGATTTGATGATTTTTCCATCCCGCAGCACATGCACAAAGTCCGGCACGATGTAATTGAGCAACCGCTGGTAGTGGGTCACCACCAGAATGGCCCGCTCCGGTCCACGCAGCGCGTTGACTCCATCGGCCACGATTTTCAGGGCGTCGATGTCCAGACCGGAATCCGTTTCATCCATGATCGCCAGCCGGGGTTCCAGCAGCGCCATCTGCAAAATTTCATTGCGTTTTTTTTCGCCGCCGGAGAATCCTTCGTTAACCGAACGGTTGAGAAAACTCGGATCCATTTGCAGCAATTTCATTTTGTCCTTGATCCGCTGGAGAAAATCCATGGCGTCGAGTTCCTCCTGCGCGTGATATTTGCGGATGGCGTTGAGCGCCGCTTTAAGAAAGTAACTGGTGCTCACACCGGGAATTTCAACGGGATATTGAAAGGCCATGAACACGCCTTCGCCGGCCCGCTCTTCCGGGGCCAGCGCCAGCAGGTCTTTACCATGAAACAGAACCTGACCGCCGGTAACCTCATACGTTTCGCGGCCCGCGAGAACTGAAGCAAGCGTGCTTTTGCCCGAGCCGTTGGGCCCCATGATGGCGTGCACCCGGCCGATTTCGATCGTCAGGTTGATTCCCTTGAGTATTTCCCGGCCGCCGACGGCGGCCCGCAGATCCTTGATTTCCAACAACGGCATCAGGCATTCCTTATTCTTCGGGGCACGCAGGGCGGCACCACACCGCACCACGATATGCATCCCGCGACTCGCCCGATAGCTATCGGGACTCATTCGTCCTCGTACTCACGGCGGCGGCACGGGCCGTCGCGGCAGCCCGGCTTCGCGCCGGCATCCGCGGCGTGCGTCGCCGGGGAAAGGGGGGCGCGCCGGTTCCGGCGCACCCCCCACCCGCCCTCACATGGCCTTACCTACATTAAGGGGCCGTCAAGAAATAACCTTTCCAATCTGACTTAGTCTTTTGGCCTCTGGCTACGTTGCTCACTCGTTACAGATACCTGCGGATATGCTCCTCGCTGGCGCCTTGCCAGAGGCCAAAATCCCGGCGTCATATTTGTAAACCTTATTTCTTGACGGCCCCTAACCTACGCTTCCTTCCAGGCTCACGCCGAGAAGTTTCTGCGCTTCGACCGCGAACTCCATCGGCAATTCCCTGAACACCTCCTTGCAGAAGCCGTTGATAATCATGTTCACGGCGTCTTCCAGCGGGATTCCCCGCTGCTTGCAATAAAAGAGCTGATCCTCGCCGATTTTCGAGGTGGAAGCCTCGTGCTCGGCCCGCGCGGTGGTGTTGTGGACTTCCACATAGGGAAACGTGTGGGCGCCACACTTGTCGCCCAGCAGCAGGGAATCACACTGGGTGTAATTACGGGAGCCGGCGGCCGCGGGGAGAATCTTCACCAGGCCGCGGTAGGTGTTCTGCCCGCAACCGGCGGAAATACCCTTGGATACAATGGTGCTGCGCGTGTTACGGCCGATGTGTATCATTTTGGTTCCGGTGTCGGCCTGCTGACGGTTATTGGTGACGGCGACGGAATAAAATTCACCGACGGAATTATCGCCCTGGAGGATTACGCTGGGGTATTTCCAGGTGATGGCCGATCCGGTTTCCACCTGCGTCCAACTGATGCGCGACTTTTCGCCGAGGCATTTGCCCCGCTTGGTCACGAAGTTGTAGATACCGCCGCGGCCCTGCTTGTCGCCGGGATACCAGTTCTGCACGGTGGAATACTTGATCTGCGCCCCTCTATGCGCAATGAGTTCCACCACGGCGGCATGGAGCTGGTTTTCATCGCGCATCGGCGCGGTGCACCCCTCCAGGTAACTCACGTACGCCCCTTCCTCGGCGATGATCAGCGTGCGCTCAAATTGCCCGGTTTCCCGGGCATTAATGCGGAAATAGGTGGACAATTCCATCGGGCAGCGCACGCCCTTGGGCACGTAACAGAACGACCCGTCGCTGAAAACGGCGGAGTTGAGGGTGGCGTAGAAATTGTCGGAATAGGGAACCACCGAACCCAGGTACTGGCGCACCAGGTCCGGGTGTTTCCGGACAGCTTCGGATAACGGGCAGAAAATTACGCCCGCTTCCGCAAGTTTTTCCTTGAATGTTGTGGCCACCGATACGCTGTCGAAAACCGCATCGACCGCGACGCCGGAAAGCAGTTGCTGCTCTTGCAGCGGGATGCCCAGCTTTTCGTAGGTTCTAAGCAGCTCGGGATCGACCTGATCAAGACTTTCGAGTTTTTTATTCGGCTTGGGCGCCGAGTAATAAACGATATTCTGGAAATCAATCGGCGGATATTTCACGTTCGGCCACTTCGGCTCGGTCATGGTAAGCCAGTGCCGATAGGCCTTGAGCCGCCATTCCAGCATGAATTCCGGCTCGTTTTTTCGACGGGATATTTCCCGGATGATGTCTTCGCCAAGACCCTTGGGAACCGCGTCCGCCGCAATGTCGGTAACAAATCCCCACTTATATTCGCGGGTGGCAAGAGTTTCTATGGTTCCTGTATCAGTAGGCATCACGCATACCTCACAATCACCAGTTCATATTAGAGGGAGAAGTGGGCCATGTCAATTGAGACTGTGTCTCAATCTGAATGGAAATTTACAAAATAGCGGTTTTTCGCAAATGAGAAATTTATACGGAGTATTCCCTTAAACGCCGAAATGGCATAACTATTACCCTAACCGTTCACGGGATCATACATGCAAAATCGTTGGGAAAAACGCCTGGTAACCGTTCACGCACCGGATGTTTTTCGCGCACGTCCCGGCGGGCATGGGTTTTCCCGGTGTGTGTCGGGACCGCCAATCGCCGCGCCGCCCCAGTCACGCAGCCGCGTGGTGGAATCCCGCGGCCGTTTTCCGCGCCGCCTTGAAGGGTTACTTCCGCCGCACCAAGTCGTGGCTCTGCTGGGCATATATCTTGTAGCTGTTGATCTCGTTCTGGACTTCGTCCCAATTTGGAATTTAGAGCTCACCTTGTTTGCGCTGGGTATTGCGTCGAGGTTGTCGTGACCGTGGGTACTACGGGGAATGGCCAAGGCTGCTCGAGCGAATAATTGTCAGCAAGGGACACCGCCGGCGAAGGAGGTATTGGCCGAAAATAACGACGATAAAGATGGTCTAATTTCGCGGTCTTTGATCCCGATTTGGTTCCGGCGCGCCGAGATCGACTGGTTGATTTCGTTTTTTTCCAGAACGGTCTATGGACGTCTCCTCTTTTTAAATGTAAAAAAGCTACAAAATATCCATGTTAGAAAGCACACAAAGACCGGCAACCGTCGCGGGGGAGAATATTTGCGTAATACGCAGGCGGATTCGACCAGCCAAGTTGTTCAATGAACAAATCCTTGAAATTGAACCCATGGAGCAGGTCGCGGGTCTGGGAGAAGTTCAGCGGCATGACGGCATACTCCTGGGGCGGTCTGCCTTCCTCGCCACGGGGTTTGTCGTGGATAATCTGAACATGGCGATGATTATGATGGAGGGGGGCGCGTTTGGGTAGCGAGTCGGCGTCGCCTGAATTTCAGCGAGCCGCCGGCGAGGTCTACCGAGCGGAGAAATCCGTCGCTTCAGTGGAAATGGGCCGGAAGGGTTCTGTCGCGAATGGCCGAAAGCCTTCCGGCCAGCAAGTTTCCAAGCGGCATAAGAGCCGCTGTTGGAGCGGTACGGTGGGCGGGTTGGCCTTGACTACGTAGCAAGTGATGTATTGGCACTGCTCCCAGAGGCGCAGCGCCTCTTCAAGAAGAAAGCCGGGCAGGTAGCCGACGATGATGCGGTCGCTGGTACGCATGGCCAAGGCGCGGCCGTCGTAATTGTTCTGACAATCGCACATCAGATAGAGCTGCTCATCACATTGCAACGAGTTGATTCGGTTAAGGGAAAGCTTGGAGAGATGACGCAGTCCGTGGGCGAGGAAGTGGGTGCTATAGGGCGGAAAACAGCCGGCCCGCATCGGCTGCACCGGGCACTCAAAAATTTCAAATGGATCGGTTACGCGGGAGCCGCCGGTTCGAATGAGGATGTCCATCGGGGTGGCGTGCTCCGGTTCCAAGGCAAGGGTGTTGACGAAATCGGAATAATCCGGCCGGCCCGGCTGCATCACGCGGTTTTGGAAGAATGGGAATAGCTCATTGCTGCGGTACACCCGGTTGATGTCCGGGAAAGCCAATAGCGGCCCCAACCCCTGGGCGAGCGCGTCCTTGACGCCGTTGAGAAACGCAAATTCATATTCAGGGTAATCAGGCCCCAGGCCGGAAATCAGACGACCGAGCGGGATATAGGCGCGGTCGGTTGGCTTTCGCCAAGTGACGATCAGGGCTTGCAACTGCTTTTGTGCGACAATCATAAAAGGTCAATCCAGTTCCAACAACCGTGCTCTATTATATACCAGAAGTTCCAAGGCGAAGCGTCCGGCAGCGGTAGACATGCGACGGGCCGGAACTCGGCTGATAATCGCGGTGAACTCGCCCGGACCGACTGCGGCAAGTCTTCCAAGCCACAGGGCGCGGACGGCCGGCGTGTCGGCCGTCGCCTCCCTGAATGCTTCCAGAGGCGCAAGCGGCTTGAGGGCATCGGCGTTGAGATACATTTTGGATCGGCATCTTCCAGTGTAAAGCGGGATGTTCCGGTTGCCGGCTCCGGAAAGCATGTCCCCGCGGTCAGCGTCGCTGATTTCCCGGCCCAGTGAGGATGCGTGGTCGAATGAAGGGGCGAGTACGGTGGGACTTTCCGGCGGGATGGAACGGGTGATGAGCCCCCAGTTTTCGTGGTGGCGGTCGGTATTGCCGATCAGCGCATCAAGCATCAGGTATCCCGCGAACATATGCCAAAGTGTTTTGATTGCGCCGGAACCACATTCCAGCAAAGTTCCAGATACATTGTATTTGCCGAGAATCTCCCGGATGGCCGGAATGCAGTGCTGGTTTACCTTGTAAGACCTATTGATCGGGTATCGCAATAATAGGGAATTCATCGGCCATATAATCCCCGTCCGACCCCACCGAGCCTCTGAAAAAACGCCGCCGCGGTCACAATAATCGTCGGGCCGTAAACACACACGATCCTCATGAACTTCGCAACCCCAGCGAACAGATAATCCGCGGGTCGGCATCCCGCGCGTCTTCGGCCACATGGCACAGGGCACTGTCCGAGCGCAGGTCGATGACCAGTTTGGCCAGCGCCTCATCATCAATCGCCTCCTTCATCCGCCGCGCCAGCAAATCCTGGGCGGAAGCCGATTTTCGGATTGAGCGGGTCGGGCCGGAAGAGCAGGTACAGCTTGGCGTGCAACGGGTGCCGCAGGAATAATTTGACCTGGAGTTTTTTCGCCCGCATCTGCGCCGCCAGACGCCGCAGACCCGTCTCGTCGGCGTCGGTGGGAGCGCCCCATTGGAGTTGTTCACGGAATTTTTCGGCAAGGGATTTTTTGAGCCGGGCCACCGAGGCGGTGTCCATGGATTTGTCGAAAGATGACGGCCGCAGGGCGGCGCGAAGCTCCTCTTCCGGCGGCCGCTGCATGCCCACGAGCAATCGGCAGCAATGACCTTCGCCGCCGGCCCATTTTTCCACATAGTGGTCGAGTTCTTTCCAGCCCCGCAAGTTAAAATAACCGACGCAAAAATCCGCGCGTTCGGACATCTTCAGCGCGGTTTGCAACGTGGGCAATAGAGGTATTTCAATATTGTCGAATATTTGCGGCACGGGTCTCCTTCGCCGATACTGAAAAATTAAGTCCGATACGGTCGGCCATCTTCGCCGGAAACGGACAATTTCGCCACTCGCTGCGGCGTGAAGACGTATACCACACGCACTTATAGGATTGAGAATCACGCCTGCCTGCCGGCCTGCCACGGCAGGCAGGAATATCTTAAGCCTTGCCGCGGCCTTTCTGTGCCGCGGCAGACAGGGCGGTATATGCTAAGATACCGGCTATTGCGGCAGCGGAGGAATCTTTTAGTCCTGAAAATGACCGGCCACGAGACACACAAGGAACACCCGGACGGAACCGGGCTTATTGCCGGGGATCCCTGGCTAGGCCCTTACGCCGATCAATTGCGGAAGCGTTACGCCCATTATCAGCAGATGCTGGAGCTTATTGAAAAAGCCGGCGGCCTGCTTGGTCCGGTCAGTCAGGGACACCATTATTTCGGACTTAACCGCGGCCGGCACAATGGAAAAGCGGGTGTGTGGTACCGGGAATGGGCGCCGGGCGCCCAAGGGCTGTATCTGACCGGCGATTTCAACGAATGGAATCGCCGGTCCCATCCGCTGGAAAAAGATTCCTTCGGCGTATGGAGCATCTTCCTTCCCGACAACCAATATGCCCACCGGCTGGTTCACGCGAGTCAGGTGAAGGTTCGCGTCGTATCGGCGCGGGGGGCGATGGATAGAATTCCCGCCTATATCCGCCGGGTGATTCAGGATCCGAATACCTCTGATTACCTGGGGCTTTACTGGCAGCCGCCGAACCCATTCAAGTTCCAACATCCGCGGCCCGCGCCACAAACGCGGCGCGGCGGCCTGCGCATTTACGAAACCCATATCGGCATGGCGCAGGAAGAGCCGCGCGTGGGAACATTCGCCGAATTTACCGCGCGCCTTCTGCCGCGCATTGGCGAGCAACACTACAACGCCATTCAGCTCATGGCGATCATGGAACATCCCTACTACGGTTCGTTCGGTTACCACGTGAGCAACTTCTATGCGGTAAGCTCACGGTTCGGCACGCCCGAAGAGCTGAAGGAGCTTATCGACACCGCCCACGCCATGGGCATCGCGGTATTGCTGGACGTGGTGCACAGCCACGCCATCCAAAACCTCAACGAGGGTCTGAATCTCTTTGACGGCACGGACTACCAGTATTTCCACACCGGGGCGCGCGGCCGGCACGTGGCGTGGGATTCGCTCTGTTTTGATTACCGCGTGTTCGAGGTGCGGCGATTTCTGTTAAGCAACCTTCGCTATTGGCTGGAGGAATTCCAGTTCGACGGCTTTCGCTTCGACGGCGTAACGAGCATGTTGTATCTCGACCACGGGTTGGGCGCCGGATTTACCAGTTACGACTCTTACTTCGGATCGAACGTGGATGCCGACGCCCTGGCGTATCTGCAACTGGCCAACCAGCTTGTGCATTCGCTGCGCCCCGAAACCATCACCATCGCGGAAGACGTTTCCGGGATGCCGGGCATGGCGCGACCGGTGGCGCAAGGCGGTCTGGGATTTGATTATCGCCTGGCGATGGGCATCCCCGATTACTGGATCAAACTGCTCAAAGAACAGCGCGATGAACAGTGGAATCTCGGAGGGTTGTATCACACGCTGATGAACCGCCGCCGCCAGGAAAAACACATCGGCTATGCGGAAAGCCATGATCAGGCCCTGGTGGGCGATAAAACCATCGCGTTCTGGTTGATGGACAAGGAAATGTACACGCACATGAGCAAGTCCACGCCAAGCCTGATCATCGATCGCGGACTGGCGCTGCACAAAATGATCCGCCTGCTCACCTTGAGCCTGGGCGGCGAGGCCTATCTGAATTTCATGGGCAACGAATTCGGTCATCCGGAATGGGTGGATTTTCCCCGCCCGGGCAACAATTTTTCCTATCATTACGCCCGCCGACTCTGGAGCCTGGTGGACCGCGACGATCTGCACTACCGGTCGCTGAATGAATTCGACCGCGCCATGCAGTCGCTCGACGAACGATGGAACCTCCTGGAAGACACCTTCATTGAGCAATTGCTGGTCCATGAAGATACCCGCCAGCTCGCCTTTCGCCGCGGCCCGCTGGTGTTTGTATTCAATTTCCACGCCTGGGAAAGCTACTTCGGCCTGCGTATTCCCGTACCGGACCCCTGTGATTACCAGATCGTTCTCGATACCGATCGGCCCGAGTTCGCCGGCCAGGGGCGCTGCGCTTCCGGCCACGTTTATCCCCGTCAGGATGTTCCCATGTATGGGCGCCGCCAAAGCATACAGATATATCTGCCCAGCCGCACCGCGCAGGTTCTGGCGCCGCTGCCGCAAAAAGCGCCGGGCGAATGATTTTTTTCGAATGAGATTCTTCAATTACCGGTCAACTGGCCGGCCAGCAGCATCTTGGAGAGCACGGTTTTTCCATGCGCGTTGCACAGACGAAGCATGATGTGACGGTTGCCGGCGGGGCCGCCGACGGAAATCACGCCAAAATTATGCTCCAGCACGGGCGCTCCGACGCGCCGGGGGTTGAAACATTTGATCATTTGCGCCGGGGGAACCGGGCGGGCCGCCAGGGAGGAGCTGGTCAGTTCATATAGTGGATATTGATCCAGGCTGTTCGGATCGGGCTGGCGGAGCGTCAGTTCGCCAAAACGGCGGTGGCCGGAGAGAAAGATCACCCCGGACACGTCATGACCGAATATCCAGTGAATAAAACGGGACCTTTCGTTGCCGAAATGCGCCCAGTCCCGATAGCCGGCGGAAGGGCCGGGATAATCGGGCAACATCGGATCGCCATCGACGATCAATTTGAAATCGGCGCGGCTCGCAAGCAGGTGGCGTTTCAGCCAGGCGAGCTGGACGGAACCGAACATGGTTCCCGGGCGATTTTTCGCAGGGGGACGGCGAAAGGTGCGGTCGTCCAGCAGAAACACCGCCACGTCGCCAATGCTAAAGTGGCAAAAAGTTCCCAGTGTATGGCCGGTTCCATAGCCGGGATTCGGCCAGTACCGCTCGAACGCGATGAGCGATTCCTGGGCAAACACGAACGAAGCGCCGGAATGCGGCGTGCCGAAGTCGCGGTCATCCCAGGTGGCGTAAATGGGGCAGGTTCGCAGCAGCCGCTGGAAGCCGGCAAATCGCCGGGCTTCATCGTAGCGCTGCTCAATAAATCGCCGCGCGGCTTCGTAGGTGTAGGGAAATTCGCTCAGCTTCCGCGGCAGATAAACGGTGTTGCCGGCGAAAATGAACGCGCGCGGCTGAACCCGTACAATGCTGCGCCAGATCGCGCGGGAGGGGTAACGGTCGGTGTTGACGCAGGAGCCGAAAGCCAGGGTGATGTCTTTGTTGGCGCCCGGTGCGGGTGGCGTATGGATAATCAAAGACGGTGGCGGCAGGCGAAGCGGAAGACCGTTTGCCGTGAGCGTCATGCGGTAATCGTGATCGGGCAGCAATCCTCCCAAAGGCGCGTTGACCACGAAGGGAGGCGGTCCCGGAACGGTCATACCAATGGAGCACATTTCCTGGTTGGTGTTGACGTCGAAACACCGTACGCGAACCCGCTCCGAGGTGTTGATTTCGATCCACACCCGCGCCGAGGTGGGAGTTACGCTTCCCACCATCGGGCCGGCGACAACGTGGACCGCGCGGGCCGATGAAGACACTCCCGCCGCCACCAGGATGAACCAAACCGCCCCCTGGGCGAACAATCCCCCGCAGCGTTTTTTTTCAACGGAGGATGGTTCCATAGCGACGGCGGTCCCGTTCCAAGAGCCTGTCTCCATGGACAAGCTCCAATACTTTCAAAACAAGCCCGTTTGCTCGGGACAGGAATCGAACCTGCACTCCTTTCGGAACCGGAACCTAAATCCGGCGCGTCTGCCAGTTCCGCCACCCGAGCTTTCGCTGGCGCAGCATCACTTTTTATAATATTCGCCGTTGATGGCTATGTATTTCTTCCATTCCTCGGGAACGTCGTCTTCCGGGAAAATAGCCTTGACCGGGCATTCATCCACACATAAACCGCAGTCAATACAGGTGTCCGGGTCAATATAAAGTTGCACCGCGCCCGTGAAATCGGATTCGTCTTTACGCGGATGGATACAATCGACCGGGCAGACAGTTACACAGGACGTATCCTTTGTGCCGATGCACGGTTCGGTGATCACATGGGGCATGGGAACCAACTCCTTGCAGGCTCCGGACCATGGGTATCGCGCCATGCGCCCCGGCCGTCGCCAACGCCATCCACGCCATTGTAGAATAATCGACGCAGGCGGCAAGTGATCGTCCCCTGCTCGCCCGGACTGCGGGTACGGCCCATCTTCGGAATTTATACGATTATCTACATAAAAAAGGCCCAGGATTACCCTGAACCCCGAGCCCGGCCTGCTTATTTAGAGTCTATAGTCCCGATAACCAATCGGGATGGGACCATGCGGAACGGCCGCCCGACCAAGGATCAAAACCATGGCGACCTGGAAGGCCCGCCGGCGGGAGGCAGACCGCCCCGCAGGGGCGTTAGCGACGATCGAACCGGTCACCGAACCGGTCACCGAACCGGTCACCAAAACGGGGGCCAAACCGGTTCCCGAAGAAAAATCCAAGCCGGAATCCGCCGTATCCGGGATAGAACGGATGGTAAAATGGATGCCACGGCCGATATATCGGTGCGTAGCAAGGCGGCGCGTAATAAACGGGCGGCGGGCAATAAACCGGCGGCGCGTAATAAACCGGCGGAGGTGTATACACCGGCTGCGGTGTGTACACGGCCGGCTGCGGGGGTGGAATATAAGCCGGCTGTGGGGGAACGTAATTGTAAAGCACCGGTGGAGGAACATAGACCGGCGGCGTGTATACAACCGGTGGCGGACAATACACCGGCCCGCCGATGGAAATTCCAAATCCAATGCCGACCTGCGCCTGTGCGGGTGCTGCCGCCATCAAAGCGCCCGCCGTTGCAACTACGGTAAGCATCTTCCAACCAGCCCCTCTCCCGGAGATCATTCTCTGAAGCATGTCGGGGATCATGGTACCGCTCCTTTCTCAACACGGTTCGCCGCCTGGCGGCGGCCTTTGTTTATTCCAGCGGGTTCCAAGCCCATCGCTTGCGTCTGTGTAACCCGCTAATTGGTTATACGCATAATATCACATTTGGTTGCACAAAAAATATTTTTCATCTCTGATTACATTTTACACAAGGAAACTATTTTGTCAAGTGGCCTTAATTTCTTCGTCAACTATTACGCTTATACGAATATTATTTGCTTGTTCCATGATGATTATACGTTGTCGTTCGGTAATCCGGTGCGCCAGTCGTCCGCACGCCGGTACGCACAGTCGCAGGTTGGTTCTTTTCTTTTACCGAATTGTTTATCATGTGGTCATGAAGAGATTGACGGGTTCACTTTCGTTGCACAGGCGGTTCCTGCTGCCGGTCACGATGGGCGGCTTTCTGCTGTTGGCGCTGGGGGCGTCCTGGGGCGTGGAAATGGTCCAGAACCAAACATCACCCTTGCGGGCCGTGACATTTGGGCCAGCCTTGTCATTGAGTCCGAGAAACATTCCTACCGCCGGTGCGCCCGCCGGGCGCGTATTGGCCCAGAAAGCGCTTTCGGTACAGGTCCAGGGGCATCGGCGAATGATCGTTTATTTCCTGCGGCCCCTTGCCGCCAATTCCAAAAACGCTTCGGTCCAACAAGCATCGTTGCGGCTTTATGACAAGCTGGTGCAGGGGGATGGGCGGCCGGTCCGTTTCATTTCGATCCGCTGGCTTTATGGTCCGCAGGTGATATACACGTTTCAAGGCGCCTGGCGGAATGGATTCGTTTTCCTGGCGGCCACGTCCCACGGGACGAAGCTTAAGTCCATAGGTTACTTCGGTCAAAGTCCGCCCCTGCCGGCGGACAATGCCAATTTCCATCGGATCGTCGCCACACTCCGGAATTCCCGGTAAATTTCATTACAATACAAACAATACAACAGGTGCCATCCAGCATGGAACGAATGTTCAAGTCGAGTTTTTATCATCGGATCACAAGACGGCGTCGCGGAGCGCCGTGTGGCGGGACGGCGTTTTACCTGGGGCTGCTTCTGCTGGGCATCCAGGCGACCTGCCGGGCTTTGCCGGCGAAATCTTCGCCGGATCGGACAACGACGGCAGGCTCCGTATCTTATGTGCGGCTGGGACCGATATGGCGCGACGACGCGGACGGTTTTGAAATTCGGCCGCCGCCGGGATGTCAGGGTATTGGCCGCACCGGTATGGACCTGGCCAGTTTTGCGAACCATTCGCAGCGCTGGGGTCTGATTGTGCATCTGGCGCTGCTGGCCAAACCGGCGAAATTGACGCCCCTGGCGCAGGCGACCATTCAACAGGCCCGGCACGACTTTCAGCACGTACGGGTGCTCGAAGAGAAGCGGATGAACGTATCCGGTCGACCGGCGGAAAAGCTTGTCATCCGCTTCCAGGCCATTTCCAACCATGCCCCGATTCTCCTGCTGCGGCAACAGTTGCTGGTGCAAGCCGGTCCGCGCCGCTATTACGTGCTGACGTTTTTCAGCCCGTCCGATCAGCGGACGATGGTCATGCCGGTGTTTGACACGGTTATCGGCTCGTTTCGTCTGCTGAATCGAAAAAAGATCGAGCGGGAACGCCTGCAAGCCATTGCCGCCGGTAAAAAATGGCTCGCCCGGCAAAGCGCAAAAATTCTGCTGGCACATGCGAACCTTCACCCCCAACTCTTCCGCATCATGGTACGCCATCACAATATCGGATATGTGCGAACGCACACGTACATCGGACGACAAGATGGATTCAAAGGCGTTTTCTTCGGCGCCAACAGCCGGATTTTTTTGTCCAAAGGCGCGGTGATTATGGCCAAATCGATCTGTTTCTGGGCCTTTCACCGGCAGCCGGGAAGATCCGGTTCCTCCGTGCACTTCAACGCCTGGGTCAAGTCGATGGAGACGCTTATGCCGATCAACAATCCACGGATCGTGGCGTTGCGACAGGAACGGCTCGTTTTGGATCCGAAAACCAAGAGTTTTCACCTTGTTCATGTAGCCATTGCGTGGCCCAACATGGAGGTGCACTGGACCACGGAAATCGGCACCCAGCAGAGGGGATTATTTCCGGTGGCCGGCGCCGATGAAAAAACGAGCGATGAATTCTCGTCACTCTGTCGCATTCACGTAATCCGCCAAAGCGGCCATGTCGTTGCGGGGCAAAGCAACAAACCGCTGCGTTTTTCCATTCGCTCGGGAATGCCCGCGGTGCTGCCGCCGGCGCTCCAATTCCTCTGGCCGCGGCTGGTGAATCTGCACAAACGACAAACCCTGGCGTTCGTGGTATTTGATTCGCGGACGTCGCGGCTGGGGTTGCGTGTGCTCCAGGTGCTCGGGCCGGAAAAAATCAGCATCGCCAGCCGGCGGATTCCGGCGTACCATCTTGTGGATCAGTTGAATCCGGGAGTCTCCAATCTATGGGTAAACTCCCGCGGTGGGCTGCTGAAAGTGGACAATCCCGACGGAAGTACCTGGCTGCCAACCACGGTCGGCGCCATGAAAAAACGCTGGGCGATTCGCCTGGCGGCGTTAAAACAAAAATAAAGAAGAAGGTCGACCATGAGGCGATTTCTCAAAGCAATGCTGGCGGTGGTCATCCTGGCGACCCTGGTGACGCTGGGAGTCGATGTAAGCTATTATATGCTTTCGCGCCAGGCGCGGATGGAGAAACTGCAACAGGAACGCGATCATCTTCAACGGGTGATCAATCGGCTGACCGGCAAGACGCGGCGCGCGGAACTGGTGGTGGACGGCCAGGTGCTCAACGGCCGGGGCCAGGTCCTCCAGACCACGCTGTTGTGGCGGGAATTTACCATTGGCCGCGGCGGCAAGGAGGTCGCCCTGCCGATGCGAAAGATTACGATTGCCGGCGATATGCCGCATGTGGACGGCATCGTTTTAAAATTCCAGAACAAGTATGTGGAAGACGGCGATCTGCTGCGGGGAAAATCGCTGGTGTTTTTCCGGAGCATCTATGGCAATTCGCAGGCGCCGGACCAGGGAGTCTCCCTGCTGGGCAGGGGTGGAGTACCGGCGGTGCTGCTCGGACCACATAATCGCCGGAATATATTCGCGCAGTCTCTTTGGAATAAAATCTGGCAGCTATTAAAACATCCGTTGCTGGCCAAAAAGGAAGGGCTGGACGTGGTACAGGGTGAGGCGGTCTACCGCCCGGTCAAGCGCGGCCGACTCTATGTGATATACCTGCGGAACGATGGCGGCCCGGAATTCACGGTAGCGCCGGGAGAATCGAGCCTCGTCGACGAGCTGCTGAACCAGGCCAGCCAGGCTCACTCGCGCGTGTCCGGTTCGCCATAAAACCATCAATAGGGGGATTAAGAGCCTATCTATTGCGATAGACTCTAACGGTAAACCTCGCTCTTACCTCACGTGGAGGGCGGATACCGGAGAGGTTTTCCGCGAGGCGATGGCCGCCAGCGCTGCGGCGGCGAATTGCGATTCCGGGAGCGTGTTAAACGGACCGAAGCTCAGACGAGTGGTTCCCACATCGGTCGGAACAGCCATGTCCGAGGGCTGGTCCGTGCCCATGGTACGGTGCGCCAGCGGCGCGCAATGCAGCCCCGCCCGGGTAAGGATGCCGAATTCTTTCTCCAGTTGATCGGCCAGAGCCAGCGGCCCCCGGCCCTCAATGCGAACGCTCCATACGCCCACGCGGTCCGCCATGTTCCGCGGCCCGAAAAACCGCAACTCATCCACGCCGGCAAGGCCCTCCAGGAATGTTGTGCCGAGCGCCCGTTCATGCGCGGCGATGTTCGCAACTCCCCGTTGAAGAATCCAGGCGATTCCCTCCGAAAGCCCCGCCAGACCGATGGCATTGTGTGAGCCAGGCTCCCAGCGATCGGGCATAAAGTCGGGCTGGGTGTCGCGTTCACTGACCGATCCGGTGCCTCCCTGACGGGATGTGCGCAGATGCTTTTCCAAACCGGGGCGAATGTACAGACAACCCGTTCCCAACGGACCCAGCAGGCCCTTGTGGCCGGGACAAGCCAGAAAATCAATACTCTGCGCCTGCACGTCGATCGGAAGGTGGCCGGCGGTCTGCGCCGCATCCACCAGAAACGCCACCTCCGCCCGGCGGGCGATGCTCCCGATCTGTGCGATGCGCTGCACCGTACCGGCAACGTTGCCGGCGTGCGCCATGGCGATCAGTCGCGTCCGCGGCCGGATAGCCTTGCGAATGTCTTGCGGATCAACCCAACCGGTGGCCGGGTCCGCCGGTATGCGGGTCTGGGTAATCATCCGCCAGCGCACCAGATCATTCAAAGGCCGGAGAATGCTGTTGTGATCCATGGCGGTGCAGATCGCGTGATCACCCGGCTTGAGCCATCCATGGATAACCATGTTCAGCGCATCGCTGCAATTAAGCGTGAAAATGAAATGATCGGGATTTTCGCCGTTAAAAAGCGTGCAGAGTCGTTGGCGGCAGATGCGGAGCACCTCGGCCGAAGCGCGCGCCTCGGCATAGCCGCCGCGACCAGCCGAGGCGCCGATATGCTCGGCGTAATGGATCATCGCCTGGAGAACTTCCGGCGGCTTGGGAAAGCTGGTAGCGGCATTATCAAGATAGAGCCGATTTTTCGACAACCGTATTTCCGACATCACTATAGGGTTCCTTCCGCCCGGCTCGCGCGGGCGTTGAATCAACGTTATGATAGGATTTGGCTGCGCCGGATTCAATTTTTTCAGGAATGGGCGGGGGGCCGGCAACATGAAATTGTTGCCGCCGGATGTGGTTCGAGCAATGACGCTGTGTACTTCACACCCTAATGGCCGCGCCACGCGTGACACCCAGCCTCCCGGGCACTTGTGGCCGGACGATGAATGCATCACAATACCCTGGTTGGTTGTGGACGAACCGCCCGCCGCGCGGTTTCTTGGAGCGATGAACGTGTCGGAAAGCCCGCCGGTATCGGGTCTCTCGTGTAATGTGCTGGTGCTCAATCGCCTGTATATGGCGATTCGTGTCGTTAGTGCACGGCGGGCTTTTTCGCTCCTGTGCCGCAATCTCGCTGAAGTCATCGCGGTGGAAAATGGGGCCTATCTCGCCTATGACATCGAATCGTGGATGGAAATTTCGCAACTCAAGGCCCAGTTCGAGCGCGACTCGCATGATTTCGTCCGCACCGTCCGTTACGAAATCGCCGTACCGCGAATCATCCGTCTGCTTGGCTACGACCGCCTTCCGCGGCAGGATGTCAAACTGAATCGGCGCAACATTTACGCGCGGGACCACGGCGTCTGTCAGTATTGCAGTAAAAAATTCTCCACCAGCGAACTTTCGCTGGATCACGTGATTCCACGCGCCATGGGCGGCAAAACCGTCTGGGAAAATCTGGTTTGCGCCTGCGTTTATTGCAATGCCCGCAAAGGCGGTCGCACGCCCCAGCAGGCCGGCATGCACCTGACGCGTCTGCCACTGAAACCCCGGCGGAATCCCGTGATTAACGTGCGGCTGGGGTCGGATAAGTACGCCTCGTGGAAGCATTTTCTCGACCATGCCTATTGGAGCGTGGAACTCAAGTAATTTTTGCGGGCATATTCTTTTTCGATGGTTTCCTGGGCAGACACAAAGGATGGCGGCTTTCGTCGCGACCGGTCAACAGACTGGCGATGGTCGCCTGCCTGAGTGTTTTTTCGACATGGCCGATAGCATCATCCAGGCGGCGATGCAGAGGGCAAAGGTCGCGCCCATGCCAGGTCAGCGCCAAGGGACAGGTCTCGATTCGCCGCAGCGGATCCACCGCCTGTATGACATCATAAAGCGAGAGTGCGGCGGAATTCCCCAACAGAATGGAACCACCGTGCAGACCACGCTGCGACTTGACCAGGCCGGCGCGACTTAATGTTTGAAGAATTTTTGCCAAATAACCCCGAGGCACCAAGGTGGCGGCGGAGATTTGCTTGTTGGTCGCTGGTTCGCCGGCCCGGCTGGCCAGATACACCATGACACGCAGAGCGTATTCACCCGTTTGCGAAAACATGGAGTCTCCGAAAGGTCATGAATGATTAAAGTAAACCTTCTCATCCTATTTTATGTTCGTCGCGTTGGGTGTCAACACAACCCCGATTCACGTTTTAGATGCGCGGCGGTGTAATCGCGCAATGCCGCCGGAAGATCGCCGCGCGCCACACGCCTTGCGCCCCGGGCGTCGATCAACCACGCCGCGGGGGAATCTCCCCGCACCATCTCCAGCGTATTGGCCACGATCGCATCCGCCCCGCTTTGCCGGCGGCTCGCCTCGGCAATGGCCATCAGATCTTTTTCGGAAATTCCAACCTCCAGCTTGAATTTGAACAAAAGCCCGCGATAGTTCCAGGCGGTGCGGAACTGATCGATCAGTTTGAGCGTTCGTTCGGCCGCGATGACAAGCCGCTCGTGCGCGCCGCGGATCTTACGTGCCTGCACATCCTGCACTATCCATTGATATTGCGACGGATGGGTCCCCTCAATCCGCCGGCTTTCCATGATCTGGTACGCGCCGGTGGGTTTGTAATCGCTGACCGCGGCGGTCATGAACACCGCTTGCGTTTTCCGACGGGCCAGATGCGTGGGAATCATCCGGGCCAGATCACTATGGGTTTGAAAAAAGCCGGTCGTGAGTACTCCACTTGCCCCCCGTACCTCGTGGCAATAGCGGGCGTGTTCGGCATTGGCGGTCAGCAGAGTGACATCGGCGATATCGAGCATTCGCAACGCGATATCCAGCCCCGTCCGGCCCGTAAAGATGTTGGTCCACCAGCGAACCTCATCAATAGGTTCGCGCGTGCTGCCGGCGGTGATCAAAACATGCGGGGGACGCGTCATAAATGCGCATAGTAACCGCGGCCACGATCAACCGGCCAGTCCCGCCGCGTCCCATTCACAATCGGGACCATTTCCTAAGCCGGCCCGCCGCCTGGCATTGCGTATGATCATAGTCTTATAATCATCGCGTCCAGCAGGGAAAAATTGAACGGCAAAAGAAAATCGCAAAATGATTGATCCAACGGACTTTCATTGCCGATACAAAGTTATGTTCGGGAGCCGCATGTCGTGTGCTTGTGTCAACGGCCAAGTCTCGATGTTGACAAGGTACGGCTGAGAAGTGGAATTTGTGGAAAAAACTTGGATTTCCTCCGCCAGCTCGTTAGAATATACACTACGTGGCGGTTCGGCGCCGGTTCATCATCTATTACCGCCGCCGGGCGGATGGGCATATCAGCGGGCAGTGATTGGGATCGTTGGCCGCTGCTTCAAGGGTATGGAGATTGGCGCCGGTGTGAAATAATTACCGGATCCTGCGCGATTGGAGCGCCGCGCGATGGCACCAGAGAGTAAAAGCGATGGAGAGTCGGAGATGCATGGTGATGGGAATCCACCGGCGAAATCATATCGAGCGCCATTGTGTGGCGCTGCAGGGCGGTCGACGGTGGTGCGTTAGACGAGAGAGAGGTTTATCATGTCAACTTTGAATCCACTCGATCCGTTTGCGGCGGGCGCCGCAAAGGGGCGACTGGGACGTAAGACGTCAAAAAAAGTCGGAAAAATTCCCGCCGTTTCCACTCCCGCTGAAACGTTCCCGGGCGGCGTTGCCGACGATTCGCACCAAAACGTACGGCGGCTCTCGCCGGCCGCATCAGATCCGCTCACCGGGGGCGCCGCCGAACACGCGCCGGCGAAATCTCCGGAGGAGCGGACGCCAACCATTCCGTCCGCCGCGGCGGAGGCGCGTGGCGGAATCAAATTGCCCGCCGCCGCACAAATGCGGGTCGCCCAAGAGTTGCTGGCGGGCCGGGACGTGACGCCGGTGGCGCTGGCGGTTCTACAGAACAACCTTCGCTGGCCCGGCGCGTTGCGGGTGGAACCGCACCTTATGGAGGATAGCCCCCAGGCGACGACGCCCGGCGATGCCGCGGTTGCGCCGCTTCATTTTGGTTCTGAAAATTTCGGTTCGCTGGTTCTGGAGGGGGGGGCGAAAAGTCCCCGCGTCGCCGAGCAATTGAACCATTCCGCGGCGTGGCTGGCCTCCTTGCTGGCCGTGGCGCGGCAGCACCAGACCCTGCGCCGCCAGGCGGATACCGACGAACTCTCCGGCGCCTACAACCGCCGCTATTTCCTGGAAATGGTTCCCCGCCTTCTGGAGCGGGCGCGCCAGGAACGATTCTGCGTGACGATATTGCTCTTTGATATCGACGATTTCAAGCAGTACAATGATCAGTTCGGCCACGCCGCCGGCGATGCCATTATCCGTGAGGTCATCGGTCTTCTGCGGCGCTGCACGCGCAGCCGCGATTTGGTCGCGCGGATCGGCGGCGACGAATTCGCCGTCGTGTTCTGGGATGAGGGAGCGGTCCGCCAACCCGACAGCCAGCATCCCCGGAGCGTTCTGAGCATCGCCCATCGGTTTCGTAAAGCCGTTGCCGAACACCCCTGGAATACCGAGGGCGGACCGATCGCCGGCCGGCTGAGCATCAGCGGCGGCCTGGCGACGTTTCCCTGGGACGCCCGGGATCTCCCCGAGCTGATGGCCGTTGCCGATGGCGAACTGCTGCGGGCCAAGTCTCTGGGCAAAAATGCGATTGTGCTGGCCGGCCCCGGCGCGGCGCCGGCGAATTCCGTTCCGAACAATCATGCCTAAGAGCGTAGGGGAGATGATATCGGGCCTTCCGCCATCTTCTCGCCGGCGCTCCAACCCGAACATTGCACCGCCGCGCGGCGGGAATCGCCGCAGTTGTTGACACGAATCGCAATTCATTGATATATGATTCATTGATATCATGATGGCCGTTTTTCCGCCGGCGCCGCCGCGGGGGAGGCTTGACGCGGGATACGTTCCCGAGTTTATAATGAAATAATTGTCGGAGGTCTTATGCCGCGTTTGCAGACAGCCTGGGGTATCGACGTGGGGACCACCGCGCTCAAAGCGATGAAAATACGCCGCGATGGCGAGAAAATCTATCTGGAAGCGATGGAAGTGATTGAGCATAGCCGCTTTCTGAGCGAAGCGGACGCGGATCGCAAGGAGATCGTTCGCGAAAGTCTGGCTAAATTTCTGGAGCGCCATCCGCTGCGCGGCGAACGGGTCTTCATCGGGGCGGCGGGATCGACCAGTTTCGCCCGCTTTGTCAAACTGCCCCCGGTCGAGCCGCGGAAAATACCCGAAATTGTCCGCTTTGAGGCCATGCAGCAGATTCCCTTTCCGCTGGACCAGGTGATCTGGGATTTTCATAAGTTCCAGAGCGCGGAAAGTCCGGAAGTGGAAGTCGGGATTTTCGCCATCAAGACGGACCTGGTCTCGCAGATACTGGCCGATTTCCGCAATCTGGGCATTACCGTGCACGGCGTGCAGATCGCCCCCCTGGCCGTTTACAACGCCCTGGCGTACGAAGGCGTCGGCCGCGACAAGGGGACCATCGTCATCGACGTCGGCGCCGATCATACGGACCTGATCATCATCGATCAGGGGCGGCTGTGGCTGCGCAACATCAACCTGGGTGGCAACAGTTTCACCGAATCGCTGGCCCGGAGTTTTCGCTTCCCCTTCCCGAAGGCCGAAACACTCAAGAAAAATGCCGCCACCAGCAAATGGGCGCGCCAGATATTCCAGGCCATGCGGCCCACCTTCGCCGAGCTGGTCGCGGAAATGCAGCGTTCCGTCGGCTACTACAATGGTTCGCACCGCGACAGCCGGCTCGAACGGATCCTGGGGCTGGGCAACCCTTTTCGCCTGGCTATATTACAAAAATATATTCACCAGTATATGACAATAGATACCCGGCGTCTCGAGGGGTTCAACCGCCTGGAGTCCCTGGACACCCGGCTCACGGCCGGTCTGGGCGACCGGGTCCTGGGTCTGACGACGGCTTACGGCCTGGCCCTGCAGGCGCTGGGGATGGCGAGCATCAACTCCAACCTTCTGCCGGTGAGCGTCGCCCGGGAAACGCTCTGGCGGAGAAAGTATCCGTGGTTCGCCGCCACGGCGGCGGCGTTTGTCGTCGGCGCCGCCGTGGCGGGCGCCAGGTGCTGGATGGATTCCGCGGCGTTCCACGCCGCGCTGCGCCGCAGCGGGATAAGCAACCTGAGCGCGCAACTCAACGAGGCCGCGCAGTGGCGCGATGAGTATAACTCTCTGAACAACACCTATCGCCGGAGCCTGCGCAAGGCGCAGTTTTACCTGGCGCTCAACAAGAGCCGGAACGTCTGGCCGGCCATCCTGCAAACCTTTTATGCCGCGCTGCCCCAGGCCTCCCGGCGGGCCGCCGGGCGGGGACCTGATTGGAAAATCGTCATCCAGAGCATGCGGAGTGTTTACGCATCCAACCTGACGGCGGCGAATCCGAACCAACCCGCGGCGCCCGGGGCGCCACCCCTGAACGGCGCCCCGGCAAGCGCTCCGCCCGCCGGAGAAGGATTCCGAGTGTTCGTCACCGGTTACACCCCGTGGAAACATCCGTTGCGAATCATTGAGCATTTTCGCGATGCGCTCAAACGGACCGCCCCGCTTAAATCAAACAAACCTTTTTACATTGTGATTCCACCGAATTCACTGGCGTATATGAGAATCGCCCAGATGCGGGGTCATCGCTCCGCCGGAAAATCCGACGTCGGCTTTGTGGCCTGGGGATCGCATCCCGGGCCATTCGCCAAAGTTTTCATGCCTGATTTTCTTCCCCCTCGCCTGAGGCGCCCATACCGGGCGACGGGCGAATCGAATTTCAATTCCGGACGGTCCGGCGCCGGATCCTTTGGCCGGGGTACGGGCGGCGGGTTGAAAAACATGATCATTGATCCGAACAGCGGAAAATCGCTCAAGAACGCCACCGCCTTCCGGCTGACTTTTCTGATATACCTCCGGAAGGAAACGGTGCGGCGGTAAGCCCCCCCCGCCAGAGCGCTCTGGCGGGACAGGGCCGGTTGGAGATGTGGATGAAGTTTCTCAAGGCCAATCTGATTTTGCTTATCTGCGGCGCGGCGGTGTTGCTGGCGGTGGTGGCGCTATACTATCCGATCGGCGCCCAAGCCCGGCGTTTGCGGCAGCAAATGAAATCCCAACTGAGCCTGGCGGAACGGGCCGCGAGTCTCGAAAAAACCCCGATTCATATTCTCGGCGAAAAACCGTTCGTCGGTCCGGTGACGCCGGCGATCATCAAGGTCAAGAAGGAAGTTCAGCGACGCATAGAGGCCCAGGCCAAACGCCTTCGCCGGATGGTGGAACGGTTTAACGCCGCGGGCCGGGTTAAGTTGCCATCATCGCCCAAAGGCAAGGTGATTCCCCTGCTTGCCGGGGTTCCCCAACCCCATCTGTTGCCGCGCCCGTCGCGGAGTTATTACGTTCGTGGTAATTTCCGGCGGGCGTACCGGCGACTTTTCGTGAATAACCCCCGCGATCGCCGCGCCTGGCTCACGCAACTGCGCGCCGGCGCGCCGCCGACACCCAAGCGGATCAGCCGCATCCTGCGGGAGAAACTGCGAAGACGGGCGCGTCTGATGCCGCGGAATACCACGGGCAGCATCCATGCCTCCCGGCACGCGGGTCGCCACAAAAGGCGGTTGCTTGGCGACCTGACACGACAAATGGTTTTTCATGCCGCCGCGACGTGCCGCATCTACGCCGACCCCGCCAGTTTTCAGGAACGCCAATTCGTGCAAAGCTCCACTCCGCCCACCGCGGATCAAATTTATGAAGCTTTTGTCGATACCTGGCTCCAGGGAGATGTGGTCAAGGCGATTGCCGCGCTCAACAAGGGCAGCGCCAATGTGGGTCAGTCGCCGGTCAAGCGGCTCCTTCACATCACGGTTGGCGCCGCGGCGGCCACGGCGACGGGCGCGACGCCAGCGAGTCGATTCGCACGGCCGGTTTTGGTTGGCGATGGCGGGTTGTTTATCCGTGGTTCGACCGGCGCCACCCCCGCGGCGATGTCGGCGGGTATGCCGGGCGCCGGTTCGGCCCCCGGCCGCTTCGGCGTATATGCCCCCCCATCATCCGCGTATTCGCCTTCTCCCGGCGTTTCCGCCGCCGGCGGCGCCATTCTCACCGGCCACCTGACCAACCCGCGCTACCAGGTCACCTTGATGAACATCAGCCTGGTGATTGAGCCCTGGCAGATCAATCACTTCATCGACCAGCTTTACCGCCTCAATAACGGCTACACCGTTCTTCAGATACAGATGCGCACGGTCGATCCCATCGATGCTTTGACCAGTGGCTACGTGTATGGAAAAGTTCCCGTGGTCCGCGCGGATATACTGGTCGAGGCGATTTTTTTCACGAGTTGGAACGGGAAAGTCATGCCGGCGGATTACTGCGCCAGGTGCGGGGTGCCCCCACCATCGCCGGCGCCATAGCGATTGCGACGGCCCGCCATGGGGCGGGCGGTATGGGAACGCGGGAATATGAATTATGCAGGTTAAGAACATAACTCCGATCGAACGCCACGTGGAAAAGATTTTACTCCTCGTGGGCATTCTGTTCGCGGGTTGGTTGATCTATCGGAATTTCGCAGGGAATCCCGAGAGTGTGCCCTTGCCCGGCCAAACGCGGGTGCTTCCCGGCCAGGTGGGGCCGCGGATATCCCAGTCGGTCGGCAAACTCGAAAACCTTATCCACAACCAGGCGAATCACCGGTTCAACCCCGCGCGCCTGCCGGATTATGTCGGGCGGCTCGTGCGCGAGCAGACGGCGCCGCTCCCGGCGCCACTGGCGCTTCTTCCGCCGGTGTCGATCGGTCCCTGGAATACGCCGGTCATCAGCTCGCGGAAAGTTCATTTGCATAAACTTATATTTGTCGTTCCGAAAGTTCCCGCGCTGGTCGGATTGAAGGTCAAACAGAACCGCGGCGTCGCCGTCATTTCCTTAAACAAGACGCGGGACCTCGTCTGGGTGAAAGTATCCGCCCGATTTCCCATGGCGCGGTGGCGGGCGGATCTCAAGGGCGGCGCCCATCTTCCCGCGGGCCGGAGCGGTCTGCCCCCGCCGTATCGCCGCACTACATTTTTCCGTCTGCGGGCGCGGCGGGAGAAACTGCTGGCGGACGGGCGATGGGGGCGCTGGAAAAGCATTAAGGGCTTCTATGTTGAGCCGCCGCCAATGATCGATCTGGCCAATCAGAGTGCGCCGGCGATCCCGCAGGCGCTGGGAGTTCTGGATCGGCAGGTTGGCCGCATTCTCACCCCCGCCTTCTACCCCATCGAGTCCATTCATCTGCGGATCATCCGTCCGCAAACCAAACCTCATCATCCCGTACGGCCGGGTGGATTGCGCCGCGGGCGTGTTCCCGGCGGTACAGGACCCGGCTCCGTCTTCCACGCACGGCAGGCTCCGGGAAGCGTCTACCACTCCAGAGGCGCCGCGCCCCTGGCGCCGTCCAACCGGACGCCCTCGCCATTGTCCATCTACACTTCCCACGGCGGAAGCACTCGCCCGCCGGTAATATCCACACCGGCCCGCGTGACTATGGCCAGCCTCCTTTCCAAGCGATCCATTAAGGTCTTTCTCTACGACACCAGCGCCAAGCCCGGTTCCAGCTACCGGTATGAGTTGCGCGTGCTGTTGTATAACCCGACATTCAGATTTCCTTACCGTCTGAACCATCCGGCCGCCAGGCGGCGTCCCTGGCTGGCGTCGCCCTGGAGTCTTGCGAGTCCGGTTGTGGGCGTGCGTAACAGCATGTACTTCTTCCTGGCCGGCGGAAATGCGACCCATGGCCGGGTGGAATTCCAAATTTTTAAGTGGGTGCACGGTATGTGGACCTGGGGCGATGAGACTGTTTCCGCCGGCCAGCCGATCGGCACGGTGGAGTCGGCTTCCCTGATCGACCCGAAGACCGGCAGACTGGTCTATAAGCTGGTGAATTTCAACACCGGTTACACGCTTGTCGATGCGCGCCGTAATTCCTCCGGCGCCAGCGTGACCGCGGTTGTCCGTGGTCCGCACGGCCGGTTGCTGCTGCGAAATTCCGCCTGGGACAACGCCAATCCGCAGTGGGCTAAGTTGATCAAAGCGGTGAATCAGGCCGGCTCGCCGGCGGTGTCCGCCGGGGGCGCCGGCCCGTCTCCCGCCGTCCCCTAGCCGTCCCCTAGATGACCGTTTTGCAGTTGCAACACGGGGATGATGGTTTTAGTATACCCTACGATATTAGGAGTAGCGTTTTGAACAAGCATACTCGCTCCAGAATTCTGGCTCTCGGCATCGCGGGCGCTCTGCTTGCCGGCGGGAGTCTGCCCCTGATCCCTCTGGCTATCGCCGGCGTCACAAACCAATCCGCATCCGCGGCCCTGCTGGCGCGCGGGCAGCGGCTCTACCACGAGAAACAATTCTCAACATCCAAGCAGGTGCTATTGTCCATTGACCCGGCCAAACTTTCCGCGACCGAGCGCACCACGCTTGCAACGCTTCTCCTGCGGGTGGACGAGGCTCTCGCCGGCGCGCGGGAGAACAGCCGCATTTTCCGCAACGCCCAGACGGCGCTGCGCGACGGGCATCTCGCCCATGCGGTGCGGCTCTATCGTTTGATCCTGGCTGATCCGAACATTCCTCCGGTATTGCGGCGCGAAGCCGACGACAATCTCGCCTTGGCCCGAGCCAAACAAAAGGCGCTGGTCCCGGCGATGGAAGCGCTTCTTCAGAAAGCCGCCGCCGCGTACAAGGCCGGCCATTTCGACCAGGCGGAGGCGGACCTGTATACCATCCAGGTAACTGGAAGCGATTTAGGCTCCCACAATGCGCTGATCCCGCAATACCAGAATCTGATCGCTCAAAAACGCGCTGCGGCGGTGGAGGCCATAGAACAGGCCCGTCTGGAAAAAATCGCCGCCGCGCGGCGTGCGGCACAACTTGCCGCTGCGCAAAAAGCCCATGCCGCGCAGCTCGTCGCCGAGAAAAAAGCCGCGGCCCAAAAGGCGGCGCAATTCGCCGCCGCACAGCGGGCTTCTCAACTTGCCGCCGCGCAAAAAGCCCATGCCGCGCAACTCATCGCCGAGAAAAAAACCGCGGCTCAGAGAGCGGCTCAGCTCGCCGCCGCGAAGAAAGCCGCAGCTCAGAGAGCGGCTCAGCTCGCCGCCGCGAAGAAAGCCGCAGCCGAGAAACTCGCCGCCGCAAAAATTGCCGCGCACGAAAAGGCTGTGGAATCACAACTCCTGGCCGAGCAACGAACTCAGGAAATGCAGGCGGAAAAACAACGCCTGGCCCGGGCCGCCCAACTCGCCGCCGCGCAAAAAGCCGCCGCCGCCAAATTACTCGCCGCGCAGCTTGCCGCCCGTAAGCAGGCCCAGGCCGCGCAGGCGGCCGCCGCTCGCCAGAGCGAATCAGCCCGTTTAGCGGCTCAGCAGAAGGCGGAAGCGGCCGCGCTGGCCGCGCGCGAGGCGGCGGAAAAAAAGGCGGTGGCCGCAAAACCAGTCGTTTCCCCACCGCCAACACCCGTGGCCGTCGCGGCGGCGACACCTGTGCCGTCAACCCCAAGGCCCACCGTGGTTCCGGCCACCCAGGCCGCGGCGGTAACTGCGAAAACAGCCGTTTCTTCACCGCCCGCACCCGTGGCTGTCGCAGCGGCGACACCCAAGCCGCCGGCCTCCAGACCCGCCACGGTTCCGGCTGCGCCTGCCGCGCCTGCGGCCGCGACGACTCATCCCGTGACGCTTAGTCGCGCGCAGCTCAATATACAGCGTTCCGCCGCTTTGAGCGTCCTGGCGGACAAGGCCGTTCATGCCGCTCGTTATCATCGGGCGATCGCTCTTTACAGCGACGCCCTGGCGTTGAATCCGCGCAACCAGGCCGCCTCCCTGGGGCTTAAGAACGCCCAAAAGTTCGCCGCCGGCCACGCTCCCGGCCTGCTGGCGCAAACCCTTTATAACCAAGCCATTGAGGCGCAGCGGGTGGTGGTTCTTTTCAACGACGACATGCGCTTGTCGACCCAGGCTATGGAGAAAGACGATTTCGTAACCGCTACGGATCGGGCCAATAATGCCCTGGCTTCGATTGCGGCGGCCCGGCGCCTCTTCCCTCGCTTGCAGTACAAGACCATGAAAGCCCGCGCCCGGCAACAGCTCGCCATGGTTCAGCAGCGCTCCGCGGCGGCCCAGGCCAAACAGCAGGCTCTGCGCCAGAAGGAAATCCAGCAAAGCCAGTTGCAGCTCGAACATCATCTCGCTCTGGAACGCCGGCATCAGGTCAATCAGTTGCTCGGGCAAGCCAACGAGTATCTCAAGCGAATGCAGTACGCCCAGGCTTTGGATACGCTCAACCAGGTGGTGGCGATTGCTCCGACCAATAACTCCGCCCGCTTCATGCGCCGCATGGTCAAGGATCAGATCGAGTACAACAAGTGGAATAAGTACCACAACGAACAGTCGCGTAACCTGCAGATGCAGGAAGTTGAGACCGAACGGGCCTTGATCCCTTATCGCAATCTACTGGTTTATCCCAGCGATTGGCCCGAGCTGAGCCGCATGCGCATGGCGGAACGGCGCAGCACGCGGTCGCCGGTGAATCGGCTGATTCGGCATCGGCTGGCCGCATCGGTCCCCTCGATCATCGTCCACAACCAGCCGTTCTCAGGCGTAGTGGGGCTGCTGCGCAATGAAACCGGCACGAATATTGTGGTCAACTGGAACGCCCTGGCCGCCGCGGGCGTCTCCAAACAGACTCCCATCAGCCTTTCGCTGCGCAACGTGCCGTTCAAGAAGGTTCTTTCCATCGTTCTCCAGCAGGCCCAGGGCGGCGGCGGATCGCGACTCGGTTACAGCATCAGCGAGGGCGTACTGACCATTTCCACGCGGGCGCAGCTTGCGCAGCAGCAGGTGGTCAAGGTTTACGATATTCATGATCTGCTGGTGCAGGCGCCAAACTTCTCCAACGCCCCTTCGTTCAACCTGCAGTCGGCCACGCAGAACACGTCCTCTTCGGTCAGCTCCCAGGGCGGCGGCGGCGCCATGGGAGCCGCCGGCGGCGGGCTCTTCACGGGCTCGGCCAGCACCACGTCGCAGGCGGGCCAGAGCGCCAAGTTGATCAAGAGCATCACCAAGCTCATCACCAGCACCGTTGATCCGGCTTCCTGGACCGTCAATGGCGGGACCATCGGATCGATCAGCGAGCTCAACGGCCAATTCGTCGTCAATCAGACCCCGAACAATCAGACAAAAATATATAATCTTCTGCAACAATTGCGCGAGGCCCGCGCCATTGAAATTTCCATCACGACCCGTTTCCTGGTCGTGGACACCAGCTTCCTGAATGATTTTGGGTTCTCCTGGTCACTGGGCTTCCCTTCCGTGGTGGTGAACAACCCCCCGGGATCGTCGGCCGCACAGAGCGCCTATGGTTCCATGTTCGGCAATGGTATTGGTCCGCTGACCGTTACAAACGGCACGAACTCCATGACGGTGCCCACCCCCACCGGCGTCGGCAACAATATCGCCAAGAATTTCAGCCCCTCCTCAGCGCTCAGTGTCAGCGGCAGTATTCTCTCGAACTATCAGTTGAGTCTGCTGCTCAACGCGGCCCAGGAGAGCGAGCACACCACCAACCTCGAGGCGCCGCGCATCACCCTGTACAATGGGCAGCGCGCCTGGATCGCCGTGACCAACCAGCTTAACTTTATCTCCAGCGTAACCCAGAATATTACCGGCAGCGGTCTGGGCGGAATTCCCTTCATCACCACCACGCTGAACACCTCGACCCTTTCCACCGGTATTGTTCTCAATGTGCAGGCGACCGTTTCGGCTAATCATCGCTATGTCGAGATGACCGTTCAACCCAGCTTATCGACCCTGACCTCCCTTACTTTGTTCAGCATCGCCGGTCAGGCGATATCCGGCTCCACCACACAGGCGATTTCGGGAGGCTTTGTGCAGTTGCCCGCCATTCAGACCACTACCGTCGCCACCACCGTTTCGGTTCCCGACGGCGGCACACTTTTGCTCGGCGGCGAGCGCCTTTCCGGTGAAGAGGAAATTGAAGCGGGAGTTCCCATACTCTCCCAGATTCCCATCATCAACCGGCTCTTTACGAACCGCTCCTATGTTCGCGATAACGGCATCCTGCTGATTTTGATCCGTCCGCGCATCATTATCCAGAAGGAATGGGAAAAGAAGCAGTTCGGCCGCAATTATTAACTTGTATTGCCGCCGAGAATGACTACACTGTTTACAAAGCCGTGACCGAATAAGGGTGCGGAACAAATAACGCGGGTAGGTCTGCGCCGCATTCGCGGCGGGACACTTTCAGCTTCGCCTTCTTTGTAACAACGCGAGTCAGCGTTGTGGTTGTAGTAACCGTTCACGGGCCTGAAGGAAGAAGTGAAGGTGTAGGACGCCCTGCGAAGTGGTTGTTGACGGTCTGATACAGGAATTCAAAGACGCTGCGTTGTTGTTGCGTACAGGTGGCGATGGCGGACCAGATGCGTTCGCACCAT
>JAKBMM010000033.1 GCA_021831565.1 Planctomycetota bacterium
ATCAAAGTGAGTGACGAAGAGCTCGCACGCCTGCGCTTGACCCCCCACCCCTTCCACGGAGACTGGAACTATACCTTATCGCCGGGCCGGCATAATTGAACAGGTTATTGTTGAGCGCGCCCTAAGTATGATAATCGGCATTGATTTCGATATAACGGCGGGAAAGATCGCAGGTGTAAACGCGGCATCGGCCTTTGCCACCGGTGCCCAGGTCCACGGTGATATCCAGCTCGCTTTGTTTCATAATCGCTTCCACGGCGGCCATATCCGCTTCCGTCGGCCGGCCGAGTTTGAATACCTCAATGTCGCCGACGCGGCAGCGGGCGCGATCGGGATTCATTTTTGCTCCGCTGTAACCGGCGGCGCTGACGAAGCGCCCCCAGTTCGGATCGCCGCCGTGAATGGCGGTTTTCACCAGCGGGCTGTTGGCGATGGCCAGGGCGGCTTGGCGCGCCTCGGTTTCGGAGGCGGCGCCGGTGACAAAAACACGCACGAGTTTGGTGGCCCCTTCGCCATCCGCGGCGATCTGGCGGCAGAGCGAATCACATACCTCCCGCAACGCCGCGGTGAATTTTTTCCAGGCGGTCGATAGAAAAGTAATCCGGCGATTGCCCGCCAGGCCATTGGCCAGGCAGGCAAACATATCACTGGTGCTGGTGTGCTGATCGATGGTGAGGCAGTTAAACGTGTCGTGGGCGACAAGCCGGACCGCGGCCCGCAGCGCCGCGGCGTCGATAGCGGCGTCTGTGGCGACGAAGGCAAGCATGGTGGCCATGTTCGGCGCGATCATGCCCGATCCCTTGCACCAACCGGTAATGGCGATCCGCCGGCCGGAGATGGATAGAACGGCCTGGGCGATTTTCCGGCGCGTATCGGTGGTGAGAATTCCCTGGGCAAATGCCTGGGCGTGCTCGCGGGAATCGCCCAGAACACCGGCCAGACGCGCAATGCCGCCGCGCAGGGCGTCCATCGGCAGAAAACGGCCGATGACGCCGGTGCTGGCGGGAAGAATCTGGTTGGCGGCGGCGTCAAGGGCGATGGAGCGCAATGCGGCCGCGGTAAGAGAACACATCTCGCGGGCGTCGGAAAGGCCGCGCTCGCCGGTGCACACATTGGCGCGGCCGCTGTTGATGACGCAGGCATGCAGGATGCCGCGGCGAATATGGCGCTGGGCGACCACCACGGGGGCTCCGAGGATTTTGTTGGTGGTAAAGACGGCCGCGGCCGTCGCCGGCACGCGGCTGACCAGCATGGCCAGATCGGGCTTGCCGGATTCCTTAATTCCGCAATGCAAAGCGCCGGCAAGGAAACCGGGGGGGATTGTTATAATATCAGAATTCATCATATACACACCTATACACAATAATTATTCCGCGTTATAAGATAACATCGGGGAATTTTACCATCAAAACCAAAAATAAAGCCCCCGCCCGGGACAAATCATTCGGGCGGGAGCGCCCGTTGGGGTTTTCCAAAAAAGCGGGAATGAAGTACGCTGGAGCCGTTCGAAAGTGGAGCGCGGCCAGGATGGCTTGGCAGAAACGCAAAATCCATGCGGCCGAATGATAGGCAGAACCTGTTTCCGCCATCGTAGCAGGCGCCCTCCGTATGCCGTGGAATAGGCGGGATAGAGGACTTACACGAGGGACCGCGCCTGCTACTGAATAATTTTGCGTTCCTGCTTTGTATCCCGGCCGCCGGCATTTGCGGAGAACAAGATATGAGAATAAACATCGCTGTTGCGTTGGGGATGCTTGTGGCTATTGCGGGACCATATTCGGCCTTCGCCGGGGCCCTGCCCGGCAGTCCGGCATTTAAGTCCGCATCGCACGCACCCTCGCCCCTGCGGGGAGGGATCACGCCGGGGGCCGACCTGCCCGGCAGTCCGCCGATCAAGTTCGCGCATGTTTTCGCACCTCTCCCGGGACGGGTCACTCGCTATGAGCGGCCCTATCGGAAAGAGATATGCCTCAATGGTTTATGGCAATTTGAGCCGGTGGCATTGCCCAAGAGGTATCAGCCAGGTTCCGGCCCGCCAAGGCTGCCGCCGCCAATACCGAACGGGTGGTCGAAAACATTGATTCGTATCCCTTCCCCATGGAATGTTGATTCATTTTCTGCGGGCGATGGCGGTGATTTCGACTGTTTTCCCAGTTATCCGGCGAGTTGGAACGCGGCGCGAATGGGTTGGCTCAAGTGTACGTTCAAAGTTCCCGCTTCCTGGAAAAAAAAGAAAATTTATCTGCGTTTTCAAGCTATCGCCGGAGATGCGCGGATTATTGTTAACGGCCGGCGATTGGCCGACCATTTCGATGACTTCCTTCCATTCGAGGTGGACATTACGCATGTGGTCCGGTTCAAGGGGAACAATGAACTGCTGGTCGGCGTGCGCCGCGCGGACCTGTTCAATATCAAGGGTCCTTATGGCAGCAAGTACACATATCCAACCGGATCGTTCTGGGGCATGCACATCGTGGGCATCTGGCAGGATGTATTTCTCCAGGCCCGGCCCCTGCTGCACGTGCGGAACGTGTTCATCCAGCCGTGGGTAAACCGGAACAAGCTTGTGCTGGCCGTCACCGTGACGAACCGGACGAGCCGTCGCCAGACTTTCACGCTGGGCGCCCAGGTGCGGCCCTGGAAATGGTTGGACGAAAAAAGCATGCTTACCGCGCCCGAGTCCAAGTGGACGCTCGGGGGGACGGTCCTGCATATCGCGGGGCCGCGCTGCCGGCTTGCCCCCGGACAAACCGGAACGTTCCGGCTGAAAACCGCGGTCAACCGGCGCCTGGCTTTGTGGTCGCTCCATTCGCCGCGGCTTTACGGTGTGCTTACGACGATTCGCCAGGGCCGGCGGACAATTGATTGCCGGTACCAGCGGTTCGGCTGGCGGCAGTGGTCCATCAGGGGAAAGCGCCTTTTGCTCAATGGCCGGCCCATAGAGCTTCGTGGCGATGCGTGGCATTTCATGGGCGTTCCGGAGATGACCCCGCGTTATGCCTGGGCGTGGTTCACGATGTTAAAGGATGCCCATTGCAACGCGGTGCGCCTGCATGCCCAGCCGTACCCGACATTTTTCCTGAATATGGCCGACCAGATGGGCATAGCCGTGCTGGATGAAAGCGGTATCTGGGCGAGTCAGTGCGGATTCAATTATGAACAACCGGTGACGTGGCGGCGTTTCCAGGCACAGCTTGCGGCGCTGGTAAGGAGAGATCGCAATCAGGCCTGCGTTTTCGGCTGGAGCATCGCCAATGAAATCATTCCCGCATTGGGAGCCGTGGGGGCTTCGCCGACTTCGGCTTACTGGAAGCTGGCGACCGGCAATATCGGCAAGCTGGCGCACATGGTCGAGGCGATGGACCCAACCCGGCCGTGGGTGGAGAGCAATGGCGATGGCGACATGAATGGCCGGTTACCGGTTTATTCCGAGCACTACGGAAATCCCCGGCAATGGAAACACCATGCTCCCGCCAACAAACCATTTGAAGTCGGGGAGGCCACGGCGGCATATTATGGAATGCCGCCGCGGGTTTCCAAATATAATGGCGATCGGGCTTATGAAAGCATGGAAGGAAGAATGGAGGGGCTGGCCGTTCAGGCATATCGCGACGCGGCGGCGCAACGGGGGCTTTGCGCGTATGGTTGCGTCTTCAATCTGGTCTGGTACGGATTAAAACCGCTGCCGCTGGGACTGGCGGATTTGTCCAGACCGCCCACGCTGCGGGATGGCGTGTTCTTCGGACCTTACGTCCCAGGCCGGCCGGGGATGCAACCGGAGCGACTGGGACCTTACTGCACGACGCTCAACCCGGGATACGATCCGAAGCTTGCGCTTTTTGAACCGTGGCCGTATTTTCTGGCGGTAGAGGCGGCCAACGCGCCAGGCGGACCGGCGCCTTGTCTGTGGGAAAAACCGCCGGTGAAAAAGCCATTGCCTTCGCCCCCGCCGCCGGCGATTCATCAGATTGGTTTCATAGGCGATACGGGAGGCAAGCTTTGCGCGTGGTTGCAGGCCATGGGTATCCCGGTCCGAGTTTTCGTATCCAATTCTTCGGTTCCCAAGCTGCTTATTATTGATGGCGCAACTATCTCGCAAGGCCAGATTCGCCAGGCCCGGCGCGGCATCCAAGCGGTGCTGCGCCGCGGAGGCGACGCGGCGGTTCTGGATGTCACGAAAAGCGAAGTCGGCATCATCAACCGCATCCTTCCGGAAAATATCCTGCTGACGCCGCGCCGGGCGGAATCGCTCCTGGCCAGTCGCCACAATTCCCTGACCGCCCCGATTTCCCTGGCGGATTTATACTTCGTGCAAAACAACAATCATTGCATCATGACGCATGGACTTGCCGGCCCCCTGGTCAAACATGGCCGGACGCTGGTGTGGGCGTGCCCGACGGACTGGACCCGCTTCAGCGAGGATCCGGAGAACATCAAAACGGCGGCGATTCTCCGATCGCAGCGCCAGAAAAAGCCCGCCGGCGCCGCTTTGGTGGAATATCGGCGGGGAACCGGGCGGTTATATGTTTCGACGGTTCGACTCGCGTCCGAAAACGGGGTTGCGGTTAACCTGCTGAAACATTTGCTGCGGGATATGGCGGTGGCGATTGAGCCTTCCCGGAAAATACCGGCGAGCAGCTTTCTCCATGACGGAGGCGGAATTCAATTCCAGCCATCCAGCGAGGGAAGTACGGATGCCTGCTGGATTTCCAACGGCTCTTGGATGGAATTCAAACCACGGAATTTCACCGGAAAAAAGGGAATTGTGATTCGGGTCGCCAGCCAGGCCCAGGGAGGCACCATTGAGGTCCGACTCAACAGCCTCCACGGCCCCCTGGCCGCAACCCTGCAAGTTCCTCCGACCGGCGGCTGGCAACATTGGATCAATATCGCCGCCCTGTTGCACCCTCTGACCGGCAGGCACACGGTGTTTTTCCAATTCGTCGGCGGCAAGGGGAATCTATTTAACGTCGAGCAGTTCGAGCTTAACCCCGCATCGTCACACTCGTCCGCGGCGCCCGGCAAGCCGGGAACGAATCATAAAATAAGATCGTGAGTACAATTATGTTGCGGAATAAATCCATCCTCATGGTAGTTACCAGCCATCCGGATCATGATAGAGCCTTATGCCATTTTGACACCTATTGATCCTGCTGGCCAAGTGTTAAACCGCCGCCTGATGGAGACGCCGACACATACATAACTCACTGTAAAACGGGCACTTGCAAATCTACATCTTTTTTTTCTGATGGTTTTGGCACGCGATTTGTACATCACGACTTTCGTGCTCGGCGATATGAACTGTCTGAGCCGGCAAATTTTCCCGCCCCGTTTAAGGCGCCACACGGAGCGAGGTTTTCCAGCTCATTCGTCCACCGTTCGAGCAGAAAGACTCTGTCATGACGTCGCCCGTGACACCGACCGCCAAGAAAGGAGAAAAACCATGTTGGACCTGTTATATCCCGTAAGAATGCCCCTGTATGATCTGCACGATCAGGTCAGCCGGCTGTTTGAAGACTTCTACCGTGAGGCTTCGCCTTGGATGGGTGAGGAGTTGAACCGTTTTCCTGCGATTAACATCTGGGAGGATGGCGAGACTTCTCATCTGGAGGTGGAACTTCCGGGCGTCAAAATGGATGATGTGGAAATCCTCGTGTCCGGCAACCAACTGAAGCTGGTTGTGCAGCGGCGGGAACCCGAAAATGGCAAGCATACGTGGCATCGGCGGGAACGGCTGGTGGGCCGTTTCACCCGCGTGTTGACCCTGCCTTGGGAATTGAACCCCGACAAGGTTCAGGCCCGGTTGAAGGATGGTGTGTTGACAGCGGACCTGTCGAAGGCCGACTCCGCCAAACCACGGAAGATCAAACTTTTGACGGATTAAGTTCAACAACCCGCGGCCGCCGTTCACGTGTCTGCGGGTTGCCGGATAACAAAAAGAAAGGAGACACAACCATGACAACGCAAGCACTGGTAACACGCCACCCTTCGGACGACAAACCCGAACGGCTGGACAATGCAACCTGGTATTCGCCCGCGGCGGATATCATGGAAGATCGGGATGGTTTTACCCTGAAGCTGGATATGCCCGGTGTGCGGCCCGCCGACGTGGACATTACCTACGATGACGGCGTGTTGAGCGTGGAAGGCAAAACGCCGGACAGCAAGCGGGCCGCCGACCGGCATTACCTCGTCCATGAATACGACATCGGACCGTATCGCCGCTCTTTCAGCATCCGCACTCCGGTCGATGCGGACGGCATCGAAGGGCACTTGAAGGATGGCGAGTTGTCCATTCGTGTGCCCAAGGCGGCGGAAGCTAAAGCCAGGAAGATTGCCGTTCGTGACAACTGATGAACCAAACCGCGGCAGCGGCCACCGTCCGGCCCCGTCGCGTTTTGCCGGCATAACGGAAAGGACCTGAAAGGAGGCTTGCAATGAAAAAGTTGATGAAACGATCACCCGAACCTTCAGCGTCAAATGACGCACGCGCCAGCCTGCTCAAGCGTGTCAGGCCCGAAAATGTACTGCCACGCTTCCGGCGTGAAATTGATGAAGCCTTTGGCCGGATGTGGCGAAAACTCCAGTCCGGCTGGCCCGCGGCCGGGGACTTGACCTGGCCGGCGGTGGACATCGGCGAAGACGAGCATACGTTCCGCATAAGCGTGGATGCTCCGGGCGTTAATCAGAAAGACCTGGATGTGGAGGTGTCCGGAAATCTGCTGACCATCCGCGGATCGCGCCAGAGCGAATACAATGAGAAAAGAGGCGGATGGCAGCGGCAGGAACGCGTAGCGGGCAGCTTTTATCGCACGATTCCACTGCCTGATTATGTCGACTCCGCAAAGATCCAAGCCAGGTATAACCAGGGGGTTTTAAGCATTCAGATCGAGAAAATTCCGGGGCAAGGTCCGAAACGCGTGGCCATCAATACGTAAGCGGTTCTACTATCATTATGACATTTATGCGCTTGCGCGGTGATATGCCGACGTATCTTTCCCCGTGGCAACATTGGAGTGAATCTGGAACTTCGCCCGGGGCAACGGCCCCGGGCGGTCCACAACAAAGGCTTTGCCCTGGAAAGTATTGCCGGTGATGACGGCCGTGGCGCAGCGTTTGGTGATGGCGATGGCTTTTCGCGTGCCGCTGAGAAAAAACAGGCATTGGGAGATTGTGGCCGGGGCCCCATCACAGAGAACCGCCGGCTCGCCGCGATTGTTTTTATCCCAGTTCTGAAAATTGCAGCCGATCAGACTGACCGGGCCGGTTCCCTGGATGGTTCCGATGCGGTTGGAGAGTCCCCAGAAAGCACAGTTGTTCATGATGACCTGCCCCGTGTTTTTCGGCCCGATCACAAATCCCTGGGCTTCCGCGCCGACCATGGCGACGAACAAGCCGTTGGTGAACAACAGACCGCCGTCGGGCTGCCCCGCGTCCACGCGAATCGCCTCAAAGGTCGAGTCCGCTCCCAGACCAAGGAAATTACCATAGCAGGAGCCGCTGGGGGTCTGCACAAAGTGGTAGCCGGTATGGTACTGGAGGCAAACGGTATTAAACACATACTGCCCATCGCTGCGGCCAAAGCGAAACGCGGTTCCATGGTCCTGTATCCATTTGGTGATGGGGATGCCGCAGGGCCAGAAGGGCCATACAAAATGCGCGTTTTCGATGCGGCCGGTATCGTAGCACTGGTCCACATAAATCCCGATGAGAATCGGCCTGCCGAAAACCCGGTCTATATAGTGCCGCCGGGCAAGCGTCAGATCGATTCCCTGATAGGCGTTGGTCAGATTGACATCAATCACCGAGAGGCCCGCCGATCCATCTCCGCCAAACGGCGGATGTCCCGTGGGTGGCCGGCTGATATTCTGAATCGTCCATGGATAGGGCGCCGGCGCGGCGGCGTCGGCATGCTGTTGCGGATAATAGATGCCAAGGCCGCGGATCGTACAGTTTACGCCGCGGACGCTGATAAACGCCGGGCCGTCGGGATGGCCGCGTCCTTCCGTCGGCATCAGCACCGTACCTTTTGCGAGTTTGCCGAAAAAACCCGCGGGTGGGCCGGCGAATACCCCCAGCAGCGCCGTATTGGACGGCATTGTTAAATGTCCCTTGAATAGAAACCGGCCCGCCGGCACAAGTACAATTCCCCCGCCGGCGGCATGAACGGCGTCCAGCGCTTTTTGAAACGCCGCCGTATTATCCGTTTTGGCGTCACCCCGGGCGCCGAACTCCAGCACATTGCGGGCGAAAGACGATAGGGGCGATTCGTTGCCGTGGGCCTGGCCCATGAGCATTCCCGTATGGGGAGGCGCACCGCCAACGCTGCGCCCACCGAGGGAGGAAACGCCCGCCATAGCCAATGCGGCCATCCAATTGCGTCGCGAGAAATCAGCCATGCTATAACTCCAAGTAACCGTTCACGGGTACAACATATGTAATAGTTGGGCAAAACTATTTCAAGTTGGCAGCCTTATTTGGTTGGCTCAAGGCCCGATGTGGTGATAAATTGAAAATAGGAGCCTCCATTTTGGCGAAAGCGTCCGGCCGGGTTATCCCGGCGCGTTGGGGACGTAAATCACCGCGACGCCTCAGCCACCCAGCCGCGAGGATCGCAATCCCACGGCACACAACCCCGCAGCCGTTTTCCGCGCCGCCGTTAACGGTTACACTATTTTTAATTGTGCAGACGGTGTCTGCACAATTGGCGGGTAATCCAACGCCACAGGAAAAGGATTCATGCCAATGATTGGCGGATCGACTTCGCGTTTCCGGGCCCGCATGGCGCAACGTGTTCTGCTGCTTGTCGGAGCGCTGTTGTTCCTGGGCGGATTATTCTGTCTTTTCTCGCCGTGGCTTGGCTTAAAGTCTTTGTCTTGTCCTGGCTTATTGGGCACGCCAGCGGAGCCGCTAAGCGTCAACAACGGCTTCATCTACATTATTTTTACCACGATGTATCTTGGTCTGTTCCTCCTTGCAGAAGCCATATTTCTCTGGCCGCACGGCAAATGGCGGCTGGCGCTCGCCGGGCAAGGTCGTCCGCTCAGGGGGGCGGCCATCGGGGCCGGACTGATGGGCATGCTGCTTTCAATCGCGTTCATCGCCACACTTATGGAGATTCCACCCTGGCCATCCCATCACCACTCTAAGTCCATCAGTTTCTGGCTGCGTTTTAATTCCTCTACAGCGGACTCCATTACCGTACTGGGCGTGATGCTTGTGCTCTGGGCGGTTTGGGCGATCCTGTTCTTTCGCTACTGGCGGGGAGCGAACCAGTTGCCGCGCGTCGAGCGCGTGATTCGCTGGATGATTGCCGGCAGCATACTGGATGTGCTTGTGGCCTCGGTAGTGCAGGCCTTCACTCCGGGCAACCGGGATTGCTATTGCGCCAAAGGTTCCTACACGGGCCTCGTGTTCGGCGGGACAGCGCTGATCTGGCTTTTCGGCCCGGGAATTCTTTTCATCGGTCTGCGCGAATACCAGCGCCGGAAAGCGGATGGGCCGGCGACGGTGTGATTTTCGGTCCCGGACTATAAGGAGTAAGGAGGGAAGGCGAAGCGGCGGGAGCGGGCGCCGCCGCGCGGCGTCAAAATCGCAGTGTGTTTTCCGGCGCAGGATGCGCCTGCAAATACCGGCTCACCATGGCCAGATAGGTGGCCGGTTCGTTGGGAATCGCTTCCAGTCCCAGTTTTCCGCGCACCGCCAGCACGGCGTTTTCATCCGGCCCTTCAATTTCCACAAAGCGGCCCAGCACGGGTAATTCATCCAACTCCACCCGGCAATCGTCCAGCCGCCACGATTCCCGGCGCTTCTCAAACGCCACCGTCGGCACAAAGCCCAAAGCTTGTAAAAAGCCGCCGGGCAGATCCGCCGGCGTCACCGTTAAATCAAACGAGGCGCGATTGTGCATCACCCCGCGGCCTTCCGGACCTTTCCAGGTTAAAAGCCCGGCGGGCGCGGCAGCGCCTTGGCGCCGGATCAGCCGCAAACGCAGCCCGCAGCCGGCGGCCCGCAAAGAGGCGTCCGGCCGATCATAAAAGGTATTCAATTCCACCACGCGTTCGATAAATTCCGCACTGGCCCGAAGCAAAGCCGCGCGCGGTAAATTCATATCCGGCACGCGGAGCTTGATCTCAATTTCGCGGGGCGCGGCGCTACCGGCGGGATTCACCGGCAAGCCGTGTGCGGGGGAGTCGGAGCGGGTCATGAATTCCTCGCTTTAAGGGCCGTCAAGAAATAACCTTTCCAATCTGACTTGTTCTTTTGGCCTCTGGCTACGTTGCTCACTCGTTACAGATCCCTGCGGATATGCTCCTCGCCGGCGCCTTGCCAGAGGCCAAAATCCCGGCGTCATATTTGTAAACCTTATTTCTTGACGGCCCCTTATCGAAACAGAGCCAGGCTGACCGTCTGGCCGTGAATGAAATTTCTGCCCCCGACCGGCCCGAGTTCGCCGGCGCAGAAAAACCCCGCCACCGGTATCGGGCCGAGGATATCGCCGAGCGCCTGGATATCATGGTTCGGCGTCTGAAACAAATGGGTCCCGCGTCCGTTGCAACTGAACATCAGCGCTCCCCGCGGCGCGTTGGACAGCAGCAGTTCTCCCTCCAGCAACAGCCGGAGGTCTTCGTTCGCCGTGCGGGCATCCTGCACCTGAAACTGTACGATCTGGCCGCTTTGCACCATATCCCCGATGGACAGACCGTGCGAGGGCCGATGGATTCCCAGAATGTTGCGCACCAGGAAATCGCCCCGCCCGAAGTTTCCTTTCCTTTCGTCGATCACCCGGCCGATCTGCAATCCCCGCTGTTCCATCAGATCGCGGTCCGCCGGCGGCAGTTGGTCGATCATTTTCCGCAACGTCCGCAGCGCGGGCTCATGGTCGAGTTCTTCAATAATGTTATCATGTCCGCGTGTAATTATAAACGTTTTTCCGATGGGCCGGCACCCCTGCGAAACCACGCAATCCACCTCCAGCGGCCCGGCGAAGGAAACACCGATCAGGCCGGAACTGAAGATATTATCGCCGATCGCCAGGCGCGTTTCGCCGGGGCGCATCATGCCGCTGGCCATACCGCCCACGATCGGAGCGTGGGGAAACTCGCGCGAGCAGGCGTCCAGAAGCTGCACCACCGGCGTGGTGAAGGGATCGCCGAACATGAGCAACAGCCGCAGGTCGGGACCGGTCTCCAGCCGCGCGCGCAGCGCTTTGCCTTCGCCCATCAGCTCGGGCCATTCCTCTTCGGCGAAACGGAAGGGGCCGATGGTGACGCCCGGCAGCGATATCGCCATCGCGGAGACCGCCGCCTGCCGCTCAATTTCCCGCCCCCCTCCCAGGACGCTCTCGGCTGTGCAGGCCAGCATGGACCGAGCGCCAAGCTGCCGGCCAATCTGGCCGGTGATCCCGCCAAAATGCTTCTGGAGGGCCGTGGAAACAAACAGCAAAAGCAGATCCGCCGGATCGCCTTCCAAGCCTTGCCGCAACTGTTGCGTTAATTCACCAATAATTCGTCCCGGTTCTTCCTGGGAAGCAATGGCCGAAACCATTCGCATAACGCCGACTCCTTGCGTGTGAGCAGTATAGCTCCCGGGCCGGTCCGCATCCGGCTAATATCCCCGCCGGCCTTACTCGGCCAGCGCCGCCAGAGCGGCGCGGCGCATGGCATCCAGAGGAGCGGGGCGCAAGGTGAATCCCTCAAACTGCACCGCCGCCTGCCGCCAGAGCATCTCCATCCCCTCCACGACGTGCGCGCCTTGTTCCCGCGCCAGCTTAAGCAATCGGGTCTGACGCGGATTGTAGACGGTGTCGAACACCACCATGTCCCGATGTAGGGGTAGAGTGTCCGGTATCGGCAGCGCCTGGATATTCGGCGTCATGCCCAGGGGCGTGCAGTTGATGAGCACCCGGCAGGTGGTGTGGGGAAACTCTTCCAATGGCGCCGCCCGCACCCGGCCGGTTGCACCGCCGAATTCACGGGCCAGTTCCCGCCCATGCTCCAAGGTACGATTGTAGATCACCACGACGGCTCCATAAGAAGCCAGGCCGGCCACGATTGCGCGCGCCGCCCCGCCCGCCCCGATCACCGCGACTTCGTATCCGCCCAGACATTCGGGCGCGATACCCAGCGCGACGGTTAAGGCGTCGCGCGCCCCCATCCAGTCGGAGTTGATTCCGCCGATGGATCCGTCCGGATGAAAAAAGATCGTGTTAATCGCCCGGATGCGGCGGGCTGTTTCATCGAGCGTTCCCCCGCGCTCCGACACGTACCGGAAGGCATTTTGTTTGTGCGGAATCGTGACGCTAAGGCCGGCCAGGCGCAGTTCCCGGAAATTCCGCGCCGCATCCACCGCGGCCACGAATGTTTCCCAACCCGGTTCGATCGGCAGCGGCACATAGACGCCGGGGAACCCCAGCTCCCGGAACCCCGCATTGTGAATCGCCGGGCTGATCGAATGCGAGACCGGCCAGCCGGCCAGGGCGAATACGCTCCAATCCGCCCGCTGGCGATCAAAGCGATAGACATTTTTCAAATCATCAATTCGTGGTTGCGCCGGCGCGGTCCCGGTTTGATCGGCCGGCGTCGCGAATGTGAACGCGGCCTCGAATTTCGCCGCCAGCAGCCGGGATATCCGTCCCGCTTCATCCATGGCGATGCTGACCAGCGGCCGCGGGTCCAAGCGGCGGGCGTGGTCGTAGAGCCGCAGCGCCGCAAATGCGTCGTGAACATTCCGGGCGCGAAAGGCGATTTTCAGAAGACTCGCCGCGCGCACCGCCGCCAGCGCCGCGAAATGATTTTCCATGTTCGGTGGAGCGCCGGAAAAATCGTGGGTGGAAATTATCAGACGCGGCCCGTTCCCCGCGGGCGACTCGAAGGGGGTGATTTTATCAGTCAGAACACTCCGGAATTTGTCCGATTGATTCCACGCCGCCAGTTCCACGTCCAGAAAATCCGCGCTGGTCAGGCGCCGGCAGGCCAATGCCAGCAATTGCAGACGGTCCTGCTCACCGCCGCGATAATCACCGCCTTCCCATACCGGTCGAATCGTCACAATCAACCGCGTCCGGTGTATTTCGGGCCGCCCCAGCAAGGTTTCCATCGTTTCCGGGGTCGCCCGGTCGCAGCGCAGTTCCAGGGCGTCGGCCCCCTCCCGCCGGGCGGTTAGCATTTGCGCCAGCGTCGCGTCGACATCCGAGACAAAAATGGGAGCAACGATCCAAGTCATGGCCGTCCTTTTATCCGACGTTGCGCTGCTTTGGCGGCGCGACCGCCCACCGCACGGGGTCGCCGCCCCGCGGCCCGGTGCGGCGGAACGCCTGCCTCCGAGCGCCGGCCTGATCCAGCAAATGGAGCGGCCTTACCCGCCGCCAGGGCGCGAAGGATGGAAAGATTAATTTGATCCCAGGGTCGGCCATCGGGCGCCGTTTCCTTGGGTGTTTCAAGAATTTTGGGAATCGGCAAAAACCGGGCGTCGCGGCACAGATACGCAAACGCCGGCAGGCCGACATGGCCCAGTCCGATATGGGCGTGCCGGTCCACCCGGCTGCCAAGCGGCTTAAGACTGTCGTTGACGTGGATTACCCGCAATCGATTCAGCCCGATGATGCGGTCAAACTCACTGATCGTCCGGCGGATTCCCTGTTCCGTGGTGATATCGTAACCCGCGGCGAGCACGTGGCAGGTATCCAGGCACACACCCAGGCGTTCCGGGTCGCGCACGCCGGCGATGATGTCGGCCAAATGCTCAAACCGCCAGCCCAGCGCAGCGCCCTGGCCGGCCGTGGTCTCCAGACAAACGATCACCCGTTTGTCGGCGGCGGCGGCCAGCGCCTCATTGAGCGAGTCGATCAGACGACGGATTCCCCGCGCTTCTCCGGCGCCGCCATGCGAGCCGCCGTGCGTGACGAGAAACGAAATGCCAAGCTGCGAGCATCGTTGCAGTTCTCCGGTAAAGGCGGCGATGCTCTTTTGCCGCAGTTGTTCATCGCCCGCCGCCAGATTGACCAGGTAGGAGTCGTGCGCGACGATTCGCGTGATTCCAAGCCGGTCCGCTTCCGCACGGAACCGGCAAACCTCCGGATTTTTGAGCGGGGGAGCATCCCACCGCCGCTGGTTGCGGGTGAATATCTGAACCGTTTGCAGGTTCAGTTCGGCCGCGGCCAGCAGCGCCTGATGCAGGCCGCCGGCGATGGAAAGATGGGATCCAAACATACACTTACCCGCCCGCCTCCTTCGCCGCGCGGACCACCACCTGCGCCCCGGAAACGCCGATCACCACAACCCTGGTTCCACTCGTGATAATCATTCCTTCGCTAACCGAGGCGAGGCGGCGCTCCTCAAACGCGCATACGCCCGCCGGCCGCAGCGTTGTGACCGCGACGCCCGCCCGACCGACCATGTCCGCAAGTTCCTTCCGGTGATCGGAAAATCCCTTGATTGAATCCGGATTCGGCTGGCTCATCAATATCCGCCGTCCCACCGGACTTTTCGGGTAGTAGCGCACACCCGTGAAAAGCAACAGAGGACCGAACACCATGACCGCCAGAATGCTTACGGTTCCGAAAACCGGTCCGATATAAAAGCAGGTGATAATCCCTCCAAGCGTCAAAAAGCCACAGAGAATCGCCAGCAACCCGTGCGCGGGCACAAACAATTCCGCAACCAGAAAAACCACGGCAGCGGCGAACAGCAGTATGGCGGCGATAAGCAGATCTATCGGCATAGCAACCCTTTTTCCCATTCGACCGGCCGGATGCCCGCCGCAGCGCCTCATTAAAGCAACTATCCTTTTTCCGGCACGGGACAAACCATCACCTGATTCTCCGTTATTCGGGTGATTTCGACCACTCGCGCCCGGGCGATGAATTCCCCGTCCGCCACCACATCCACCAGTTGCTCGCCGAAATAGGCCTTGCCGGCGGGGCGCAGATCGGAAGCCGCCCGGCCAATCGCGCCGACGAAAATAATCTGCCGGGCCGCGTCCGGTTCGCGAAAAAGACGGCTCGAGTCGGGGGCCGTCGCCGGTTGCAGCGCCAGCCGGCGAAGTCCCGGCGTGATGTCCAGATACCGCACCAGCAGCAGAATAATCACCATCGCGCAAGCCAGCCCGAGAACGATCACCGAAATGCCCGTCTGCAAGGCATGGCCGGCGCCGGACTCTCCCACCGGTACGAACGATCCGATCAACCCGACCAGCACCAGGAGAAAACCGGGAATCGCCAGCAGTCCCAGTCCGCCGAAATGGACAATATCAATGATGATAAGCAACACCCCCAGAACCACCAAGGCGATTTCCCACCAGTTGGCCAGGCCGGTAATCATCGGTCCGCCGAACATCAACGCCAGCGCGGCCAGAGCAATCAATGCCGGAGCGATCAGCCCCGGATGGCTCAACTCGATGTAGCCGCACACGACCATGATAACAAACAGAATAAAACGAACCCCCGGCGCCGTGAGCCAGCGGGCCAACCGTTCCATAAAATCCAGTCGCAGAATGTAAATATGCCGACCGGTAATATTCAAAATTGCCGGAAGGGCGGCGTTGTTGCCGGCCTCGGCCTGGCAAATCCCCATCGGTTTGGCCCGGCGCGGACCAAGAGTTAAAAGTGTTCCACGGCGTTTGACCCGGCGAACGAAAAACCACGGATGCACCGGAGCCTGGCCCGGGCGGGCCTGTTGCATGCGCACCAGCGCCCGGCGGACGGCCGGCGTTACAAAACGAATTTGGCCATTGAGTTTATTCCGTACCTGGTCGATCTGAATCGATCGGTCCACCATGGCCAGCAGAATCGCCGGGGAATAGCCGTTGGCTCTGGCCGACGCCTGCAGATCGCGCAGCACCGGCGAAGAAGAGACAAGCAGTGGATTCGCCGCCGCCTGTTGCGCCGTCTTTCCCTGGAGTTCAAACGCCTGGCCATCGCCCAGATGTGCCCGCGGCGCCATCACGATTTGCCGGCACGAGACCGCAACCAGCGCGGCCGGGCCAATGGCCGATTCGGAAATGTACGCCACCGTGGGCAGTCCGATATGACGCGTGAAATGGGCGAGGCGCAGCGCCGGAGAGAGCATCCCGCCGATGCTGTTGATGCGATACACAATAAGCGAGCAGCCGAGCTTGCGCGCCGCAGTTACCCGCCGCCGCACGCTGGTCCACGTGACCTGGTCCACCGGTCCGCGGATGGTAATAATGGCCGCCCGATGGTGTGGGCGCTTCTGAATCGGCTGCATACCCGCTTGGCCGACCAACAATCCCTGTCCCCGAATTGCACCGCCGAGCGCACAAAAGAAAATCAATGGCAATAGGAAAACCGCCGCCGGCAGCCGCTTGGCGCAATAGGAACATCGCCGGTGTTTCCAGGATTGATCGGTCGGCCCACGAGAAGCGATCATGGAAATATTCTCCTGTTAATTGATTATCATAACAGCCGTTTGGCGCAGCGCCTGCTGATCATTATCCTTGCCCCAACCTGTTCAGGAGAAATACCTTATGCCTCCCCTTCCCCTGATACCCCCGCCCCGCCGGATCCGCCGGGACGCCGGCCAATGGGTGTTGCCCGCGGTGGGAAGCATCTTCATCGGTTGTGACGACGAACCTGTGACTTTAGCCGCTCGTTCGCTCCAGCAGTTGTTGGAAAAGGGGACGGGAAAATGGCGACTGAGCCATACTCCACCGACCCGGCGGGAAATCACCCTGCGGTTAGACCCCGATGGCGAGCACGAACAAGGTTATAGGATCGACATCCGCCCGGAGGGAGTGATCGCACGCGCCAAAACGGCACAAGGCCTTTTCTACGCCGTTGCGACGCTGCGGCAGATCGCCCGCCACTGCCGGCGCACCTGGCCGTGCCTGCGCATCATCGATCAACCCGATTTTTCCCGCCGCGGCTTCTATCACGACGTTTCCCGCGGCAAAGTGCCGAAGGTGCAAACCATTCTGTGGCTGGTGGATAAACTGGCCGAGCTGAAAATCAACGAGTTTCAGCTTTATATTGAAAACGTGTTTGAATTCCGCCGCCATCCCGACTTTTATTTCGACACCACTCCACTTACCGCCGCTGAAATTCGCCGGATCGACGCCGCCTGCCGGCAAAGATATATCGATTTCGTCCCCTCGCTGAGTTCGTTGGGACATTTCGAGAAGATTCTTCGGTTGCCGCGCTATCGGCATTTGGCGGAAGCCGAACCGGCGGATCTGAAGAAACAGGGGATCAAGATTGGAAACGAACTTCCCTGGTCGCTTTGTGTAACCGATCCGAAAGCCAAAAAACTTCTTGCCGACATGTACGATGAATTCCTCCCGAATTTTTCCAGCCCGATTTTCAATATCTGCTGCGATGAATCGTATGACCTGGGGCTGGGTCGCAGCCGGACCGCGGCGCGGGAAAAAGGCGCCGGGCGATTGTATGTCGATTGGGTGAAATATTGCGCCGCCGCAGCGGCCAAACACACCAAGCGCGTGCAGCTTTGGGGCGATATCATTCTGCATCATCCCGAACTCATCGACGAATTGCCGCCGGAAGCCACGGTGCTCGAATGGGGTTATGAAGCCGAACACCCCTTCTTGCGGCATGGGGAACTCTTCGGGGCCGCCGGCCGCCCCTTTTACGTCTGTCCCGGTACGTCATGCTGGAGTTCGCTCGGAGGGCGAACGGCCAACGCCCTGGCCAATATGCGGGTTGCGGCGCGGGCGGGCCTGCAACACGGCGCCACCGGATATCTCAACACCGACTGGGGCGATAACGGCCACCAGCAGATGCTGGCGGTGAGCCTTTTACCCATGGCTTTCGGCGCGTCGATCTCCTGGAATCATCGCCAGCCGCACGATTGGCCATTTCTCAACGCGGCAAGTGAATATATGTTCGATGATCCCGGCGGAAAAATAGCCCGGCTGGCCGCGGATATCGGTCTTGTCTACCAGCGCATCAATCGGGATCGGTTGTCCAACAGTTCGCTTGATTTTCATCTTTTCCGCGAGCCGTGGGATCAGACAACCTATCTGACCCGGGCTCGTCTTAACCAGTTCCCCGGAGAAATCGCCCGGCTGAACCGCTATCTTGCCGTGCTGGAACGGGCGCCTTTCCACAGCCGGTCACAGGCGTTGATAGTGGACGAACTTTCATTCACGGTGCGGCTGATCCGGCATACGCTGCGGCGGACAATCCTCCGGGCGCAAGGCGCTCGACTCTCGGACCAGTTTCAATCGGAAGTTGTTGCGCTCGGGAATGATATCCGCAAACTGAAACGCGAATTCCGGGCGCTATGGCGCATGCGCAACAAGGAATCCCGCCTGGCGGATGTTGTGGCGCATTTTGATCGGCGGGCGGCGGAATACCGCCTGCTCGTTTATACTCCCGCGTCGTAGAGATTGAGACCAGCCGGCCCGACCGGCGGATTGTTTTTGGAGTATATCAACAGATGTCTTTACTGGTTACCGGTTCGATCGGCATCGACAATGTCAGCACGCCGCACGGCGCCGTCCGCGACGTTCTCGGCGGTTCGGCGGTTTATTTCAGTTGGGCGGCGGCGGCGTTCTGCAAAGTGCGGTTGGTGGCGGTGGTTGGTGAAGATTTTCCTCCACGGTTCCGCCACGCTTTGATCCACCCCAACATCGACACGCGGGGCCTGGAGCGCCGCGCCGGCAGCAAGACTTTCCGCTGGAGCGGCCGCTACGACGCCACCATGAACGAGGCCACCACCACCGCCGTGGACCTGAATGTACTGGCGGAAAAAACGCCGAAAGTGCCGGACGCATTCACCGACAGCAAGGTGGTTTTTTTGGCCGCGACACATCCACTGTTACAGATGGATCTGCTTTCCCAGGTGAAAAGGCCGAAACTGGTGGTGGCCGACACGCGCGACCTCTGGATTCGCAATTACACCAAGGAACTGCTCCGGAGTCTTAAAAACGTCGATGGCCTGGTCCTGAATGATCTGGAAGCGCGCCTGCTGACCGGCAAGACGAATCTGGTCGCGGCGCTGGAACAGATTCGCCGGTTGCTCAAACCTTCCGGACCGCGCCTGGTGGTATTGAAAAAGGGCGAGCACGGCTGCCTGGCGGCCTTCGGCCAATCATTTTTCCCCATGCCCGCCTTCCCCACCACCGAAGTGATTGATCCCACCGGCGCCGGCGACAGTTTCGCCGGCGGCCTGTTGGGCTATCTGGCCGGCCGGCCCCGCTGGAATCCAGCGGCGTTCAAACAGGCGGTGGTGGCGGGAACCATCATGGCCAGCTTTACCATTGAGGCTTTTTCCCTGGCCGGTTTGCGCCGGGCCGATTTCCGCGGCATTGGCCGGCGGGTCATGACGTTTCGAAAGATGCTCACGGGGGGCCTGGTGTAAAACCGGAGGCGGCGGCCCGGACCGCGATACCTCGCAACTCCCGCAAGTTCCGACGCGCCGGGATTTTCCGAGGACCTTGTCATGCGGCTCTTTGTCGCTCTTGATGTGCGCGGCGATATCGGCGAGCAATTATTTGCCTGGCAGCGGCGGCTCCAGCAGACGCCCGCCCAGGTTCGCTGGGTCCGCCCCGATCAGTATCACATCACCGTGAAATTCATCGGATTCGCGGAAACGGCGCAACTCGATCCGATATGCCGCCGCCTGGATCAAGCCGCCGCGCAAGTACCCGCATTTCCCCTGGTGATTCAGGGGTTGTCCCGGCTGGAATCGCGCGGCAAGGTGCGGATCATCATGGCTGAAATTGGTTCACCCGGCAGGCGCATCACGCGGCTGCACCGTTTGATCGATCAGGAGATGGGCGCGCTGGGATTCGACCTGGACACGCGACCGCTGCGGCCGCACTTAACGCTCGGCCGCGTGCGGAGCAATCATTCTCTTAACAAACTGCTGCGGCGATTGGAGCATTACAACGCGGACCGGATGGATCCGCTCGGTCCGTGGTGGATAAGCGAGGCGCTGCTGATGGAAAGCATCCCCTCGCCTGAAGGAACCAGCTATCGCCGCCTGCACCGCGCTCCCCTGCCGCCAGCGGCGCCAAGCGATCCGGCCAACCATCATGCATAGACCGGTACGTACGGATCGCTATCAATGGCCGCACCCAACGCCGGGCGTCCAGGCGTCGGGCGTCAACCCGGCGGCGTGGCTTCCAGTTCCGCTTGCGTAGGCTGGCGCGGGGCCGCAGACACCGCCTTGCCGGTCGCAGGGCGCGGCTCCTCTCCACCCGCCGAGCGCACGGATTCGGCGCCCCGGGCCATGGCGATCACGCCCGTTCGGGCCAGTTCCCGAATACCGTAGGGCCGCACCAGTTCGACGAACGCGTCGAGTTTGCCTTCTTCGCCGGATACTTCCACCAGGATCGTATTGTGGCTCACGTCGACGATTCGTCCGCGGAACAGGTCGGCCAGTTCGATGACTTCGCTGCGCGTGCGCGGGGTGGCGCTGAGTTTTACCAGCATCAGGTCGCGGGACACGAACGGCAAATCCTTGAAGTCGCGCACCTTGACCACCGCAACAATCTTGGCGAGTTGCTTGCGAACCTGGTCCAGCGTGCGTTCGTCCGCGATGACCACAATGGTCATGCGCGAAAGGTTTGGATCTTCCGTGCGCCCCACCACCAGGGAATCAATATTGAAACCGCGGGCCGAAAACATTCCCGCCACGTGCGCCAGCACGCCGGGTTCATTCATCACCAAGGCGGTAATCACATGTTTCATGGGCGGAACCTCTTGTTGTTGCGATGGAAAAACTTATCAGGCCAACGATCCCATTTCACGACCGCTGTTGGGCGGCGTTTCGCCCACCACGCCCATTTCCATCTCGTGGAGTCCTTTGCCGCTGGCCACCATCGGATACACGTTTTCATCGGTTTCACAGATAAAATCAACCACGCAGGGGCCGGGGTATTGGACCATTTCCTCCACAATGCGCGGGACATCCTCTTTCTTGTCACAGCGGACGCCCCGTATGCCGAAACTCGCCGCCAGGGCGGCAAAATCAGGGTTGATCATTTCGGTATGCGAAAAGCGGCCGCCGTAGAAAAGCTTCTGCCATTGGCGGACCATACCCTGGAAACGGTTGTTGAGAATCGCCACCTTCACCGGCAAATTGTACTGGTGCATGGTGGCCAATTCCATAACCGTCATGAGAAGGGATCCATCGCCGTCGATATCGATGACCAACTCGCCCGGTCGGCCCACCTGCGCGCCGATCGCCGCCGGCAGACCGTAGCCCATGGTGCCCAGACCGCCGCTGGTGATCATGCTGCGCGGAATGCTCCACCGGATAAACTGGGCCGCCCACATCTGGTGCTGGCCCACACCCGTCGTGAAAATCGCCCGTCCCCTGGTCAGCTTGTTGATCGCTTCAATGATCGCCTGTGGTTTGGGCAACGGCGAATCATCCTTCCAGGTGAACGGGTAACGGCTCTTCCATTGGTTAATCCGGTCAAACCATTCCCGCCGCGGTTGATATTCGATGTGCGCCAGCATGTCCTGCAAGCACAGGCGGGCGTCGCCGACCACCGGCACATCCACCCGCACGTTCTTGCTGATGCTCGATGGGTCTATATCCAGGTGAATAATCTTCGCCTTGGGAGCGAAAAGTTTCAGGTTGCCCGTCACGCGGTCGTCAAAACGAGCGCCCAAGGCGATCAGGCAGTCCGATTCCTGCACGGCGTAATTCGCGTACGCGCTGCCGTGCATTCCCAGCATGTGCAGGCTCAGCGGACTGTTCTCATCGAACGCGCCCAGCCCCAGCAACGTGGTCGTGGCTGGAATATTTCCCTTTTCCGCAAGCTGGCGGACTTCCGGCCAAGCCCGGCTGATAATCACTCCGCCGCCCACATACAACACCGGCCGCTGAGCGGCGTTGATCATCTCCGCCGCCGCCTTGACCATCCGGCTGTTGCCGCCCTTGTAAATGCGGTAGCCCGGCAGGTTCGGAGTGTCGTCGATGATTTCCTCCACCCTGGCGGTGCTCACGTCCACCGGCAGATCCACCAGGACCGGTCCCGGCCGGCCGGTCGTGGCGATGATAAACGCCTCGTTGATGACCCGCGGCAAATCCTTGACGTTTTTGACCAGGTAATTGCGCTTCGTGACCGGCCGCGAGATTCCCGTGACATCCGCCTCCTGGAAAGCGTCGTTACCGATCACATACGTCCGCACCTGGCCGGAGAAGACGATTATCGGGATCGAATCCATGCAGGCGGTGGCCAGCGGCGTGATGGTATTGGTCGCCCCGGGTCCGCTGGTGACAATGACTATGCCCGGCTTGCCGGTGGCGCGAGCGTAGCCGTCGGCCATGTGGCCGGCGCCCTGTTCATGCCGCACCAGAATAAAATTCAGCTTATTCTCGTAAAGCTGGTCGAAAGTCGGCAGGATCGCTCCGCCCGGATAACCAAACGCATCCGTTACGCCGTGCTCATGGAGCATCTGGAGAAGAATCTGCGCGCCGGTTAAGCCGATGTAACGATCCGTTCGGCCCGTACGATAGCCCAGCACCGGCAAATGGCCGGCCCTGGTCTGCTCGTCCGCAACGCTGATCGGCACAGTTGCCGCCTCTTTTTTCTTGTCGGCCGGTTGGGGAGTTGAACTGGATGGGGAACCGGCGGCGGGCGCAATACCCACCGCCCCCGTGGGAGGAGGTTTAGTAGACATAAACATAACCTTTACAACATCGGCTGCATTGAAACGGTTGGCGGGCGTCCGCGGCAAGCGAATTACACCCGCGCCTTTTCAAGCCGCCGTTTTCATCCGAAAATCACGAGCCAACCGGCATCATAGCCTGGTACCGCTCGCTGTCGCAACAATTTATCCGTGTCGGCAGACATCAATCGCCGACAAGAAGGCGGGGCATATTGCAAAGCATCCGCCGGGCTTCCAGCCTCGCCTGCTTGCGATGCTGGAAAGCGCCCTTGTTAAAACCAATCTTGTGGGAACGAACCTTGGCTCCGGACGTGCGGCGATGTGCCATGTCTGGCCTCCGTGCAAAGCAAGAACCAGTAGAACACTCTAATTCATGGTAGCATGGTTCATCAGGCAAAACAAGCGTCGAAATTTCCCAGTCTTCCATTTTTTTTGTTGGGGCCACGACTATAATTCACATCGGCAAGAAGTGTTAACCCGTGGCGACGAATTGTCGTTGCCGCAAGAGCGGTTATTGCCGAAACATGATAGGCCCCTGATTTTGATAAGGAGTTTGCCGTGGCCACCAAGGTTTATGTCGTGTTCTACAGCATGTACGGCCATATCTGGAAAATGGCCGAGGCTATCGCCGCCGGCGCCCGCGAGGTTCCCCACACCGAGGTCAGTCTCTTTCAGACCCCGGAATTAGTCCCGCCGGAGACGCTCGAGAAAATGGGGGCCGCGGCGGCGCGTAAACAGTTTGCACATATTCCGGTGATCAAGCCCGACCAATTGGCCGAGGCGGATGCGCTGATCTTCGGCACACCGACTCGCTTTGGAAATATGGCCGCCCAGATGCGCCATTTGCTGGATCAGACAGGCCCGTTGTGGCTGCGGGGCGGCCTTATCGGAAAAGTCGGCGGAGTGTTTACCAGCACCGCCAGCCAGCACGGCGGCCAGGAAACCACCATCACCAGTTTCCACACTACGCTGCTGCATCACGGCATGGTGATTGTGGGAGCGCCTTATTCCGAGTCGCGTCTGCTAAATATGAATGAAATCACCGGCGGTTCGCCTTACGGCGCCACCACGCTGGCCGGCGCGCGAGGCGAACGCCAACCGAGCGAAAACGAGCTGGCAATCGCCCGTTTCCAAGGCAAGCATACGGCCCAGGTCGCCGCGAAACTCGCGGCGCCGTAAGAATTCATCTCAATAGCGGATTATTTTCCGAGCAGGGAGGCGCACGCATGTCGAATCAAAATGATTCTTTTGTTCATTTGCACGGTCATTCGCATTATTCCCTGCTTGATGGCGGCGCTACAATCCCCGCACTATGCCGAAGGGCCGTCGAACTGGGCATGCCCGCCCTGGCGCTAACCGATCACGGAAACCTTTTCGGACTGGTGGAGTTCCATCAGGAAGCGAAGACAGCCGGCCTCAAACCGATCATCGGCTGCGAATTGTATGTCGCGCCCGGTTCCCGTTTTGATAGAGATGCCCATGGCATCGGCGATGCCGCCTATCATCTGGTGGTGCTGGCGAAAAATCAGGCTGGTTACCGAAATCTGCTCAAACTGGCCAGCCTGGCCTACCTGGAAGGTTTCTACTACCGCCCCCGCGTGGACAAGGAGCTATTGGCCCGCTACGCCGAGGGGTTGGTGGTCATCAACGGCCACCTAGGCACGGAAATAGCCGCGTGCCTGACGCGCAACGACTTATCCGCCGCCGTAGGCGTGGCGGGACAGTACAAGGAAATGTTCGGTGATAATTTTTTTGTGGAATTGCAGAACCACGAAGATCCGGTCCAGATTGAACAGCTTCCGCGGCTCATGGAGGTGGCCCGCCGCGCCGGTTGCCCGGTGGTGGCCACCAACGATTACCACTACCTGCTGAAGGAAGATTACGACGCGCACGACGTGCTTTGCTGCATCAGCATGGGCAAAACGCTCGACGCGAAGGACCGCTTACGCTATTCCCGCCAGCTTTACCTGAAAAGCGCGCGGGAAATGCGGGCTGTTTTCAAGGACATGCCCGAAGCCTGCGACAATACCCTGAAAATCGCCGAAATGTGCGACCTGGATCTCGATTTTTCCCGGCGCCACGCCCCCGTTTTCACGCCGCCGGCCGATACGAAAACCAACCGGCCAACCACGGCCGACGATTATCTTCGGCAGTTGTGCGAGCAGGGAGTCAGCCGGCGCTATGGCCGGTTCAACGACATACTTCACCGGCGATTGGAGCAGGAGCTCAAAGTTATCCAGGATAAGGGCTTTTCCAGCTACTTTCTGATCGTATGGGACTTCTGCAATTACGCCCGGCAGAACGGCATACCGGTCGGCGCCAGGGGTTCGGGTGTGGGCACGCTGGTGGGTTACGCGCTGGAACTCTGCGACGTGGATCCTATCCGCTACGACCTGCTTTTCGAGCGGTTCATGGACCCGAGCCGTTCGGAAATGCCCGACATCGACATTGACATCTGCCAGGAAGGCCGGGCGAAAGTTATTGAATACGTCCGGCAAAAATACGGCAATGTATCGCAGATCATCACTTTTTCCACGCTGGGGGCCAAGGCGGCCATTAAGGACGTCGGGCGCGTGCTGGGCATGCCCCTGCCGGAAGTGGACAGAATTACCAAGCTGATTCCCGGTGGCATAGGCGTAACACTGGAAAGCGCCTTGCAGACGGCCGATCTTAAAAAACTTTACCAGGAAGATCCCAATGTCACACGATTGATTGACATAGCCCGGCGCCTGGAAGGCCTGTGCCGCAACGCCGGCATGCACGCCGCGGGCGTGATCGTCTGCGACAAACCGATCGATCAGGTGGTTCCGCTGTACAAAAATGGGACCGACGTCATGACGCAGTGGGATGGGCCGACGTGTGAAAAGGCCGGCCTGCTGAAAATAGACTTTTTAGGCCTGCGCACGCTGACCATTCTGGAACGGGCGCTGCAACTGATCGAAAAAGACTTCGCCGGTGGTTTGCCTCCGCGCCACACGTGGGACGACAAGCAGGGCGGGGAAGATTCTCCCATCGCGGTCCCTCATCCGGTCCTGCAGGGTCGCCCCGGTCGCATCGACCTGGAGAAAATCGATCTGGCCGATCCGCGGATCTACCGGCACATTTTCCAGAAGGGTCGGACGAAGGGTGTTTTTCAGTTTGAATCGCCGGGTATGCGCGAGCTGCTGATCCGGATGAAACCCGACCGCATTGAGGACCTGATCGCCGCCAATGCCCTGTTTCGTCCTGGCCCGATGGAATTGATTCCCGATTATTGCGCCCGCAAGCATTCGCGCCAGCAGGTTCCAGAGGTTCACCCGATCATGGACAAAATCCTGTCGGAAACCTACGGCATCATGGTGTACCAGGAACAGGTGATGCGGATATTCAACCAGCTTGGCAATATTCCGCTGGCCCGAGCCTACAAGATTATCAAGGCCATCAGCAAAAAACACACCGCCGTCATCGCGGCGGAAAGGCAGCATTTCATTGACGGCGCCGCCGGCAACGGCATTGATCGGGAATCGGCCGGACGAATATTCGCTCTGATCGAAGAATTCGGCAAGTACGGTTTTAACAAAAGCCATTCCACCCGCTACGCCCACGTGGCGTTTGAGACGGCGTACCTGAAAACCTACTTTCCGCTGCAATACATGGCCGCCCTGCTCACCTTTGAAATGACCGATCAATCCAAAACCACCGAATACATTGAGGAATGCCGTTTCCTGCCACGAGCCGACGGGCGCGTAGGCATTGCCATTCTGCCGCCGGACATCAATAAAAGCATCGCCGATTTCAGCGTGGTGGAAGGAACCATCCGCTTCGGCCTAGCCGCGGTCAAGGGAGTGGGCGAAAAGGCGGTTGAGGCGATCCTGGCGGCGCGGGGCGATTCGGCTGGCGGCGCCGGCAAACCGTTCACCAGTCTCCATGATTTCTGCGAACGGGTGGATCTGCGGGTGGTCAACAAATCGGTTCTGGAGGCGCTGATTAAATGCGGCGCATTTGATTCGCTGCATGCCAACCGTGCCGCCGTTCTGGCCGCGGTGGAACACGCCGTCCAAGTGGGAGGAGCGGCGCAGGAAGCGCGGCGCGCGGGTCAGGAAAGCCTCTTTGGCGGCGGTGGCCCCGCAGCGAGGGTTGATTTCAAGCTGCCAGCGGCGCCGGAATGGACGTCCTCCCAGAAAATGACCCATGAAAAGGCCGCGCTGGGCTTTTACGTCACAAGCCATCCGCTGCGCGACGTGGAAAACGTGCTGGTCCATTTCACCACGCTGGATAGTCAGACTATTTTGGAAGCGCCGGATCGCCGGGAGGGCATCGTTGGCGGTCTGATTTCCAAAGTCAATCTGATGATCGCCCGCACGGGAGCGCGGGCCGGCCAGAAATGGGCGACCCTGATTATCGAAGACCTGCACGGCACGCTCAAGGCGCTGGTTTTTTCCAACGAATACCAGCGATACGCCGGCCAATTGGCGCCGGAGGCGATCCTGTTTTTCCGCGGCGCCGTGGACCGGTCGCGTGAACAGCCGTGTTTCCGCGTTACTGAAATATTCACGCCGCGCCAAATTGTCGAAAAGCTCGCCAGTGAAGTGGTGTTGGTCGCCCCGGCTTCGGCCATGGAGCCAACCGCGGTGGATAAACTCGACCAGGTTCTACGCCGGCACGCCGGCGGTCGCGTAGCGGTGAAAATGGATTTGCTCGATGAAAGCCAACAGCCGGCGCTTAGAACCATCCTGGACCTTCGCCGGAAAATTGTAATGACTCCACAGGCCGAAGAAGATTTGCGCTCCGTTTTTTCCGGTCTGTCTCTTCTCTGGCGCGGACCCGGTTCACCGCAGGAGTATTTCTCAAAAGTTCCGCCGGATGCGGAATCTGGAACCAAGGTTCCAAGAGCAAGCTCGTGAAGCGCCGCACAATTCCGGGGGCTAAGAGCGGAATTGCTTTTTGGCGCGGCCGGCGTGTTCCCGCAGCAGGAATTATTTTCGAGAACCGGTCCGGCCGCGGCGCGGATGACCCCGCAACCCGCCGCTGTTTCGGCTACAACTTGACGTTGAGCAGATTTCCCCGGGTATCGTAAACTTCCATCAGCACGGCGTCGCCCGGCAAAGCGGGGTCGGAGAGCACGTGAATCTGTTTGTTAATCGTGTTCTCCAGTTCGACGAGCCGCCGGCGTTTGCGGTTGAGAAGATACGCGGCGACCGATGAATGAACCCGCGCTTCAATACGAACCGCGTCGCGGTGCAACGCCCCGGCGGCCAGGCGGCGGAGCACGTCCAGCGAAACGCTTTCCGGGTTTTTAATCAGCGCGGCGCCGTGGCAATACGGGCAATCCTGGTAAATGCCGCGTTTGAGGCTCGGTTTGACGCGTTGACGGGTCATCTCAATCATGCAGAACTGGCTCATCCGCAGCACTTTGGTTTTGGCGCGGTCCTGCTTGAGCTGATCCCGCAGCAAACGTTCAATATCGCGCTTGTGGCGATCCTCGCGCATGTCGATTAAGTCGATCACGATCACGCCGCCGAGGTCTCGAAGCCGCAGTTGCCGGCAAATCTCCTGGACGGCGTCTTTGTTGATGTTGTAAGAGGTAAGCTCGGCATCGCGGTGTTCGCGATAACGGCCGGAATTCACGTCAATGGCGACGAGAGCCTCGGTGGAGTCAATCACCAGCGAGCCGCCGTTGGACATTTCCACCCGGCGGGCGTTGATCTTTTCAATTTCCTGCTCCACGTTGTGGCGCTGGAACAGCGGCAGGGCGTCGGAATATACACTTACCATTTCCGCCGAGCGCGGGCTGACGATCGATAAAAATTCGCGAACCCGCTCGGCGACGGCGGCGTCATCCACCAGAATTCGGTCCATGTCGTGGACAACCAGATCACGAATGGTGCGGATCACCAGATCGCTTTCCTGATAAAGCTCCACCGGAGCGGGCAGAGTTTCCAGCCGATGAGCGATGCGTTTCCACAGCCGTACCAGATAATGCAGATCCTGCTGGAGTTCCCGGCGAGTCCGGTCGATGCCCGCCGTGCGGATGATAAAACCGAGATTGTGCGGCGGATCGAGTTCCTGGAGTATTTTTTTCAAGGCGCGACGCTGGTCGATATTCTCAATCTTACGGGATACACCAAGTTGGCTCATGCCGGGCATCATCACGAGGTAGCGCCCCGGTACGCTGATGTAGCTGGTGAGCGTGGGTCCTTTGTTGCCAATACCTTCCTTAGTGACCTGGACGATGATTTCCTGCCCGCGCCGCAGGCACTGCTGAATAGGCGGGCGACTGTGGCGCGGTGTTTTACGACCAACCTTTTCCATGGGCAAAATGTGGTCCTGATCGACCCGCAGGTCCGCGGCTTCCAGCAGTTCATCGGCCAGTTGCGGGTATATGTCGCCGTAGACGCCCTCCGGGGCTTCCCGTTCGTCATCACCGGACGGCGCCGTATTGTCAGGGGATTCTCCGGCGGCAGGTTTATGCGCGCCGGTGGCGGGACGCCCCGCACGACCGGCATGGCCGGGAAAATATTGCGGGTGCAGATCGCTGATGTGCAGAAAGCCGTTCCGGCCAATACCGAAGTCAATAAATGCCGCTTGAATGGACGGCTCCACGTTGAGCACCCGGCCCTTATAGATATTGCCGACGTGTAATTCCGTGCTGGTTCGTTCGACGTAAAGTTCTTCGAGCCGCCCCTGGCAAATGACGGCGATGCGGACTTCGTCTTTTTCCTGCGCATTGATGAGCATTTGTCGCGGCGGGCCTTGCTGACGGCCGCGGGCGGGTTCGATCGCGCTCTCTTGCGCCGCGGAAATCGCGTCCGCTGCACCGGCCGGGGCTACTGCGGGCGTATCGTTGGTTGCCAATACCGGCGGGTCCGGCGCCGGTACGCTTCCCTCGTGAGAATACAAGCCGACTTCCATGGCCGGCTCAAAAATTCCCTCATTGTCCACGGGAGCGGTTGGATTGATGGTATTCGGCAAAGTTGGGGCGGTGGCGTTTTCGCGCACACCTGTTACCGGCCGCGATTCCACCTCGGACGGAACCTTTGGATTCAGGTCCGAACCGGGCGGCCGCGCGGGAACCCCGGGAACCACCGGAGGTTCGCCGGCAGGAGGTACGGTGCTGGGACGAAACTGATGGCGAACGCGACCGCCCCCTCCAAACGAGCGACGGCCAAAGTGGCGTGTCGTTCCCGGAGCGGCCCGCGCCACGACTCTTCCCGCGCCGGGACGATGCGTCAAAGTCTCCCCGCTGACGATTTGCGGCTTATCTGCCGACGTAACGGGATGATCGACGGGTTTCCACACCGCGCTTGCGGATTCATCCGGTGCGGGAACGACATGCGGTTCCGCAATCACAGTCGACGCCACCGGCGGGCGCGCAGGAGTTTCCCGTACCGATGATTCTCGTGTTGACCGGGATTCTCCCGTGGGACCGGTTGCCTGCGGTACGACGGATACCGATTGATTCTGGGACCTGCTCCCCCCTGGGCCGCGTCCGCGCCGCCCGCGCCCCCGACCGCCGCGGCGGCGCCGCGGCCGTCCCTGTGCGGAGTGGCGGCCTGTCTGAGAATCCACCGGTGAATCCGCGGATGGGCCGGCGGTCGCACCGGAAGCGGAGCCTTTCTCCACAGCCATGGACGGCGAGGCTTCGCTACCGGTAATGGACCAACTCCGTCGGGATGGTTCGATTTCTTCTATGCTGATGCGCCAACCTCGTTAAGCGTCTATTCCACCTTAATTATTGCCGTGGACGGCCGGTTACGTTCCACCCACATCATAGAATTATATTTGTTCGCCTTGGACAAGTCCATACATTCGGAAATCGGCAATCCCGGCTCGGTCTTGTCCGTGGGGCGTGTGTCTATGGGACAAGAATGCTGTAGAGCCAGGGCGGATAAACTGCTAGAATCATATCGTTATTTTCACTGGCGATAACGGGGACATTCATGGTTGCCCAGCTTTTTCATAAATCCTTAACGGCGGTTTTCGGCTCGCGGAACGAGCGACTTCTCAAGGGTTATCGCAAACGCGTGGAACAGATCAATGCACTCGAACCGGGCATTCGGGTGTTGACGGATGAGCAAATGCGGGCGGCGGCGGCCCAGTTGCGGGCGCGCCTCGCCGGCGGCGAAAACGACTGGCATGTTTTGCCCGAGGCGTTCGCCTTGATGCGCGAGGCGATGGACCGGCACGTCGGCCTGCGAAACGCCTTTAACCCGGCGATGAATTTCGATCCGGGCAAGCTCGCTCCGGAGGCGCAGCCGCTTTACCAGCAAGTCAAGGCGCGGTGCCTCCAGGAGCACGACTGGCGATTTGTGGAAATTTCACCGGCGCTTTACGAGGCCATCCGCGCCGCCACGTCGCCCGATCGCCCGCCTTACCGGGCCAGGCCGTTCGACGTGCAGTTGATCGGCGGCATGGTTCTTTACGAAGGCAAAATCGCGGAAATGGCGACCGGCGAAGGAAAAACTTTCGTGGCGCCGCTGGCTTGTTTTCTGATGGGTTTGACCGGCGCCCATTGTCACGTGGTGACCGTGAACGATTACCTGGTGCGGCGCGACGCGGCCTGGGTGGCGCCGGCGTTTCACGCGCTGGGCATGTCGGTAGGATTCATCCAGGCGCACATGGAAAACGATCAGCGCCAGCCGGCCTACCAGTGCACCGTCACCTACGGAACCAACAGCGAATTCGGTTTCGACTATCTCCGCGACAATATGAAACAGTCGCTGGAGGAACAGGTGCAGGGGCCTCTGGATTATGTCATTGTGGATGAGGTGGACAGCATTCTGATCGATGAGGCCCGCACGCCGCTGATTATCAGCGGCCCGGCGCACGACGACTCGCCGCGCTACCGCGCCGCCGACGACGTGGCGCGCAAACTCATCCAGGCGCAACGTCCCTGGGAGCAGGCCAACAACGATGTGGAGCGTTGCCGGCGGAAAATCAAGGGGGCCGAGGGCGAATTGAAAAACGTGCATGGCGACACCGCCAGAACCGCCGCCCTGGAGCGCCTGATGCAGGAGGGCGACGCGGAACTCCAGGAAGCCCAGCAGCGCCTTGCCGCGCAGGTGCAGATGTATGAAGTCGAACTGGACCGCAAATCGGTGCATCTGACGCACGAGGGCGTCCGGCAGGCCCAGGAGTTCGCCGGCGTCGGCTCGTTTTACGTCGGTAACAACATGGATTGGCCGCATCTGCTCGAACAGAGCCTGCGCGCCCATGTCGTTTATGAAAAGGACCGTGACTACGTGGTGCAGAAGGGCGAAGTGATTATCGTGGATGAGTTCACCGGCCGGCTGATGGTGGGCCGGCAGTGGAGCGACGGCCTGCACCAGGCGGTGGAAGCGAAGGAACGTGTGCGGGTCAAGCCGGAAACGCAGACCATGGCGACCATCACATTGCAGAATTTCTTCAAGCTGTACCGGCGAATCGCGGGCATGACCGGCACGGCGATGACCGAAGCGGAGGAATTCAGCAAAATTTACAAGCTGGACGTGGTGACCATACCCACCAACAAGCCACTGGTCCGCCAGGACCAGGACGATCTGATTTACCTGTCGGAAAAAGCCAAGTGGAACTCCATTGTGGAAGGCATTAAGGAAATTTCCGATCGCGCTCAGCCGGTGCTGGTCGGCACGACCAGCGTGGAAAAATCGGAAAAGCTATCCGAAATGCTCACACAGCGGTATGGAATCGCCCACGAAGTGCTCAATGCCAAGAACCACGAGCGCGAGGCGGAAATCGTCGCCAAGGCCGGCCGGCAGTACGTCAACAAGGCGGGCCGGACGGTGGGGGCGGTGACCATCGCCACGAACATGGCCGGGCGCGGTACGGATATTTCGCTCGGGCCGGGCGTAACGGAAGCGGGCGGGTTGTTCGTACTGGGAACCGAGCGGCACGAGGCGCGGCGCATCGACAACCAGTTGCGTGGCCGTTCGGGCCGCCAGGGTGATCCGGGCATGTCGCGGTTTTACCTGAGCCTGGAAGATGATTTGATGAAGCTTTTCGCGGGCGATTTCATGCTCAAGGCGATTCAGCGCCTGGGCATGAAGGAGGATGAGGCGATTGAGCACCGCTGGGTGTCCAAGGCCGTGGAGCGGGCACAGAAGAAGGTGGAGGAGCGGAATTTCGGCATTCGCAAAAACCTGCTGGAATACGACGAAGTCCGCGAATATCAGCGGAATTATTTTTACAAGACGCGCCAGGGAATTCTGGAGGGCCGCAATCTCCGGGAGATTATATTTGAAACCATCGGGGATTCCGTGCGCGATTCGGTGGAACACTACCTGCACCGCGATTATGTACCCACCTGCATAGCCCAATGGACGCGGACGAATTTCAACACCGTGATTGATCCAGCGGACCTGCGCGACACCGAGCTGGCCGTGCTGGAAATGACGATCAAGGATCGGGCGCGGGAGGAGGCTCGCACCAATATCCATACATCTCTTTCGGAGTTCATGGACCCGGACGCCCAGGCGGAGGACTGGGACTACGCCGGCCTTGCCTCCTGGGTGATGAGCCAGTTCAAGGTGCAGGTGAGCCAGGCCCAACTCAAGCAACTGGACCGCGAACACATCGCCGAGACGCTGGTGGAAAAAGCCCTGGATCAGATCGATCAAAAGGATTGCGGCCCGATCAGCCGCTATCTGGAACCCCGTTACGCCGAAAAGCAACTGGCCCAGTGGGCGGCGGATAAATTCGATCTGGCCATTCCACCGGAGGATTTGACCGGCAAAACCGCTGATCAGGCCGTGGCCCTGATTCTGGACCAGGCCCGGCGACTCTACCAGCGGCGGGAGATTGAGTACCCCGTCGAATATGCGCTGGAAGCGACCCTCGGCGCCGGCGGCACGCAGAATGTGTACGCCTCCGAACAACTCGCGGCCTGGGTGAAGGCGAAATACGCCCAGACCATCACCGGTGAAGAAATTCGGGCGCTTTCGCCGGAGAAACTCCACGCCCGGCTGGTGGATATTTCCCGCCAGGCCAACGAAGAGATTGATCGGCAAATCGCCGCCGCCGTCCACCGGCTGCCCGAGTCCAAACAACTCGCGGCCTGGGTGGGCGAACGCTTTATCACGCAGGCGCAGCCGGACGAGTTTGAAGAAGAACCGGAGCCGGAGCGGTGCGAGCGCATCCGGGAGTTGGCGCACGCTTTCCTGCGCCGCGAACTTACCGAACTCGAACGCAACGTGCTCCTGCAGATTTTTGACGTGGCCTGGAAGGATCACCTGTACGCGATGGACCAGTTGCGCGACTCGATCGGTCTGCGCGGAATCGCCCAGCGCGACCCGGTCATCGAATACAAGCGGGAAGGCTCGCGGCTCTTTGACGAATTTCTGCGCGTCCTGCGCGACAAGATCACCGACGTAATCTTCCGCGTGCGGATCGCTTCGTTCTCCGACATGCGTGACGTCTACGCCGACCAGGAAGCCCTGTTCGACGCCCACGAATCCTACGGCGTGGAGGCCGGCGATATGCCGGATCAACTCCCCGCGGGGCGGGACGACCAGGCACCGGACCCAACCGCGGAGGATGAGGAACCGGTCGCCACGATCGTCAATACGCAACCGAAAATCGGAAGAAATGCGCCGTGCCCGTG
>JAKBMM010000075.1 GCA_021831565.1 Planctomycetota bacterium
AAGGATCGGGCCGGCAAGCCGCCGCCCTCGACGGCACCAAAGAAGGGCGCGGCCGCCCCGGCGGCTAACGCTACCTGACAAACGCCTGGCCAACTACTTGACGGGAACGCGACGGATGACGTATATAGGAAGCGCAATAACTGGCCGGTTTTGACCCGCACCTCCCTGGCCGGTTTTCACCTGCCCGCTGACAATGTCTCAACAATAAGCACGTGCGGTATATGCCCCGGTACGGCCGACAGACCAGCAGATTTAGCGCGGCGCGCCGGAGCTGTACTTTCCCACTCTCTTGTGCGGCACTACATTAGCCCGAACATTTCACCGCCGAGACGGTTTATTGGTGACACGGTCAGCAGGCTGACCCGTTAAACACCATTTTCCTTGGTTGGGCTCTACTGTCACCTGTTCACCTTTCTCGCGGCGCAGCCGCAAAGGACGCAGGGGATCGCGGAGGTTTATAGCTTCTTAACCAGCCACTTCTACCCTCGGCGTTCCTCTGATTCCTCCGCGGTGCAAAAACAGGGTTAGCGGCGTCGCCGCGGCTCTACTTTCAACTCTCTACTCTTTCTCCGGCGTACCAGCAATCCGAGCCCGCCCACAGCCAGCAGCGCCACCGTGGCTGGTTCGGGTACGGCGGTGGTGGTGTAGCTGAGTGTGACGTTCGAACCGCCCGCCAAGCTCAATTCCAAGTTATTGCCCATGGAAAATGGATTGGTTCCATTGGGGCTGAACGTGGTTGTTTGCTGATCCAAGGGTATGGTGACGGGAACAGTGCCGCCTGGATAGGTCGCGGTTGATGAAGCCGTCTGCACCGGCGGCCCCGGCGGGTTCAGAGAGAATTGGCCGTCGGCCGGATCGGCACCGCTGATAAACGTGGCGGAGTCACCTTTGATGGCAACGTTGAATGTTACGCTGCCGGAACCAGCCAGGGTCAACGGGGAACCGGACGGTGCAAAGCCCGTGTCCCATAAATTGATGTCAAGCACATCGGTAACCGTTGACGGGTTAGTATTGGTAACATTCACGGCGAAAGCGCTGATTTGCGGCGACTGCGAAGTGCCGGAATCGGATTGGGCGGTATAGTTGCCAATGGAAAAAGAGCCAACCGTAAAATTCGACTGGCTAATGTAACCGCCGCTGCCCGTGAAGCTGGTGATGGGGCCACCATCAGCGCTGAACTGCGCCACAAAGTTCGCCTGGGCGGCTGAAGCGGCCAAACCTGTAGCGGCCGCGGCGAGAACCATTGATCCGAGAATTTTGAACCGCATAAAAATCTCCCTTGCAAAAAGGGGCTGGGTAAAATTACTTACCACTTATTCCCGGTATCAAGATATTGGGAATAAGGCCGTAATCTCGATCACACGACTTTTCCATGCCCCGCCGCCAAACGCCGCCGGCGTAACAGGGCCAGCGAACCGGCGCCCAGCAGAGCCAAAGTGGCCGGTTCGGGAATCGATCCCTGCGGGTTCTCGGTCAGCGTGGTTCCATTGTCGTTGAGCTGACCGAACCTTACACCTGCCCCAGGCGATAACGTAATGTCCACCATATTCGTGAGCGAATAGAGTGACTGTGTCTTATTGAGCGTCGTACTGGGCGTATTCGGTGAAAGAGTGAAAGATACGGGGCTGGTGGTGTTGTTTGTCAACAACGCCGAGCTTACGGGTGTCGCGGCGACGCCCGTTCCGGATATTGTATTCTGGCCGTTATTCGGATCCGCGAAGCTCTGCATGGTCATGGTGAGAGTGCCGTTGGTGAGTTCACCGCCGCCGCTTTGGGCAAGGGTCAAGGTGGCGGGATTGACGCCGGGGCCCGTAAAACCGGTATCTCCCAGGAGCAGTTCTATGCTGGCTGTTGTCGAATTGGTATTGGTCAAGTTGATTGTGCCAAAGGAGAAGTAAGCCGACGAACTGCTGCCGGGATTGTTGGTCCGGGCGCTTACGGCGCCCGAAAAGCCGCCGAAGGTATTCGCCCCGGTGAATGAATAGAACAAAGAGTTGGTTGACGTGGTCGCCACGTTCACCAAGGAACCTCCGCCGGTGGTCGGCGGCACGGCCAGCTCAAGTTCAAAGTTGGCTTTGGCGCTGGCCGGCAGAAGCAACGCGGCCCCCCCCGCCAGGCATAGGATTTTCAGTAGATTTTTTGTCATGTTGAAACTCCTACATGAATCCACTCTTTCGTATCGCCCCAGGCAATCCGAAATACTTCTTGCGCACCGAACATCATTGTTGCGCACACCTTAACTCGTGTTGTTAGGCGCTAGGCCCTCCAATAGCCGCCCACTCGCATAGGATGCGATTTCGGAGCTCTTGCGCGGCCGAAGGGAGCATCTCACTCCTGAACGCTACTATAAACTCTGTGCACGCTGGCACTGACACTGCTTTAATAATAACCATAATACGACTAATGTCAAGAAAAATCCGGAGAAATATTCATAAATTTCCTGCATCTATCCAGACATGGTATTCTTAACCAACGGTTTTACATGATGTTATGAAAATGGAGACGATGCAAATAAATATATTATGGAGGCAAAATTTTCTCAAGAATATTGAATGTACCCGATTGGGAACGTGTTTTCGCCTTAAGAAACCGTCCGGCATGAGATATTAACAAAATGCTAACTTTCTACCAAAGCAACCAGAATTATATTTTTTCTCCGTCTCCCTGGCTATAAGCTCGACTATTGCCGATTTTCAGAAACGGGAAATACCGAATACCTTTCGTCGACATACTTGGGCGCGGCAGGACACGAACACACCTTTGAAACGCCCACAAATCCGCCTGTTTCAAAACCAGGCGCAGCAAAAAGCGCAGTATTTCAGCCGGATTCCGATTTTACCCTGATCGCAAATCGCTGGCAATCGCTGCCTGAGCATATCAAGTTGGCGGTTTTGGCGCTGGTCAAGAGCAGTGGATACCCCCCTTCTATTCCACCCGCACCTGGCTTGTCAGGCCGAGGTCGTCGAGGATTTGGCGGATATCCGATTCAAACGTACTGGCCATGTCGCCCTCCACCGCGACGCTGAATTCGATGCCAACCCGCAAATCCGTTCCGGCTCGAAGCTTGGGCAGTATCTTCGTCCCAAGACGATTCCAGAGTTCCAGCGGAACGTGGCCGACAATACGGTAAGTCCGCGTGGCTTTCGCCACGGCGGGTTCTTGTATCGCCGTTGGTAACATTTGACTGCCGGTTTCAGACTCGCCGTCACCCGTTAGAGGTGCAGACAAGCTGGCAGAGAGTACCCCAGCCCCCGACACTTCCTCCGGTTTCGTCAGGTTTTTCAGACTGCACGCCTTTGCTTTAGTCAGCAGAAACACACCGGTATCGAAAGCTACCTCATCTGGTGACATGGCTTGGCCATACCAGACATGCTCGAAGCTGCCGTTAGGCTGGAGGCCCGATGCGAACCCAAAATCGCCGTTGGCCACAAATTCCACAATTTTGTCGCGCAACGCCGTATCAGGGTCCAATAGACGTGTCAGCGACCCATTAAGAAAACTTTGCCGCAGGCTTGCCAACGGCCACGCGCCGGCGTCTTTGAGCGCCGGCGGCCAGTTACGCTCGATGTAGCCGGCGCCAACCGATTCGTTCAAAAGCGCTTTGGATTTCAGCGCGGTGATGACCCGGCCACCGAGCGTCTCACCACTGGATGAGTGCCCCGCGCCGAGGTCGATGACCGCCAAGCCGTCTGGTTCCTTCGCGTCAGCGATGACCGCGAAGCGATAACCTCCCCAGACTTCCTGTTTAGCCGCTTCTTCAACATCGGCGAGCTTGCCACGAATCTCGGCCCGGTCGGTCTGATCGAAATCAGCACCCAATGTGCCGTCGGCGATTTCCCGCTCCACTCGCTTCCAGGCTAGCCACATTTCAACACTTTCGCGCAGGTCGCGGCCTGGCTTTTTCAAACACCAGACGATTGCGGCCGGATATAGACGCGGGCTTTTGCCCCGCAGTTTGGTCCAATCGGCAATCTGCTGGCGTAGTCCAGGCTGACCGGCCCATTCGCAGGCCGGGTCCAGAATTACCAACGTAAGCTTCGGATTGTCCGGAACGGCTGCGCCATCCTCCGGAAACAGAATAAAGGGTGTACCCGCCCCCCGCCGGAATTGCTCCTCGATCAGCTTCCGCATCGCGGGTTTGATTTCCGATTCCTCGTCCAGCGATGCCCGCCGGTCACTGACAACCTTTTTCATCGTGGGCTGATGGCTGATCTTGAATCCGTCCGAGCCGATTTTGCGGATAAAATACGACTTGGCTTCCAGGGCCAATGCCGCGTTATCCACGGTGGTTGTATCCACTTCCGGCTCGCCGAGCGCGAAACGCAATTCGGGCAGATGGGCGACTTTGTCGATCTGGCCGCCGGAAGATTCGAACAGCACCGCCGTTCCAACCCGTCGATGTATGTTCTTGAGCGCGCCCTTGGTGTCGGTATCCAGCGCCCGGGCATGGGAGTGCATGCCGGCGATGTCCGCGTCAATCGCCGCCATCAGGCGTGATTCGCCCAATTGGCCGAGCACCACACCGCGAAACTCCGGCGCTTCCAGTGGTGCGGAGCCAAGGGTAATCAGCGGCTCGCGGCGGGCCTCGGTAAAACCGGTCCGGTACGCCCAGGAAATCCACTGGGCCAGCATGGCCAGTGTGCCGCGTGTCTGCTGATATTGCGAAAGAGCCTGCCATTTCCGCTGGAAGACCGAAAGCGTCGCCGGATGGAATGGATAACAGACTTCAAACCTGCTCCGCAGATATTCTCTGGCCCTGGCTTCGGTGGCCGTCGTGTCCACCGCCGTCCATTCCGGCGGCAGTTGAGCCCGCCGTTCAAAGCACCAATCGGCATAAATCCTGGAAACACTTTTCCTGGCACGCTCAAGGGCCTTGCGGGCATCTCCAGCACCAACGGGATCGATTCGGAAGGGTCGATGAAACTGTTCTTGAGAGCGCTCGAAGGTTGCACGGGCATCTTCAGTTTCCGGCTCTTCAAAGAGCCGGCGCCGCACGACTTCGCTGATTTCCGCCTCATCATTGGCGATCAGGTCCTTGGCCACCCGCCGGACAACCTTGGTGATCTTGTCCTGCCACTGCATGTCCCATTCGGTCATTTCCACCTGGCTTCGCGGTAGGCTGATAACCGCCGCGCCGCGCGTAGTGCCAGTGGTGGCTACTGTCAGATTCTGTATAAAAGCGTGGAATTGATCGGCCATGCCGCGGTGGCGGTTGAGAAAATTGAGAACCTCATCAAACAGCAGCAGCACCGGGGCATTGGCCGCCTGGAATACGCGGTTAAGCGCCTCGGTGCCCGGCGGCGTGGTTTTGGCGGATGGGCCAAGCTCGGCAACGCCTTTTTCGCCGGCCAGTTGCCGGGCAATATCAATCCACGGTGTTTCACGGCCTTCTTTGGGATCCCAAGCGTTGCCGACGAACGCGGCCACTCGCGCCTCGGGAACGGCGGGCAGACCAGCTTGGCCAAGTAGCTCACCAACGCCGGGATAATCAGCCGCTTTGGCCCCGCTGGTCGTCAGGTGATAAAGCGCCGCCAGCGTGTGGGTTTTGCCGCCGCCGAACTGGGTTATCAGCGTCATCACCGGGGCGGTGTTGGCGGTCTGGCCGGAAAGCCGGCGGAGCACCATGCCCGCATGTTCGCGCAGCGCCCGCGTAAAGCATGTGCGGGCGAAAAATTGCTTGGGATCGCGGTAGTCTTCCGGTGCGGTCTTGCCGATGACCTGCTCCAGATGGATGGCAAACTCATCCGGGTTGAACGAGCGGCCTTCGCGGACTTCTTTTCGCGGGGTGGCGATTTTATACCAGGGTTCCACAAGAAATCCTTTCACCGCGGAGGCGCAGAGAACGCAGAGGTTTCGTTATAGTTGAGAACGACGCGTTTTATGCCGTTTTTGAGAACCGGGATATTGAAGTTGATCAATAGACCGACAGTCCAAGCACCAAGTTTCAAATAGGTCAACAACTGAGCTTCATGGATAGGTGCAAACGCATCGATGGTTTTGAGTTCCAGGACTACGGCCTTTTCAACGACAAAATCCAGCCGATACCCGCAGTCCAACATAGCGCCTTTATAAGCGACAGGAAGCGGAAACTGACGCTGAAAGCTCAGACTGCGCATCTTCATTTCCTGGGCCAGACATTCTTCATAGGCGGATTCCAGCAACCCCGGCCCAATCGTCTTGTGAACCTCAATTGCCGCGCCGATGATTTTCTCGGTCAGTTCCTTCACTAATTCTCCTCTGCGTGCTCCGCGCCTCTGCGGTGAATCGTCACCTTGGCGCCGCCAGTAGCATGGCGTCCAGCAATCGTTTTTCTTCGCTGTCAGAAGGATAAAGCGCAGAAAGCGCATTGGCCAGCCGGAGAAAGTCCGTACCTCGCTCCTGTTCGGCCTTAATCAGGGCTCGCAGGCCGTTGGTTTGCCCGCCCGCCTGGAGCAGCATCGCCGCGTGAATGCGATCGAGTGTAGTGGCCGCGTGCTCTGTTTTGATCTCCAAATCACTTCTGTCAGTCACAATCCGGCCACGGTTGGCGGGAGCCTTTTTCGTTCGTTTCTTTTCCATTTCCGGGAATAATGCCTGCTGAAGGTTTTTGCCGCCGTCCTCTTCCAGCCAACTTCCAACCGCCGCGGCGCCTTCCTCGCCGAAAAGCTGTTTGGCACGCTCACCAACGGCCATGAGTCGGACAACACCTTTACTGGTCTCAATGATCCGACCCTCCCATTTGGAAAGGTCTACGCCCAGCGGCTGGGCGAAGCGGCGAGCCACATCAAATGCCAGACTGAAGCCGCCGGTTTTGGCCTGTACCGCAGGCATCCTGCCTGCCACCTCATCTTCCTCCGGCTCCGACTCCTCCCCATCCGAGATGTCGGAACAATCCGCTTCCTTATGGTCGCAACTCGGATCGGTTTTGCCGTTTTTGCCCTGTTCCGTGCTTTGCAGCGTCCAAAGAAATAGGGCCGTCAGGCGGGCATCTTCTTCCAATGCCCCGGCCGCCCCGTTGCGGGCCTTGGCTTCGGCGGATCCGAGCACGTTTTCCAATGCCGTGCGGCCGACGACTTCCCAGACTTTTTCCAAGTATTCGGCCAATTTCACTTCGTGGCCCTCGGCGGTTTCAACCTTGCGGTAGCGGCTGAAAATTTCCAGCGCCGGACCGATGCAGGCAAATACCAAGTCTGCCCCGCGGATTCCCTCGCCTTGCAACCGTTCCATCCAGTCGCCAACGCGCTTGGGCAGTTCGCGCAGAACTTCGCCCCAGTCGCCCACAGGTGCGTCGTCTGGTCGCGGGCGGCAGATGAGATGGACGCTCGTAGCAAGGGCGGCAATGTCGCGTGCGTTAAATCGGTGTCCCATTTCAGTTGCAACCGGCCAAGAGGCCACCACCACCCAGCCCCCTGTCAGCATGCCCCTGAGGAGCGACTCCCAGCCTTCCGTCGTCTTGTGTGCGAAAACGATGCAGCCGATGCCGTCTTTTCGCGATATGCGTACGCCCTGCGCGAATGAGTCGGCTACACCACGTTCGAAGTCGTCACACGTTTTCGGAGCCTCTGTTTCTCCTGCGGTTGTTGTCACGGTTAACTCCTGCCGTTTGGGCACGAGTTGATTTTCCGGGTCAAAGGTGTCCCTTAGCAGCGCATTACGTGGCAGGGCTCTCTTCAGCCACACGAAAAAAAAGTCCGATAGGTCGGCATAGGCAATTGCGTCATAATACGGAGGATCTGTGAACCAAATGGCTGCGCTTTCGTTTGGCATCGTCCACCTTCTTGCGTCCGCTTGCTGGACCTGGCCCGGCCGCCAATCTGCCCCGATCTGTGACAGCGTCTCGAGCATATTTTGGAGGGTTTGATCGAAACTTCCGCTAGCTGATGACGTGGGGACGCCCTCTGCAAAATCCCACATTGCCGGTAGATCGTGCCGGGTAAAAATGGAACGTGGGCACTCTGCGACCGGTTCCCACCTGCAATTCGCGGTTGTAAGTTCAGTAAATTTGGAAAATAGGAGGGCGCTGAGCTCCGTGAACGCCGCGGAGTGACCGTTCGTGGGCTTCGTCGCGATGACCTCGCACAGGACTCTCAGGCCCCGTGACAAAATAAACTGACTCACTTTCTGTGGTCAGCGGGCAGGATAGCGTAATTCCATTCTCCGTGGAACGATGCAGGGTGAAGGTTTACGGTAGCGAGTAGCCGATTACTGACCTTCAA
>JAKBMM010000034.1 GCA_021831565.1 Planctomycetota bacterium
TCGACATTCAAGAGGCGGTACTTGCGCCGGATCCGTCCGAGTGATGGTGCATCCATCTTCCCTATATCGACTGGAGTACGCGCATGTCATTAAAATTTGTTCAAGTTATTGTTGAGCGCGCCCTAAGGATGGCCACACCGGGCCGAACCGCAACCGCGATTACGCGATTTCCATGATTCCCCTGCCCAAGTCTTACCATTTCATTATTTTTAATCCCCGGCGTGTCAATACAGCGTCGTTGGCGGATATGCGCGGTGCGGCCCAGAGCCGGGTGGTGAATTTCTGGGGCGGGGTCTGGAAACGGTTCCTGGTGCGCGGGCCGATGAAGCTGGCTGTTCGCGTGGCGAGAAATTATTCGCTCGACGCTTGTCTGGCCGGGGCGATGCTGGACCCATTGGCCGAGCATCCGGCGCCCTATTATTTCGGCCACCGGGCCTGGCAAGCTCATGAAAAGCAAAGAGCGGAATTGCGCACCCGTTTGGTGGCCGCCTGGCAGAGCATTCGGAGCGCGGACGTCCTCGTCCGCAATACTGCGACCAACCACACGGCCCGCCTGATTCTGCAAATCTTGAATGTTCTCGAACACCGCAACCCCGCCGCCTGGGCGGCCAATCAGCGGCAGGCTTATCTATCGGTTCTGCGCTGGTGCGTGGCGCATTACGGCAAATTGCCGAAAAATCCAGCCGCCGCGGCCATCACGGAAAAATGCTATTACCACTTGGGGCTTTTTCATCACTGGGAGGCGGTGGAAAAGTCGCGCCAAATTCTCACCTCCCGGCAAATTGAGAAGGGACTGCGGTGGAATGTTAAAAAGGTTTTCTTGTACGTCTACGGTTATAAGGCGATACGGTTGTACTTGCGCAGACTTGGCAAAGGTCATCCGTCGCCCCACGGAGAATAGTAATTGCGTCCAGGCTGGAGCGCCGCTGTGTCGGTGGCGTGTTCGGCCGGGCTTATAAAGAGGAGTCCTGTCATGAGGACACGTAAGGTTTTACTAAGTTGTGGATTGGCTCTCGGTATCGCAGCGGGGGCAGTTGCGTGGTCACTGAATGAGGGGCTGGCTTCAGCGAACTACGCGACGGAAGCCGGTGAATGTGGCATACTTGTGTATTGCCCGAATAGCACGAGCACCTGCACAACGACAGACAACAACCAAGACGCCGTTGAAGTGAGCTCAAGTGGCTACAAAAGTGGTGATAATCAGTGTGGGGTCGCAACTAATGGTACTAACCTAAGTTACTGCGGTCCTTATACCGATACTGGTGTAAAATGCCCATGACAAATGATGGCGGCGGTGCCGTGATGGCCGATTGGGAATCACGGCGCCACCTTTGGAAAAGGAGTACCTAGCATGCGGATGTTATTGTGTTCAATCGTTATTTTGGTGCTGTTGTGCGTTTCCGGTGCCCGCGCGACGTCTCCCACAACGCCAACCAATTCTGTTGCACAAGCCCTGCTTTGGCAGGCTCGTCAATACACGCACATTAAAACCATTCATTTTCTAGCCGTGGGACACGACAAGTTTACGAAACCGAATGGTAAGACAGAGACTTCCACACAGCGATACGAATATTGGGGGGCCGGGATAAAATACCGTATCGACTTTCAGCAATTTGTCCCGCAAGCTGATTCTGACTTCTTAGTAACCGACAACGGCAGACACTTCCGCATGTTTAACCGTATTGCTGCTCTTATGACCATTGAACCTACGCACCCGATCCATCACGGCGTACCCGTTACACCAAACCCCATCTTGATGCCTTTAGTACCATTGGCACCATTTTTTCCGCCTCGTCTTGGTACGCCGCACATGCAGTGGGTTAATCTCGCGCGGTTTACGCGGAATCCTCAGTCAATATTTGACCGCTGCCGAGAGGTTGCACCCTGCGGGAAAAAAGGCTTGGGTGTCGGCCTGCATGGCTGCATATTGGGCGCATATCAGAACTATTCCGTGCACGTCAGGTTTACGATTGGCGGTGGGATGCACCACCTTTTGGTGACTGGCTGGACAGCAAACTATTTGCAGCTCGCCGGGAACTATATGCGTCTTAGTCATATTAAATACCGGGCGTTTCGCCTTCCATCAAGGCGAAAGATATTTCTGCCGGTGGCGTTTGACGAAAAAGGCATGACCAAAAACATGCCGGGGCCAGGTAGGGGGGGCTGGAGCAATAAGGTTGTCATTTCCAATGTTTCAATTGACCAGCCGATTCCGCCAGGGGAGTTTAACATTAACTATAAGCTGGCACGCTTCATAAAAGAGGTGTCTCCTGACGGTAAGGCCCAATTCTTTTCAGTTTACCCCACCACCAGCCCCGCCCCGCCGCGCGAGCGGAATTCAAACAAGTAAGATACCGCTTTCCATGGAAAGGTTGTGTTGCCATGCCTACAGAAAATCAGTACAAAACTGATCCAAGTTCAGTGGTTCGCCCGCTCGCATTCGGAGCCGCCCTGTTCGGTCTGCTTTTTCTGGTCGCCGCAAAAGCGTGGGCCGTCAACAACGCCGCCGCACCCATTGGCGGGCCGCCATCCGTTACGCATACAGTGAACCTAGGGCCACAATTGCCGGGTCGGATAATCAGTGAAAAGCAGGTAATCGCCAACCATGGCTCGACGAAAATGCATATCTCGAAGATTATCACCTCCTGCGGATGCTTTGGCGGTGATCTGCGGCCAGATGTGATACCGCCGGGAAAGTCCGCGACATTGTATTTGAAGCTCACAACGCATCATACTCCTGGAGCCTATATGGTAACAGCTGTGCTCTACGGCCGAACAGGCTCCGCTTCAGTCTTCCGGCAATACAGGTTTCTATATTCCGTTCACCGAATGATCCGAGTCTCGGGGATTCAGGACAATCCAGAGCAGTCCTATTACCTTAACTTGGGGTCCACTACTGCGGGCGCCAAGCCGATACCATATCGGTTAACCGTGACGCGAGGTGGTTATCCGGCCCCTTGGGATTCCTTAAAGTGCTCCGCCAACGCCGCGGACCTTGCCCTCGACCTGAACCAAAAAGGCAAGAATAACTGGTTGCTTACTCTGCTTCCGAAAAATCTCGCCATTCTGGGATCCCAATCGTATATGCTCCGTTTTTCGTTTTACCAGAAGGGGAAGGAACTGCGATACCATTTTTCGGAACCAGTGAATTTCAAGGTACGCGGGCCGTTGGAAATGGAGCCGGACAGCGTATTTTTCGGGGCCGTTCCTTATGGTTCCACCGTGGTAAAGCACCTGCAACTCGTCACCAGTGCAACGGGGGAGATAGGGAAAGGCAGGATCGTTTCCGCGACATCGACCGACCCCACGCACGCGGTTGCTTCCATCATCAACGGCGGCAAAGGGCTTCGGGTCGCATTCCACGCGGTCCACGTTCGAGGGAGAACCACGGGACGCTTCTTGGTGACGGCTGAGTACGGCGGATCGCGGTACCAATTTCGCGAGGATTACCTGGCGTATGTGGGGAAGCAGCGACCCAAGGCCAAGGTTCGCTGAGACCTTGCATTTATGGTGTTCTCATCAAAAGAGAGGGCGTTACGGATGAAGGAAAACGGCTTCTCATACAGCACTCCGGCGGTTGGGTCGGGCGCAATGTCTCCGGCCAGGCGCGTTGTTATTGCAACAAGCATGGTGCTGCTTCTGGCTGCGGGGCTGAAGGCTTGGCAGGTTATTCATTCGCCGGTTCCCATGCCGGAACCGCTGGGAATATCCGGATTCACCCCCGCACTGATCGGTGGTGAAATCTTTCTCAGCCTCTGGCTGCTCAGCGGGGCGCTGCCGACTGCGGCCCGGCGCACGGCGATAGGCTGCTTTGCTCTCTTCGGCGGCTATGCCTTCTGGGAAGCTCTGGCGGGAAAATTGTCCTGCGGCTGCTTCGGCCAAGTGCACGTGAATCCGTGGTTTACGGTGGTGCTGAATGCGGCGATGCTTGTCCTGCTGATCGCCTTCCGGCGAGAACCATCCGGCGGCAACGGCACGGGGGCCGTGCCGTCTACAAAGGGGGTTGGGCATCCTGCCCGACAGAAGCTCAGGACAATGGCGGCCAAGGCCGCCTCTCAACAGAATGCCGGCCATAGCCGTTGGCCGGTGGGCACGGCGGTTATTGCCGGGGTACTCGCATCAATCACAGTTTCTATACTGCATCCACGCCCCGTTGCCGCGGGCCATGGCTTACTGGTTGCCGACGGCGGAAAGATCGTGATTCTGGAACCGCACAAGTGGCTCGGCCAACGCTTGCCGGTGCTCAAACATATCCGCATCGGCAAGCAGCTTGCGCAGGGCCGATGGGTGGTGATGTTTTATCACGCTGATTGTGATGTTTGTTGGCACACGATCCCGGTTTACGAGGCCCTGGCCATGCAAGACGCCTTCGGCGGCGGGCCGCGGGTGGCGTTTGTGCGCGTGCCGTCCGAGGATCCGCCTGGACCGCCGCCGGCGGGCCTTTTTCATACGAACCTGGCGTTGCATGGCGCGCTGGATGAGAGTCATGAATGGTTTGCCGCCGCGCCGATGGCGGCGGAACTGCGCAACGGCAGGGTGATTGCCTTTGCCTCGGGCACGGCGGCGAGGAATGCAGATTGGCTGAAATAATCCCGACTCCCAATCAGTGCAATCCGTGTAATTGTGGTCAAAAGGAACGGTAGGGCGCCTGATGGAGAAAGAACCACGAATGAAAGGTGAAAAAGTCAACGACCACGGCACGATTGTAAACCGCCAAGACGCCAAGGGCGCCAAGAATGTATTACCGTGTCCTGGCGGTTCCCCAAATACACCTTGGCGTTCTTGGCGTCTTGGCGGTTCGTGGTTCAATGGCTATTCAGCCACGCGCGGGACAGGTCCCGCGGCTAACAGTAAATCGCCATCCGGCTTCACTCTGGTGGAGATGCTGGTGGTCATTTCGATCATCGCCGTTCTGCTCTCGCTGTTATTGCCCGCTTTGGGCAAGGCGCGCAACCTGGCCCTGCAGATCGTCTGCGCCTCGAATCTGCGGTCGCTGGGGCAGGGCGTGTTTATTTACATCGGCGAATACAAAAACTATCCCATGCCGGCGGGGTGGCACAATCAGAACAGCGGGGGAGGATATATACACGAGGACCTCGAGCCGTTCGGCAATCTTGACTCCACCGGCCCCGGCATGGACATGGCCAACCAGCCTTACTCCTTTGGTTATGGTTTGCTCTATACCAGCGGCATCATCAAGAATCCAACGGTTTTCTTTTGCCCGCAGGCCGGCCTGTTCACCCTCGACGGGGATACCTGGCAGGCGAACGGTACCGCCGGGCAAAAGTCCCGCACGTTTCCCATGTCTTGGATTGCGCCGCAGAAACTATACGATCCCGCCGAATGGGGCCAGCCGCTTTCTCCCTGGCAACAAAGCCTGACCAAACCCTACGAGTTTTTGCAGGCCATTTTCCTTGGCTACAACTACTGGTTCGGATTTTCGCAGGGCACGTTTTCGAATCCGACGGGCAAACACGGGCTTACGAACACCAGCCCCATTAACGTAACCAACCCTTGGACGGGCGTTACGGCGTATACCTCCCTTCTGGATCCGGCGCATCCGTTCACTTCGGTCACCAACTGCCACAGCGCCGTGGAGTCCATTCTGGGCAGCGACGTGACGGTGAGCAATTCGCAGCCCCCGCCGCTGTCCTGGTTATTCCAGCCCAATAACATAGGCGAGCCGGGAATCGTGCCCCTGTCGAACCATGTCGGCCAAAACGGCGTGCGGGGCGCGAACATTCTCTACAACGACGGCTCGGTACAGTGGAAAGGCCCGGCCGATTTGCATTGCAACTATTACGATGGCGGGTCATTGTTCTTTTGGGAATAACCAACCCCGCAGGCCGGCGAAGGGGGATCGTCGCGCCCGGCCTTTATTCGATAATATCCCGCAGCTTGCCGCTGGCCTTCGCCTCCAGATCGACCATCATGTTTCCATACACCTTGCCGATCTGCACCATCGCCAGGGTGCTGATGATGTTGAGAACCGTCTTGGTGGCGGTGCCGGCCTTGAGCCGCGTGGAGCCGGCGATCACTTCCGGCCCGGTGGGCAGGCAGATGAACAAATCCGCTGGGACACGAATGTGCTCCCGCGCGGTGCAGGTCAGGAAAATGGTTCTGGCTCCGAGGCGGCGCGCTTCTTCTATCACCCCGTGCACAAAAGGCGTGGTGCCGCAAGTGTCACCCAAGCGGGAAAACGCCGTGCAATGCTTTTTTTTTCTGGTATCCTCAACGTTTTGTATGTCGGATTTTGTCGCAATCAACGGACAAATCACGCCGTATGAAGCCGCGCGGATTCCCCCTTTCGATGCCGGTTTTCTGCACGGAGCGGGGTTGTTTGAAACGATGCTCGCCGGCAACGGGCGGGTCTTTCGCCTGGCGGAGCATCTGCATAGACTCCACGAGAGCGCGCGGGAACTGGGATTCGCCGTGCAACTGGACACCGCCGCCACCGCCGAGCTTGTAGCCGAACTCATGGAAACCAACGGCCTTTTCACCGCGCGTGTGCGAATCACTCTAACGCCCGGCGATATCTCGGCGCCCGTTCCCGACCACCATCCCGATCCCGATAGCCAGCAGGATTGGGATCCGCCCCGCACCGTGCTTATTTCCGCCGGGCCGTTGGCCGCCTACCCGCCGGCGCTGTATGAAAAAGGCATGACGGTGGCGGTTTCGTCGTATTACCAGAACCCTCATTCACCTCTCTGCGGCCATAAAACCATCAGTTATATGGATCGGCTGCTGGGATTGCGGCAAGCGCAAAAGTGCGGGGCGGGTGAAGCGCTCTGGTTTACCGCCGCGGAATCCCGACAATTCTCGGTACTGGCCGAGGGGTGCATCAGCAACGTTTTTCTGGTTGATGGCGGTGGCGCCATTGGTACGCCGCCGTGGCAAATGCCGGGTCAGCCTGGCTGTCGCCTGGCGCTGCCGGGAATCACCCGCCAAACCGTGCTGGAGCTTGCCGCCACACATGGCCTGCCGGTACAGGAAAAAGTTTTGAATGTCCAAGATGTACTTACGGCAAAGGAAATCTTTCTTACCAACGCCATCATGGGAGTCATGCCGGTGGTGCGAGTGGAGCGGCACGCGGTCGGCGATGAAAAACCGGGGCCTCTCACGAACCAGATCCGCCGAATTTACGAGCAAAAGGTTCAGGAGCAATGTCATGGCTGACCAACCGCTCAGAGATTCAAACCCGGGAAAATCGACGACCGGAAAAGTATCTGATGCCGGGATCGCCGGCTCCTTGTCGAGAGAACCGGTTCGCCGCCGTTGTGTGAATATCTGGACCGGCGGCGTACAGGGTCGCTCCTGCGAAGACCTGCATAATGTCCGGGAGTATCTGGATTCCATCGCCCCGCCTCATCTGGCGGAAGAATGGGACAAGGTGGGCCTGCTTTCGGCGCCGCCATCCCCCTGCTCGGTGGCCAGAATATTTATAGCCCTGGACCTCACGCCCCCGGTACGCGATGAAATGATCCAAAAGGGAATTGATCTACTGGTATGCTACCACCCGCCGATTTTCAAACCACTCGAACATTTGTGCGCCCAGGGTAACGAGCCGGCTTCCTTGGCGGTGGAACTGGCTTATCACGGCGTGGCCATTTACAGCCCGCATACGGCGTTGGACGCGGCCGTGGGCGGTACCAATGACGTGCTGGCCGCCGCGCTGCGCCTGCGGGTATGCGGATCGCTGGTATTGCCTCCCCGGCGGCGGCACGTCAAGCTGGTGGTGTTTGTTCCGGAAAGTCACGTGGAAGAGATCGCCGGCGCGGTGTTTACCGCCGGCGCGGGGCGCATCGGTAACCGCACCCGCTACAGCCAGTGCAGCTTCCGAACCAAAGGCACGGGTACATTTTTCGGCGATGAATCCACATCGCCGGCGGTTGGAGAAAAGGGGCGGCTGGAATTCGTCCCGGAAGTGCGGTTTGAAACTGTAGTGCCGATCTCGTGCCTGGACGCTGTGGTTCAGGCGATGCGTGATTCGCATCCCTATGAGGAACCCGCCTTTGATTTATTGACCATGGAAAACTTGCCGGAAGAACCGGGGCTGGGCCGGCTGGCGGCGCTGGAAAAACCGCTGTCGCTGGCGGCGCTGGCGCAACATGCCAAACAATCGCTCGGTCTCGATCACGTGCAACTTGTAGGCCCGCCGGATCGCGTGATTTCCACGCTGGCGGTTCTGGCCGGCAGTTGCGGCCGGTTGCCGATCGCGGCCGGCGGGAAGCGATCTTTCGACGCCGTCATCACCGGCGAATTAAAACATCATGACATGCTGGCGTTGCGCGCCGCGGGAATCTCGGCTCTCTGCCTGGGGCACGGTCGCAGCGAAAAACCGGCGCTGCGGATGCTCCGCGATAAACTCGCGGAGCGATTCCCGTCTCTGGAGGTGCAATTGAGTTCCGCGGATGTTGCGCCGTATCAGTGGGTGTAGAACCGGGGCATTAGTGATTCCACCATTTTACGGTTATAATGCGTCCCGACTATTGGGTCATCAGACCGCAATACGCAATGCAATAATGGTTCGTACATGCAGCAAAGGAGTCCGGCATCATGATGAAACGTAAAGCCTTGGGGAAACGAATATGCGCAGCGAGTCTGGCCGTTGCCGGTGTGATAAGCGTCGCCACGTTTCGACCTGCCCAGGCTTCCGCCGCTGTGGTCCCGGCACAAAGTCCGGTGTTACCGGGATTGCCGGCGCCGGCCGCCCTGCCGGCCGCCACAGCGCCCGCCAACGTCTACCAATACTCCATCATGCCGCGCTACGTCGCCGCCGGCGAGCCGGCGATAGCCGAAGTTAACGGCCAGCGGCTTAGCGAGAAAAAGTTCACTAATTCCTTAATTCTGCTCAATGGAATGCCGCTTTTTGCAAAATGGCTTCAGTTGACGCTTTTGAAGCAAGCCTGCCGACAAGCGGGGTTGCACGTTGGCCCGGCGCAAATCAAGGCCCAGGAAAAGGATGTGATGGCTTCGCTGGCCAAACAGCATATCCCGCGTACCGAGCGTATGGCCGTGTTGGAACGCCTGCTGGCCCGGCGTGGCGAGAACATTTTGGAATTTCAAATGGACCTGAGCCGGACGGCCTATATCCTGGCACTGGCCAAGGGACACGTGCGGGTGACGCGCAAGCAAATCAAGCTGGCGTACCAGACGAACTACGGCCCCAAACTACTTGTGCGGGACATCGTGGTGCGAAATTTGGACGGCGCGGCTATGGTCCGTCACCTCATTATGGACAAGCACGAAGATCCCGCCCGGGTGGCCAAGGCCGACAGCGTCGACAAACAGACGGCCGCCAATGGCGGGCTGGAATTTATCCCGGTGCATGATACGGCCCTTCCGCCGCTGTTTCTGCAGACGGCCCTGGACCTGAAGAAGGGACATCTTTCCCCGGCGATTCCACTGAACGGCGCCTACCATCTGCTGTGGCTGGTCAAGAAAATTCCAGCCCGGAAAACCCCGCTGGCGAAAGTGCGGGCGCAAATTAAGAAAAAGATTCTTCACATACTCAAACTGCAATGGGGCCAGCGGGAAATCAACCGATTGCTGGCGGCGGCCAAAATCAAAATCTACAACCCGATTCTGGCCCGCCAGTATCAGCCGTTCCGCGAAGCTCTCCGCGAGCAGCAAAAGCTTCTGCAAGCGGAGAAAAATCTGACCAATGGGAAACCGGCGACAACGAAACCGCAGCCGGGCAAGTAGGTCGACAGGAATTCCAATTATGGCTGGTGGAAACGACACGCCGATCACCATTGAAGCGTCCACGCGCATCAAACGACTGCCGCCGTACTTGTTTTCCCGCATCAATGCCCTTAAGGCATCCAAGCGGCGGGCCGGCCACGATGTGATCGACCTGGGTATGGGCAATCCCATTGATCCCGCTCCGGATTTCGTCGTGGACAAGCTCACCGAATCCGCGCACGACGCCCGCAATCATCGTTATTCGGTCAGCATCGGCCTGTATAATCTGCGACGCGAAATCGCCCGCAAATACAAACGCCGTTATGGCGTGGAACTCGATCCGGACAACGAAGTGGTCGTCACCATCGGCAGCAAAGAGGGCTTTTCGCATCTGATGCTGGCCATGCTCGGCGCCGGCGATACCGTGGTGGTCGGCGACCCGGCTTATCCCATCCATGTCTACGCCGTGGCCCTGGCGGGCGCCAACGTCATCAGTGTGCCGCTGGGAAATGATGAGGCCTTCCTGGCGCGCATCGAGCACGTGCTTAAAAATCTTTTTCCCCGGCCCAAGCTGCTGATTCTCAATTATCCGCACAATCCCGCGGCCATGACCATCGAAGAGCTTTTCTACCGGCAGGCCGTGCAATTGGCCCGTCAATACAACGTGCTCATCGTGAGCGATTTCGCCTATGGCGAAACATGTTTCGACGGCTATCGGGCGCCATCGTTTCTGGCGACGCCGGGCGGCAAGGATATCGGCGTGGAATTTTCCACCATGAGCAAACCTTACAATATGGCCGGCTGGCGAGTGGGTTTCTGCTGCGGCAATCCGCAAATGGTGCGGGCGTTGGCCACGATCAAGGGCTATTACGATTACGGACATTTCGCCCCCATTCAGATCGCCAGCATCCTCGCGCTGCGCAACGGCGATGAATTCGTCGCCCGGCAGGCTCTCGTTTACCAGAAGCGCCGGGACGTACTGGTGGCGGGTCTGCGGAAAATCGGCTGGGAAGTCGAATTGCCCCGCGCCAGCATGTTCGTATGGGCCAGAGTGGCCGGGAAACATCTGGCCGGCCAGGGAACCATTGATTTTTCCCTGCGTCTCCTGGAAGAGGCGGATGTGGCTGTGGCCCCGGGGCGCGGCTTCGGCGAGAACGGCGAAGGGTTTGTGCGCATTGCTCTGGTGGAAAATGAGTTGCGCATCAAGCAGGCCCTGCGCCAAATGGACGGGTGTCTAAACGGCCGCAAACGCCACCAGCGCCCCAGCCGTCTGGCGGCCAAACCCGACTCTGACTCGCAAGCCGACGGCGAACACCTGACCAGCCACGATCAGTCCGGAATCATCGGCGGGTAAACCGGCGGAAGGGTCTCCGAAGCCTCCGCCAGGCGCCGCTCTCGCGACTCTCTTCTGGCAGGAGTTTCGCATATGGAGCCGATGTCCGCAGCGGCCAAATGATCCCGAAACTATGCGGGACTACGGGCTTGGGCAGCCGCGTGGAAACTTGCGGCCGTTTTCCGCGCCGCCGGGAACGGTTGCGTTATTCGGATAGGCCCTTATTGACCCGGCCGGTCTTTCCAGTGATGGATTTCGACCGTCCAGCCGGAACCGGCGGGGGGCGTTTGAACAGGGAAATGATGGCGCATCTTCTGATTGATCCGCACATGGCACAGCGTGGCGGTGGTGGGCGAACCGTCGGAATTGATCCGTACAATCTTCACCGGCAGGCGAATCTTGCGGTCGATCTGAAAATCCAATATCTTAAATGTAAACATGTTTTTTTGCCGCGGCGTCAGGCGTAAATGGATGATACCGGGAGTCCGGCGCCGGTTCTTTCTCAGGCTGACCGTGAATTCCCGAAGAACTTCGGCCGGATTCTGGCCGATGGGAATGGGGATGGGACCTGCGCCGAGCTCCAGGGGATTGAACCGGCGACCGGGCGGAGCGACGGCGGTCTTTCGAAATATCTTCGCCGCCCCATTGCGGTCGATCAGCCAGCGCCCGTCGAAGATAATGTCGTGATCGGCATGCCTTTTGGCGATCGCTCCGTCCACCACCAGCGTGTTCAAGCGTATATCAAACCGGGTGCGCGAACCCCGGCGTTGATACCAGATGCGACCGATGTCGATATCGGTTTCGTCGGTGCGCAGATGCTGAGTCTTCACCCGCACGTCGGCGGTGAAGTTATGGAGCGTTTGCGCTCTTTTCTGGAGCAGCCGCAGTACGCGCATGACTCGTGCGGAGGGCGCGGCGATCCTGGCTGGTCGGCTCGCCACACCGGTGGCCGGCGGACTTTTCATCGCCGCACCCCGGCCCCCCCCGCATAACAAAACAAACACCACCAGCACGGGTGCGACCCGGCGCCAATCCAGAGAACACATCAGGTTATTTCCTCACCATACTCCATTGATTATAACGATCCGGCGCCACTGCGGCATACCGCTCTCACTGGTGTGTTCCCGGCAGTTTGCATCCGGGGATGACGATGTTTACCATGCCTCCTTGTGTATAGCGGCATTTGGGTGCCGCGAATAAAGGTTTTACTGGAGTTTCTTCTTCATGTCGTATATATGCTTGAACCGTGGTACGGCCGGTGGAAAATTATCGGTGGAAGAGTTTGTCAAACTGGCTGCCGAGGCAGGTTTTGCCGGAGCGGACGTGAACATCGCCTATGGCGTGGAACACGGCGCCGCCGCCTTGGGCGACTTGTATGCCCGCCATCAAATGCGCTTCGGCGGCTGGCCCCTTCCCGATTTTCGCTCGGAGGCGGCTAAATTGCCGGAATCCCACGAACAACTCAAAAAGATGGCTGCGGTGGCGGAAAAGCTGGGCATTGACTCGTGCGGAACATTTCTTATGCCCTCTTCCGAATTGCCGTTTGTGGAAAACTGGCTCTTCCACGTGTCGCGGTTGCAGCCGTTTGCGATCATCCTGGCGGAACATGGTTTACGACTGGGCCTGGAATTTGTTGCGCCGTTTCATTTGCGGCGTAAAGAAAGGCATGAGTTTATTTTTACACCGGGACAGATGTTGGAATTGGCCGATGCGATCGGCCCCAATGTTGGTTTGCTGGTGGATTCCTATCACTGTTACACCGCGGGTGATACGTGGGAACACTTGGCGCAGATCCCAGCGGACAAAATCGTTCTGGGACACATCAACGATGCGCCCAAAGGGGACATATCCCAGTTGCAGGATGGCCGGCGTCTGCTTCCCGGCGAGGGCGTGATCGATCTGGCGGGATTCCTTAAAGCGCTCGATCAAGCCGGCTACAAGGGACCTGTTTCCGTCGAGGTGCTCAATCCCCTTTCCGGTTCCTCGCCGCCCCGCGAAAGAGCCATCGCCGCGTGGCAGGGCGTAAAGCGGGCGCTGGACGCCGCGGGACTCTAAAATATTCCGTGGTTGTGCCGGTGCGATAATGGAAGAGGTCATGTTGCGGGAAAATCCTCTGCGGCGGGTTCACGAGCGTGCCGAAGCGTCGTTTCTTCCTTACGGTCCCCTGGTTGAAATTGTGGAAAGCTACGGCCGACCGGAAGTGGAATACGCCGCGATTCGTAAAAGCGTGGCGCTGATGGACGCGCCGCACCGCGCCGTGGTGGAGCTGCGCGGAAAGGATCGTCTGCGGTTTTTACAAAATCTTCTCACCAACGATACCAGTTCGCTGGCGCCGGGGCGGGGTTGCTATGCCTATCTGCTCGACGTGAAGGGGCGGGTGACGATGGACCTCAACATCCTGCACCGGTCGGAAAGCACGTTGCTGGAGGTAGACGCCCGCCTGACGGAATCTCTTTGTCACACCCTGGATAATTACCTGTTTGCCGATGATGTAAAAATCTTCGATAGCTCGCAGACAATGGGCCGGTTGACGTTGCTCGGTCCCCGGGCGGCGGCGCTTCTGGCAATGCTGGGAACCCTCAAGATCGCCGAACTTTCAGACGCACTGGCCAGCGCACAAACACGGCTCGGCGGAGTAGACGTCGTCGTTTTCCGCAATGACCTGTGCGGTGAAATGCAGTACGAGCTGATAATCCCGCGGGAAAGGCTCGTGCCCCTGTGGGAGGAGTTGCTGCGGGGCGGTCTGTCCGCGCCTCCGCCGGCGCCGGCCGGTACGTGGCGGGAACAGGACGGCCCATCGCCGGGGAAGCGCCCGATGGCTGTCGGGATCGGTTGGTCGGCTTTCAATATTGCCCGGATTGAAACAGGCACCCCCATTTTGGGCATCGATATCACGCAACAGAATCTACCAATGGAAATATCGCACTGGTATAGCCGGGCGGTAAGCACGAGCAAAGGCTGCTACCTGGGTCAGGAAGTGGTGGCCCGCATGCATTCGCGCCAGAGTGTGGCGAGGTTGTTGGTGGGGTTGCGCCTAAAGGGTTCGATGCCGCCCCCCGCGGGAACGGATATTCTCCACGGCGCCGAGGTGGTCGGCGCCGTGACCAGCAGTTGTCTCTCGCCGATGCTGGGTAATACGCCGATAGCCATGGGCTACGTGCAACGGGAATATGCCCAGCCGGGCACGGATCTTCTGGTATACAATGAACCGGGCGGAATAGCGGCCCGCGTAACGGCTTTGCCGCACTGGGCGGCGCCGCCACAAGCTGCCAGTTGATTTTTTGGGGAGCGTCACAATGCCGCCGCGCGTTCTGAACGTGGGCCAATGTGGGTTCGATCATGCCGCGATCGCGGAGTTTCTTTCCCAGGTTGCCGGAGCCGAAGTGGATGCGGCCGACACCGTCGAAAATACCGAGCGGGAGTTGGCGAAGCATCGCTACAACCTGGTGCTGGTCAATCGCCTTCTGGATGCGGACGGCACGCCCGGTGTCGAGCTGATTGCGCGACTCCGGCAACGGGCGGATTGCCCGCCGCTGATGCTGGTGAGCAACCATCCGGCGGCGCAGGCCCGGGCCATGGCGGCCGGGGCGTTGGAAGGGTTTGGTAAAGCGACGTTGCATCTGCCGCAGACGGCGGAACATCTTCGTCAGGTTTTGAATCCGGTTTGAGAATTATTTTATGTTCTCATCTGGCGGTCTGCCGGGGCTTTGCGCCGGAAGCTCGCCGGATGAAAGCCCGCACTTGCGCGGCGAGTTTTTTGCGCATGGGGGCGGGATGGTACACCATGTGGCCGCCGCGGAAGAAGACCTCCTGGATGTTGGACTGAAGTTTGCGACTCAAATTCAAATGATTCATGGTGTAAACGGTCCCGAAGAAGGGAGTGGCAAGATCGAAGTAGCCGCTGCACACCAGGACCTTCATGTACGGATTGCGGATCATGGCCCGCCTGAGATTGTCGGTAACATAAAGAAAGCCGGTGCCGCCGGGACCGAAATTCCATGGAAAAACCCGCTCCGAAAGCGTCTGATAGGGGAGGTTATTGGCATACTTGAGATCTTTGCGGACATACTCGTTAAACGCACTGGTGAAAGGCGCCAGGAAGCGGGACAACGACGGATCAAAGCTCGCTGTGCCGGCGGTGGGATTCGGATTGTAGGCGCTCAACCGCGTATCCATCCGCCCAATGACTCGTTTTTGGCGGCGCAGGAGGGTCTGCTCAAAGTGGCCGGGACCGACGCGGAGATTGGACAAGAGAATGTAGCGTTTGGACAGACCGGTATATCGGGCCATGGTGGTGGCGATTTTTTCGCGCTGCGCCTGCGGTAAAGATGCGCCTTGCGCCAGCGCCGCCAGGTAATCTCCCAGCGCCCAGTGTTCGACCTTCGCCAGGGTGCGGTGGAAGTGTTTTTCCAGGTTGCCCGGTAGCTTGTGGTAATACCACGCGGTGGCGGTGTACGTCGGTAGAAACAGGGGATAGGGCGTATCGTTGCCGAGATTCGGTGACAACAACTGAAAATTCAGGGCGCAGGAAATCAGCAGGATTCCATTGAGCGCCATTCCTTCGTGCACGCCCAGGTAATCGGCCAGAGCGCAGGCCCGGGTGGTTCCGTAGCTTTCGCCGGCGAGAAAAAGGGGGGATCCCCAGCGCTGGTACATGGTGGTATAAAGGCGTATGAAATCAGCAATGGATTTTACGTCCGGAACCACACCGTAGAACCGCTTGCCCGGTACGCCCGGCGCCAGCCGGCTGTAACCCGTGCCGACAGGGTCCACAAATACCAGGTCCGTAGAGGAAAGCCAGGTCTGATGGTTGGGAACCAGCTTATACGGTGGAGGCGTAACGTTACCCTTGGGCGTAAGTTGCACGCGAAACGGACCGGCGCAGCCCAGGTTCAGCCAGTTCGAGGCGGCGCCCGGCCCTCCATTAAAACAGAACGTCAGAGGGCGGTGGTTGCGCCGGGCCGCCGTTGTGTCCTTGGTGTAGGCGATGAAAAAAATATCGGCCTGCAGTTTGCCGGCTCCGTTTTTCAGCGGCATATAGCCGGTAGTGACGGTGTAAGGCAACACCTTTCCGTGGATGGTGATGCTCTGATGGACGATGGAAAGAGCGTTGGGATTGGCGCGTGGCAAATGAGCCGCGGCGGCGGGCGGAAATTGCGGTGGCGGCGATACCTTCCGAAGCGGCGGTTTCGGTGGCGCGGGGGGAGTGGGAATTGCGGATCGAGCGCCGGAAACGCCGACCGCCGGCCAGAGAGAGACGGCGAGAATAAAGACGCGGAGAATAGAGTTGCTCCAGCGCATACCTGGTCTCCTTTTTAAGGGCATGGGAACCGCCTCGGCGCCTATTATTTGTCGTAATAGAGAGCTACGGCCGCGTCGGTGGCGGTCGCCAGCATGCGTTCCCGCGCCGCGATCGACGCCTGATTGTAGAGTCGTTGATAATAACGATTCATCAATCGGTGGAATTCGCGGTCGCGGAGCTTCGTGGCAATGCGTTTCTGGGCGACGGCAAATGGAATCACCTTGTGCGGCCACACCCGGGTCACACGGATAATCACCACCACGTCGCGTCGCGGATTCTTCTTGTTTACGATCAGCAGCGGCGGCGCCATACTGTGCGGCCGCAGCGCGAAAGCCACCTTTTCAATCTGCGGGTTGGTAAGTTCCCCGCGGCGCACGTTCGGCCAGTGGCCGCCATTGCGGGCATGGTAATCGACGGAGTTATCTTCGGCCAGGAACGCGAAATTCGCGCCATGGCGAATTCGGTCCTCCAGCTTCCGGCAATAGGCGATCGCCTGGCGCTGCGCCTGGAGGAGCTGGGCCGGTGTGGGATGGCGAATCGGCCGGGTATGCGTCGGGTCGTGCGGATCGCGCGGCCATTGCCGGATGACAGGATAGGTGATGGTGTAAAGACTGATGCGGGCATGGGAAGTGAAATGGCTCCGGTGGCTCTGGTAGTAATTCCATATTTGACGCCGCGTGACCACCAGCGAAGGCGCAATGAGACGTGATATATACACGCGTATTGTTAACTTCTCGCGGATCTGGCGGGTTTTCCGCGCCAGCGATGATCCCTGCCGCTCCAGAGCGCGATTGGCCACTTCCGCCGAACCCAGGTACTGGGCGATGAGTTTAGCCTTTTTTTGCGCCGTCAGTACAACGATTTCTTTTTTCTGATCTTTGCTGAGTTGTTGCCGGGCCGCCTGCAGCAGCAACATGTTGTCGATCTTGATCTGCAATTGGCGGGCGATGCTGGTCATGGCCTGTTCGCGGAAGTAGCTCTGCGTGCGGCTGGTCGCGGCCTGGTTGCGAAGTTCCGCCGCCAGGGGATGGAGGATGTCCTGCACGAATAACGGCCGGCCATTGACAGTTCCCAAAAGAGCGGCCACCGTCAATGGTTTGCCCGGCAATGGGGCAGGAGCGGCTCGAATCACCGGTGCTGGCGGGGAGAGCGCCGCCAAGGCCAGGGTGGAATCGCCCTTGGCAATGTTACCAGGCAAGGCGGCGGGGCCGGCCGAAGAGCGGACGGGTCTTGCCGGAATTCGCGATGGCCGCGTTTGCGACGGCGCCTTCGGCCGTGTGCTGGTCGGCGCGCCGGGACGAATAAACGCACCGGCCGCTATGACCGAAGGCGGCGGCGGGGAAAAATGCGCACAGCCGGCGAACAAACCGGCGATCGCCGGCAGGCAGAATTTCCAGATGGATCGCCACCGTATGCGCATAACACTTTTCCCGGCGCCGCGCCGCCCGATCTTCCGGGCCGCGCCGCGTAGGTCATTGGAACATAAATATCCTGTGAACACAAAGCCGCGCCGCGGGCATTTTGACTTGCGGGTATGAAATTTCTTTGAATTGCTCCAGGAGTATAGAATTGTCACCGATGCGTTCTCGATTTGGCGTAAAATCCAGGCGAAAAACGACCGAATGGCCCCTCTGGCTGTTTGTGGGCCTCCTGGTTCTATGGGGCGGATACCAGGTCCTGCAACTGCGAAGCCGCGTTTTGATCAGCCTAGCCGCCGGGAACAGGGCACACCCCGCAACCGCCGCATCCAATCCATCGCGGATGCCGGCCGGCAATCCTTTTATGATGTCCCCATCCGCCATCGCTCCGGCAGCGCCGTCGGCATCTCCCCCAGCGATCGCCCCACCGCCCGCAGCTTTGCTGCGGGCGGTAAACGCCGCACTGGCCAAGGCTCGCCTTGCTATCAGGCGGGGGCATTGGATCCAGGCCAGGCGAAGGCTTAACGCCCTGCTGGCGCGCCTCGCCGGGATGAACCTGCCGCAGGCCAAGCGGACGCGGCGGATGCTTACCCGCATCAATCACCATACGCTGCTCGGCTCGGCCTTGTTGCCGGATGACCCGCTGGCGAAACTGATACGCGTCCGCCCCGGTTGGAATGTCGATTACGTGGCCAATCTGTATCGCATCACGCCGTGGATTTTCCTTCGGCTCAACCCCGCTCTCAATCCGGCCCGTTTGCGGGCGGGCCAGGCCGTGAAGATTGTTCGCGGTCCTTTTAACGCGCATGTGGTTCTGCATGCTTCACGGATTGATCTATATGACCGCCATTGTTATGTGGAATCGTTTCCTATTCGCTGGAATGCTTTGGCTCCCCCGGCGCCGGGAATCTACCATGTAAAAAAAAGAGATTTTGCCGGGATGTCCGGAGTTGATTTACCCTTGGGTCGGCTGATTCTCCAGCCGCGTTCCGGACATACCGGTCGAAAAATTTTTATCGCCAGCGTGGCGGCTGGTCCTATGGACATTTTCATAAGTCCCCGCGGTTTGCGAACGCTCCTGCGAACGCTTTGCGGGAAGTACTCGCTGGTCATGGTTAAACCATGATACAATAATTATCTGCGTCGTGATTCCCTGGCCGCGTTGATCCCGGCGTACCGACGTCCGCGGCGGATGTGTTTTCCACGGCGCAGCGCGTGGCGATCTTGGATGACTGTTCTGAAAATGATTGATAAAGAGGTATCTGCGTCGTTGAACGGGCGGGTGACGCCGGCGATTCCCGTTGATCAGCCGCCGGATCTGCGGCATCGCGCGGCGCTGCGGGAATTTGAAGAAAGCTGCTATCCGGCGCTGCAAAAAAGTTACCGGCGCAACCGTTATTTCCACAACTACCTGATTCGCATGGTCTGCCGTCACGTCGTACCGGGTGCAAGCGTGCTGGACGTGGGCTGCGGAAACGGCCGGATGCTGGCTGCCACGGCGCCGGCTCAGGGGGTGGGAATCGACATCAATCCGGCGGCGATCGCCGAAGCGCGCCGGCGGTTTGCCTCGCTCGTTTTTCATGAGACGGCGGTGGAAGATATCGGCGCGCTGAGTCTTCCCCGGTTCGACTACATAATTGTCTGTGGCGTTCTGCAACAGTTTTATGATCTGCATACGGCCCTTGCGGCGCTGCGGCCGCTGTGTCACCGGCGTACCCGCCTGATCCTGTGCACCTACAGCCGGCTCTGGCAACCGGTGCTGCGCTGCGCCGAGATCATCGGCCGCAAACAGGCGGTTCCTGATGAAAGCTGGCTGCCCGGGGATGAAGTGGCCAATGTCCTTTCTCACAGCGATTTTTCCGTGATCCGCCAGATACCCTGCCTGCTGCTTCCTCTGTGGATACCGCTGTTGGGCAATGCGATCAACCGCTGGATAGCCCCGCTGCCGGTCCTGCGGCACCTGGGCCTGTGCACGCTCACTGTGGCCAGACCCGTCACGCGATCTTCCGCCGCCCCATCGCCGGATTCCGTGAGCATTGTCGTGCCCGTGCGTAATGAAGCGGGAAATATTGAACCGCTGCTGCGGCGGTTGCCGCGACTGGCCCGGAAGCAGGAAGTGATTTTCGTTGAAGGCCACAGTACCGATGACACCTGGAGCGTGGTTCAGCGAACACTTGCGGAATACCACGGAGAGTTTCTGCTCACGGCGCTGCGGCAGAATGGCCGGGGCAAGGGCGATGCTGTGCGCGCCGGCTTTGCCGCCGCTACCGGCGATATCCTGCTGATTCTGGACGGCGATCTCTCCGTGCCGCCGGAGGAACTGCCGCGGTTCGTTCAACTGATTCATTCCAACCAGTGCGAATTCGCCAATGGCTCGCGCCTGGTCTATCCCATGGACAAACAGGCGATGCAGTTCTTGAACATACTCGCCAACAAATGTTTCGGATATCTTTTCACATTTCTGCTCGGTCAGCGGCTGCGCGATACGCTTTGCGGAACCAAGGTGCTGCGCCGGGATGATTATCTGCGGATCGCGGCGAACCGCGGTTATTTCGGAGATTTTGACCCCTTCGGCGATTTCGATCTGCTTTTCGGCGCCGCTCGCCTGAATCTGAAAATTCTTGACGTGCCGGTGCACTACAAACAGCGCGCCTATGGCCGCACCAATATTTCCCGCTTTCGCCATGGCCTGCTGCTGCTGCGAATGTGCCTTTTCGCCGCCCGCAAGCTGACATTTATATGATGATCGTTCATACCTACAGCCAAACCCAGCCGCCGAACCGTCAAGAGGGCGGGCGCCGCGCTTGAAATTGCGGCGCGTAAGCGTATAGTGAAAACACTTTGGTACGCGAAGGAGATTTTCCATGCCTCATGTTTGCCATTACACCGGTCGCAAAACGCGCCTGGGGCGGCAATGCACCTACCGCGGCAAGGCCAAATACCTCGGTGGCGTGGGCGTTAAGATTACCGGGCGGTCCGCTCGAAAATTCAAACCAAATTTACAGAAGGTGCGGAGTTTCATCGACGGCAAACCGGTACGGGTATGGGCTTCCGCCAAGGCTATCAAAACCGGCTTGGTCCGCAAGCGGTTGGCGCGGCGGTATGTATATCGACCGGCGGAACCGAAAGCGGCATCGTAAACCGATTCGGAAGATTTTCGCATAATAAAAACGAGGTTCCAGCGGGCCTCTTTTTTTTTAGCGCAAGGAGATGCCACACTATGCCCCAGACCTTAAGCGAACAGCAGGTTTTGCACGTGGCGCGTCTCTCCCGGCTTAAACTCTCTTCCGCCGACGTTGCGCGGTATGCACGGCAATTGTCATCCATTCTGGATTACGTGGCCCAGCTTCAACAGGTGCGCGTGGAGGGACTGGAGGCGATGTCGCATCCTCTGCCGTTGCACAGTGTGCTGCGCGAGGATCGGGTTGAACCGGCGCTGCCGGTGGAACAGGTATTGGCCAACGCTCCCGGCCGGGAAGGGCCGTTTTTTACCGTACCCAAAGTACTGGACACGGCCCTGGACGGAGCTTAAGGATTGGAGAGATCCGGCGATGCGGATCACGGCGCGCAGACTTTTGCCTCTTTGAATGCGACAATAATATCCGATGTGTGCCGGTCGCGAATGGATCGGCCGGCAACGGTATGTATGCGTCCTTTGTTCACAAGGCGAGGTCTTTATGCGATGGTCGCACAGGTTAACGGCTGGCGTGGCAATGGCAGTCCTGCTCTCTCTCGGAGGATGCGAAGGATACAATCCGCTGGCGTATCCGCAGGCGGTGTATCGGTCAGACCTGACGTCCGAACCGATTCCGGTTTCCCCGCGCGCCGCGGGCGTATCCCCGGGTGAAATTTCCGAACAGGCGCCGCCGCCGTCCTTTGTCCGGGCGCCGGGGACCTACAAGTTCACCATTCCACCGACGGTGAGCAGTTTCAAGAAATCCAATGATCAACTGCGGCAATATCTGCTTTATTACGGCGTACCCGCGGCAACGCAAAAACCATTTCTGATCATCACCGTTGCGCCCACCGTGGCGCCCGTGGCGAAGAAGGATCCCAATTTTCGGATTCTCTCCACTCGGACCTTCCTGCTTAACGGCCTGCCCACCCGGGAATGGAGTGGCTATACGGCGCAAAACTATCCGTTTACGGAATTGATGGTTTCCCACCGGGCCGGTGGTGATAAGCTTGACGCTCTGGCCATCGCCTCCGGCAAGCGGGTTCGGCGGGTGGCGCTGGCCATTCTCAAAAGTATCCGCTGGAAATCCGGCCGCGGCGTACCGGCGGCCAGATAGAAGATTCAGGCGCTGCCTCAAAATGTATCGCGGCGCACGAGTATATGATGAGACAGAGCCTGACATGACCATACTCAATGAATTGTCCGCCGTGGAATTGCGCGATCGCATAACCGGCGGCGAAATAAAATCGGTGGACGCCGCGGAAGCGGTATTCCAGGCGATTGCGGCATGGGACCCGTTTCTGCACGCCTACAACAGCACGTTCCGGGAATCCACGCTGCGGGGGGCCGAAAAGATCGATCGCGACCGGGCGGCGGGCAAAAAGCCCGGTCTTCTAAGCGGGGTGCCCATAGCGATAAAAGATAATATCTGCACTACTTTCGGCACAACGACGTGCTCGTCAAAAATGCTCGCCGATTTTCGCAGTCCGTACAATGCCTCGGTAGTGGAAAAACTCCAGAACGCGGGCGCTTTGATTGTAGGCAAGACCAACCTCGATGAATTCGCCATGGGCAGTTCAACTGAAAATTCCGCCTTCGGTCCGACGCATAATCCCTGGAATACGCGGCGCGTTCCGGGTGGTTCTTCCGGTGGATCGGCGGCGGCCACGGCCGCCGGCTTGTGTTCGGCCGCTCTGGGATCGGATACCGGCGGATCGATCCGTCAGCCGGCCTCGCTCTGCGGTATCGTGGGCCTCAAACCAACCTACGGCCTCGTGTCGCGGTACGGACTGGTGGCGTTCGCCAGCTCCCTGGACCAGATCGGACCGCTGGCGCGCACGGTGGCGGACGCGGCGCTGCTGCTGCAAGTTATCGCCGGCCATGATCCGCGCGACAGCACCAGTTGGCCCGAACCGTCGGACGATTACCTGAGCGAATTGGAAAAACCCCTCGAAGAGGTGCGCCTCGGTCTGCCGGAAGAATTTACCGGCGAAGGCGTAGATGCCGAGGTGGCATCGGCGGTGCGGACGGCAGTGGAATTTTACCGCGCCCAGGGGGCGAAAATTGTACCCGTAAGTTTGCCGCACACACGCTATGGCATTGCGGCGTATTACGTGATCGCGCCGGCGGAGGCCGCGAGCAACCTGGCCCGGTACGACGGCGTTCATTACGGCCATCGTGCGGCCCATCCGGAGGATTTATATGATTTGTATGCCGCCAGCCGGGCCCAGGGATTCGGACCGGAAGTGCAGCGGCGCATTATGCTGGGAACTTACGCATTGTCGGCGGGTTATTACGACGCTTATTATCTGCGCGCGCTGAAAGTGCGGCAACTCATCAAACACGATTTCGACGAAGCCTTCCAACAGTGCGATTTTATCGCCTGCCCCACTTCACCCACGGTGGCGTTCGAGCTGGGTGCCAAGAGCGGCGATCCGCTGCGTATGTACCTGTGCGACGTCTTTACGGTCACCTGCAACATCGCCGGTATTCCCGGCATGAACATTCCGTGCGGATTTTCTTCCGACGGCCTGCCCATCGGCTTGCAACTGCTGGGCCCCATTTTCAGCGAACGGCGTATGTTGCGCCTGGCGCGGCAATACGAAAAGAATCACGACTGGCACAAACGCCGGCCGCAACCGCCGGCCGCCGAGCCGCGGCACAAGCAACCGGATTGACATGGATTGTCTCTCCCCATGCCGTTTGCCGTCAGCGCGGCTCAGTGGCAATCCCCAGACGCTGGCGGAACCCCCGCTCTTGATCCGGTCCGCGCCGTCCGCGTGACGGACAAGTTGGAACTGTAGCATTGAAAAAGGCCATGCGGAGGATCACTCGCTTATCCTGAATTCAAGTTAAACAGGAACCATTCATGTATAAAATTTCGCTGTTTCTGATGGTCGGCATGTTGCTTTCCACGGCGGCACAACCGCTGTTGGCCGCGCCGGCCCGCCCGTCTGCCGCGCCCGCTCTCTCTATGTATCTTCACGCCTGCCTGGACGAGAGAAAACAGCTACGGGAAGGTACGGGACCGGCGGTTTCCCCGGTCCGGCACAGCTTTTTGTTCACTTCGCGCGTACCGCAGGCTATGGGCGTTGACATTGCCGGAACCCTTGGCTGCTTCCCGCGGCCCGGTGAAATGCGGATGCTCGCCGCGGGGGGCTTTCACTGGGTCCGCATGAATTTTGACTGGCCCGGTACCGAGCGGATGAAGGGTCGCTATGATTTTCATCCTTACGATCAACTGCTCGCGGCGTTGCGCCGTTACCATATCCGACTGTTGCTCATGTTGTGCGGAAATAATCCGCTCTATGACCATGGCTTATCGCCGGCCACCCCGCAGGCCCGCTGGGCGTTCTGTCGATGGGTTGCCGCGGCGGTGCGGCATTTCCGTGGCCATGGCATTATGTGGGAAATGTGGAACGAGCCCAATGGCGCTTGGTCGCCACGAAAGAACGTCCGTGCCTATATCAAGTTGGCCCTGGCCGTGGGCAAAACGATCCGCCGCGTGGCGCCGCGGGAATTGTATGTCGGACCGGCCCTGGCGGATTCCTGGATCGGGGCCAGAAAGTTCCTTCGTCAGTGCTTTCAGGCGGGATTGCTTAATTATTGGGATGCCGTGACCATTCATCCCTATCGTTTGAGCGGTCCGGAAACCGTTGTTCCGGTCTACCGCCATGTCCGGGCTCTGATCGCCCGCTATGCCCCACCCGGTCGAAACATCCCGGTCATACCGGGTGAATGGGGTTACGCTTCGTCCGGATGGACCCATTATAACGCCGCCCGCCAGGGGCGTATGCTGGCGCGTGAATTTCTGGTGAATCTATGGCAGGGTATTCCTCTGACAATTTGGTTTGACTGGGACGACTTTGGCTGCTACCCGCGGACAAGTGCGGATGTCGTCTCCTATAACATGTACGGCATAGTTCATCCTGCATACCATGCCGGCCGCAATCCCGTGTTCGACCCTAAGCCCGCCTATCTGGCGGCCCGCACGCTGGCGACGCAGCTTGCCGGCTGCCGGTTTGTTAAACGGCTGCCAATCGGTGGCGCGGACGATTACCTGCTGCTGTTCCATGGTCCCCAAGGCAATCGCCTCGCCGCCTGGACCACATCCCGCCGGGTACGTGAAGTGGTTTTGCCGCTGGCATCCGGGGGTTATCGTCTTACCAATGAAACCGGCGCGAAAACGCGCACGCTTGTCGCCCGGGCCGACAAGCTCCAACTTTCCCTTTCCCATGATCCGGAATACATCGACCTAAGGCGGATTTTGCACCGCAGGCGCAGAGCGCGCAGAGGCCACGGAGGAGTAAAGGGATAGGAATGATGAGACAGCAGAGAGTCTGTATCTGCGGTGTCATATAAAAATATCTATAGGTACTTTCATTTCAATAACCTCTGCGGTCTCCGCGTCTCGGCGGTGAAATGTTCGGGCTAAGGGGAGCGTTGCCTGTTGGAGCGAATCTTCATCAGGGAAAGCCTTCGCCGGGAAACGACCTCAAATTTACCTCCCGTTTCCGCAGCGATCCGCCGCAGCCTTGCCTGAAACACCGGATTTCGATCCAGAAAAGCGAAGGTGTAAACCCGGGCCGACGCGGTGGCGTTAAGCGCGGCGATTGCGGGGATCAGCCGCGGATCGAAATGTCCGTCCGTAAGAAAATAAATCACCTGCGGGCGCATGGCGTAGGCGGCCTGAAATGGCCTTAGAAAGGGCAGGAGCCTGTGGTCGTTATGTCCCTCCGCCAGGATGCGCTGGAAACTCTTTTCCACCCAACGGCGTAAATTTACCGTCGCCGGCAACAGATGCGACGGTCCAAGTATCTGATAATGGCGGGAAAATACGATCACGGCGAATTTCTCAAAAGGAAGCAGTCGGTCCAGCGCACGCCGAACCTCGTCCTTGACCAGGTGAAGCTTGCCGATCATGGAACCGGAATGATCGACAAGGAAAACGACACTTGTGGCCCGACTATGAGTCCCGAAGAAGCAAACCGGCGGACTGGAACCTCGCCACCGCGCGGGCACGCCGAGCGCGCCGTTCCGATCGCCGTTCCAGCCATTCACCCGCGAAACAGCGGACATTTTTTCGCCATAGCCCAAGCTCAGCAGAATGGCTTGCCGGGCTGCCGTCTGCCCGTTGCGCCGGCGTGTTGGCGACTGGAGCGACATGGCTCGCGACCGGAGGTCAAAACCCGGTATGTCGCGCCTTGCCACCCGTCCCCACGCTCCGGGACGGTCCCGTGGCGTGTCTTTGGCAAGCGGCCATTCGCCCGCAAACGACACGGGCATGAATAGGGGCCGCGGCGGCCGCCGCCGGTGTATATTTATAAAATGATAAGCAAATATAAATCCAGTAATAATCAGAACGTGCAGCAGAACGGAACCGCCCCAGCCGGCGAGCCGCACCGGCGCTTTCCCCGCCCGGCGATGGTCGCCGGCCCGCGGCGCCGCCCCGGCGCCCGCGGACGCCCGCCCCGGCGGCCGCCGCGATGCCATCGCCTGGAAATCCTGCAAAAATCCGTGTTTGGTTTTGTCTCTTGTGGGCAAGGGAGTGTTCCCGTCGGCGCTGTATTCCATGTTGCGATCGCCAGGGCCGCGTGCGGCGGTACCGAAAAGATCATGCCCTTCGCGCATGATTTCGACTGGCCGGATCCTAACGCAGATCGCTTTCACCCAACAGGGTAAAATTTTCTTCCGAAAGAACCATGCTGGCCAGGTCGGGATTGTCGACGTGAATCACCACGGCCGCCGCGTGCAGCGGGTTGGTGATCAGGCCGTAAAGATAACGGATATCGATTTCCGCGCTCAACAGGGCCTTGCCGATTCGGGCCAGTCCTTCGCCGGAGGAATTGTCAGGCATTTCCACCGCCACCAGCTCACAGACGGAAAAGCGATAATCGTACTGGCGCAGTATCCGGGTCGCCAGATCGGTGTCGTTAAATACGAAGCGGACAATTGCGCAATCGAATCCCTGGATAACCGTCAAGGCCAGCGTTTTCACATCGGTATTGTCGAAAATACCCAGCAGCCCGGCTAAGACGCCGACACGGTTTTCAACAAACACGGAAACCTGTCGGATGCAGGGGGTATCGCGGCCTCGCTTGGTCAGCGGTCGTTCACGAGTTCCGGCCATGCGGATATATTAACACCGTTTGCGGGTATATGTATACCACCTTCACGCAACCCCCCCTGGAAAATTTCTACGCCCGGCGGCGGCGCGTTCGAAGGCGTCCGCCACCGTGTGGTAGACGTGGTGATTCGGGGTGTAGAGTTGCCAGAAACGTTTGGGGTTCACGCCCAGAGCATCGCAGATCGCGGCGGCCACGGCCGGACTGCGTGACATGCCCTGTTCGCAATGTACCACGATTGCGCCGACATCCGATTTGTGCCGGCGTACGAATTTACAAACCCGATCCGCCTGGGCGGGCGTCATTGGCTGAATTTCCGGCGGCGTTTGCGGAAGCTCGCACGGTTCTGTGTCATTGAAAGCCAGATACAGCGTGTCGCGCAGGCCGGCTTGCTTTTTGACTTTCGCCCGCCGCTTGCCCGGATCGCGAATGGAAATTACCACGTAATCGGACCGAATGAGTATCCCGCGTTCAATTTCTTTCCGATCACAGACGCGAATTTCCATGCCCACCCCGGAATTTACCGCAGAGGCGCAAAGGGCGCAGAGGATTCCTTATAATTGAGGACGACGCGTTTGATGCCGGATTTAAGAACTGGAACATTGAAGTTGATGAGCAATCCGACAGTCCAGCCACCGAGTTTCAAATAGGTCAACAACTGAGATTCATGGATAGGCGCAAACATATCGATGACCTTGAGTTCCAGGACTACGGCTTTTTCAACGACAAAATCCAGCCGATACCCGCAATCCAACGTGGCGCCTTTATGAGCGACAGGAAGCGGAAACTGACGCTGAAAGCTCAGGCCGCGCATCTTCATTTCCTGGGCCAGACATTCTTCATAGGCGGATTCCAGCAACCCCGGACCGATGGTTCTGTGAACCCCGATTGCCGCGCCAATGATTGTTGCTGTCAGTTCTTTCACTTGAATTCTCCGAAATTCACTGCAGAGGCGCAGGGGCGCAAAAATTTTCTGGTAGTTCAAAGCTATAACGCTTTATACAAAATTTAATTCTCCCCTGCGTTCTCTGCGCCTCCGCGGTGAATTTCGCGGTCATTTGGCCAATTTGGCCAGCGTTTCTGGATACTGTTTGTTGGCTGCGACCAGCGCAACGCGAAGGTTCTGTGCCTTCCGCGGCCGGGGGGTGATGCGTTTCTTGATTTTCGTGGGCGCTGCCATGTGGCTCATCCTGATTTCAGCTTTGTTTAATGCTAACGCGTTGACTCGGCTGAATCAACCGAATTCTTGTCATCGTTGAACGCTGTGCCGGCCTCGAATACCACCTCGCTATTGGCTCTGATCGTCAATACGCCGCCGAGGGGACCGGGGCTGACCAGCAATGTCCCAGCCGCTCGCCGCCACCGTAGGCCGAACCAATCGTGCTTGTGGCCGAACACAACCGCGATCGGCCCCAACGTTTCCATCAAATCGGCCACGCACCCATAGGCGCAACCAGCCGAGGCTTCATCGCACGGCAATTCCGGCAACCGGGGCGGATAATGCGTGAGCAAAATGATGCGTTCGCCCGGCATGACCTGCCGGCTTGCCATGCGAATCAGATCGCGGCATTGCGGTTCGAGGTCGCGCTCGCCGGGCGTGTCACAATACCATTCGGGGGCAAATCCCACGCCTGCCACCCACAGGCCGGCTGCAATGCGATACAGGCGGCCGGAGATATCTTCGGCGAGGTCGAGAAAACCGTCCGGATCACGGTAATCATGATTACCGCGAACCGCCAGCACGGGGACACTCTGCGCTGCAGCCCATGCACGCGGGTTGGCATAATTGTCGCCGTGGGCGAGGGTTGGGGCGTGGTAGACATCTCCGCCGTGGAGAACGGCGTGGATTTTATGGCCCGGCCAGTGCGGCAATTGTTCGCCATGGGTGTCGGAGCAGATGCCCAATGTGATTGTGGGAAGAATCGTCATGCCGCCATTTTAGCCGCCGCCGCGGACAGTTATTGTCCTCAGGGCGGAAACATGTCGTTGGCGGGATATCAGCCGATGCCTTCGATCCGGTCGATGTAAACGTTCACCAGTTTGTGCGTTTCGAGCAGCAATTGGATCCGGGGCCAGACGCGGGCAAGCAACGTATGAAACTCACTGGCGCGAAGATTACCGAACCGCAGGTGCACCACGCGCGGCGGCGGCGCCTGCGTGATTATCCGGTCTGAAAAATCCGCGTCTTTGTTGACAATGACCAGATCATGTCTTCGTGCATACAGCCAAATCTGTGAATCAGATGGGTTATTTGCGATCTCTACGGCTGGAATCTGGAATAATGGGCAACCGGGTGGAGAATTTCAGGCGTGCGGGCAGGTTCTCATCGAAGAGGAAGCCCTTCATGCGGTCGCCACCAGGGAGAAACGATGGCCCATCACGCGTGTGGCGTAATCAAGGCACGCCTGCACGTCGCGGCGGGTAAGCCCCGGATATTCCCGCAGGACGTCCTCAACGGAATCGCCGGCGGCAAGAAATTCCAGGATGGTCTGCACCGTGATCCGCGTACCCCTGATAACGGGCTTGCCGTTGCATATATCCGAATGGATGGTGATTCGGCTGCGCATGCTTCTTATATTAGCTATTGATTGTCAGGGATGTCAAACTCACGAGTGGTCTTTGTGAAAAGACCAGAATCAGTCAAGGCGTCCAGCAACGCCGCCAGGTCATGGGTTCTCTGGAAGTCCACGTGCCGATGGCACAGGAGCGCCTTCAAGAGCTTTTCCACCGTTTGCTGAGCGTGAAATCCGATTGTGTCATCCGGCGCTTTGGTGTCCGCCATAAGGATCGTCATGGCGGTTTCATCTTCCGCCGCTTTACCGAGGAGTCGATTCTTATCTTCATCCCACTTCATGCATCACCCGGCCCTCGCGGGCGGCTTCGTAGAGAATGTTGTTCGGCGTGGTCCGCCACTCCTCGAAGACCCGCTTGCTGGTTACGACCACATCCGCCGACACCCGTAGCGGCCGCAGCGAGTCGCGCAGTCGGACCATCTCCGCGAACTGATTGGTGACCTCCGGCTCAATGACCAGGAAATCCAAGTCGCTTTGTGGGCCGGCGTCACCGCGGGCGTGCGATCCGAAGAGCAGCACCATCGATCCCTCCGGCGCCGCTTCACGCAACAGCCGCCCCGCCTTGGTAATTATGTCGCTGTCAATCATCATGTTTATCCATGGCCTGGAACGTCTCCATTCTATCACCATTCGCGGTGCGTATCTTCCTCCATACACGGCCCATCCGCTGCGATCATTTTATCCGGTCTGAAAAATCCGCGTCTTTGCTGACAATGACCAGATCATGTCTTCGTGCATACAGCCAAATCTGTGAATCAGTGGGGTTATCCGAATGGATGGTGATTCGGCTGCGCATGCTTCTTGTATTAGCTATTGATTGTCAGGGATGTCAAACTCACCAGTGGTCTTCACGCATCGCCCCAAGCAGGTCTCCCGTTGAAGTTGGATGGATAATCCGGTAAATTGGGGGTGATGAAAGCGGTCGCATTAACAGCCCATTTTGATGGCGAGAGGGTCCAACTTGACGAACCCTTCGAGCTTGCTCCCCATGCGCGGCTGGTGGTCGTGGTGCTTCCCCCAGATGATGAACGCGATGCGTGGTGGCGATTCTCTTCCGGTCAACTGGCGAAAGCGTACGGCGACAACGAGCCGGAATATACCACGGCTGATTTGCGACCATGAACGAAGGCGACATTGTCCTTGCTGCCCTGCCCAGGCCGATGGCCAGGTGAAAAATCGTCCCATTGTTCTGCTCCGCCGACTGCCTCCATTTGGCGATTTTCTTGTCTGTGGCGTCAGCACCCAAATCCACCAGCGCGTCGCCGGCTTCGACGAAACCATCGTTCCAACTGACGGGGAATTCCCGGCCAGCGGTCTCAAAGCAGCGTCCCTCATTCGGCTGGGTTTTCTCGCCGTACTGCCAGAATCGGCGATTCTGGGCAAAATCAGTTCGCTATCAACCGAATGTCACCAACGCCTGCTGGGCAACCTCTGTCGCCACCTCGGTCCCCAAGACCGACTCGGCAAGGCCATGTAGCGGATCGTGTTAAATCATGTCTATCTTCGCGGCTTCGCGTGCGATGGTTCGTCGTGTCGTGGTGTCGTCGTGGTGAACATCGTTCCTCCGCGGCTCTGCGCCTTGCCGGCGACCCCGATGGCGTTCGGGAGAGAATGCCTTCATGGAGCCACAAATTGTTGCCACACCCCACCGCTGGCGCTGGAACCCGTTGTCGGTCACCCCAGGCCCATACTGTCGCGCATGGTGCGTCGCATGCCGGTGCATATCTGCATGACCTCGCGGGCATCGTCGGCCGATGCGGAAACGCCGGGATATCGCGTTTCGGTGGAGAATGGCCGCAGGAACTTTAATTGCGGCCGCAACGGCGCCCACCCTGGCTCAACCGGTAGAACCGTATCAAGCAGCACTTCCAGATCATGGGTTCGGGCGAAGGGAATGCCGGCCTCCTGCAGCCGGCACTTCAGGTATTTTTCGACACATTGCTGGCAATGAAAGCAGATGGCGTTGAAGGCGGCAGTGGGGCTGGCAGCAACCCATTGGGCCACGGCGTAGTCCTCTTCAGCCTTCTGCAGCCATTCCGCGGCGATCGGCGTCATAGAGCACCTGACCCGTTTTCAGAATTTCCTGGATAAAAAAATCGTTCAGAGCGCATCGCCTGGCCACATCCTGCGGCGTGCGCACCAGCAGATCCAGTGGAAATCGGTGCTCTAAGCCAAGCGCCATCTCGATCTCCTTGCGGATGGGAGAGCCTTCAAACTCGGTGATCACCAGTAAATCGACGTCCGAATCAACCCCGGCAGCATCTTTGGCGTGAGAACCAAAAAGAATGATCTTGCGCGGCCGGAACTGCCGCACGATTTGATCGCGTAACGCCTCTATGTCCCGGCGCTTTACCATCGGCTCTTCCTGCGGCGAATGAATGCCACCCTGCGCTTTCACACGGCCTGAACGTCACCACGAATTCTATGATCTATTCTACGGCACCGTTACCGTTATTCACAACCTTTGGAAGGCCTTGAGGACGAGAGCGGCCCCGCGCCGGCAAGCCGCTCCGCACGAATGCGTCTCGAACATCGCAGGCCGAACGCCCACCATTTCCGCCAGCGCCCTTGGGCCGGTGACGTGTGCCTCTTTCATCATCGCCGGCAAAATAAACCCGGCGGCTTCGGCGTCGGCCTGGGCATGGTGATGATCGAACTGGTGGCCGATACGCGCGGCCACCGTCGGAAGCTGGTGATTTTTCAGCCCCGGCCAGACGCGTGCCGCCAGCCGATACGTGCACAAATAATCGAATACCGGGCCAGTGCGGCAGTTGTTCGCCATGGGTGTCGGAGCAGATGCCCAGCATGATTGCGGGGAGAATCGTCATGCCGCCATTCTATCCGCCGCCGCGGACAGTTGTTGTCCTTGCCGCGGATTGCATGTTCGCCTGTCTCACCGCTTCGCGGGTCGGTGACACTGCACGCAGGACAGCCGGTCCGCCCGTGGCTGCTGGTCATATACCGTTAATTAACAATACCCTCTGCGGCCCTCTGTGACTCTGCGGTGAATACATGGAATCAGCCGGATGCGCAGGAATATTTCCTCGCATATTCGGCAGGGAACCCATGTGCCGTCGTCCATGATCTTTTTCTGATCGTCGTGCGCGGGGGCAAACGGGGTAAAGTTCGCTATTAGATCAGGCATGGCATTTCCTTTAGTTAAGGCGCGACTGCCGCCACGGGGCAGTCTTGACATTGTGGTTATATCCGCCGTCGCGGACAGTTATTGTCCGGGGGATAAATGTGTTGGCAGGAAAAGGCCATTTGCGAAATACGGGATCGTATCATCGCGTTCGCACCGTGTTGCCGTTTTATAGTCCATTAAATATGCGCCAATTGCTTGAAACGATGGATGTCACCCTTTCGCGTCCCCCCAGTCTGCCGCGAAGCTCTCCGTGATTATTTCGAGCGTCTTTTCATGCAGTAATAACTCGATCGGCACCCCTAGCTCTTTCGAGAGTTTTCCAGCCTTCTCGGTCCAATCCTGGGCCTTCGTTTTGGCTGTTGTGATGACGGCCAAACACAGCACTTTCCCATCTCTGCTGTACCGTTCATGCGCCTGCTTGAGTTGCCCTAGGCGTCGTTAATAAATAAAGGTAGCAAGTAGGTCCAGGAGTGAGTATGCTGTGGGGGCATGAGAACCTTCAGCCAACTCCAGGAGAAATTTGCCTCAGTCTGGACGCTGCTGGACGAGCGGACGC
>JAKBMM010000076.1 GCA_021831565.1 Planctomycetota bacterium
GGTTCTTTCGGACGGTAAAGGCACGCCGCCGGAAGTCCTGGCCGCGCGGTATCCGGAACTCGCGGCACGCCTATTGGAGGAAACTTAAATGGGCCAGATTCAAAACGCTTCGGGAATCTCCTACACGCGCGATCCGACGCCGGGAACATTTGCGGCCATCGTTGGCCTGGACAACCGGATGGGCCTGACGGCGGCGGACACTTCCGCGACAACGCTTTGCACCACCAGTGCGGCTGGCCAACTCTATCGAATCGGCGCGCGTATCTTCGCCACCGCCGGGACATCGGCCACCTACACGCTTACCTGGACGGAAGACGGCGCGGCGCGGACGGAAGCGTTGACCGTGGGCGCCGCCGGGACGGAATACGCTGGGACGTGGTTGATCCAGCCCGACAACGCGACCAACATTACGGCGCAACTTACCGCGATCAGCGCCAGCACGGTGAACGTGGCCGCTTCGGTCGAATGTCTGAAAGGGTAAGCATGGCTCACCGTTGGATGATGATCTGTGAAAGTGCGGGCGATCAACCGCCGCAAACAATCCCCGCCACGGCAACGTGGATCAAGCTATCCAATGGCCCACGAGCGGTTCCGGGGGCTTTTCTTGAACCGCCGCCGGCCACGGCGGACGAACTGAACCGCTGGCCGGGCGAGGGCGATTCCAATGGCCCGGGCGCGGCGACTTGAACGGGCGGCGTTGACACCGTTGCCGTAGCCACAACCTCCGGAATATTGAGCTTTACGGGGGTTCCGGCATCAGGCAACGTGGCTACAGCCCGCAAAGCAAATACTTCGCGCGGCTGGCGGGGCGGTATCGGTATCACTATTCGTTATTCCTTAGGTTTCGGTGAATTTCGATACCGCTACCACTGGGGGCGGCGAAAACGCCGGTTTTCGGGCCATAACCGGGAAAACGGCTTGATTAAACGGCCCACAATGCAACGCCGGGACTTCGGATGAGTAATCACCCGTCCGGAACGCCATTACTTCAAGGGCGCTACGGTTGCGGAAGGCGGTCCATGACATCAAGCGGCGCGAGATGGCGGTTTGTACGATCTTGCGGATCAGGCCATTGTATCCCGCCTTGTAAAATCAGATTAGATTTTAGGCCGTTTTCAGAAACCGTATACTACGGTTTTTGAACCGTAGTAAATTTCAAAACTACGGCTTTTATTGGCAAATTGACGTATTTACTTGCGCACGCTTGCAAACGCCGTTGAAGTTGATATTATCTAATGTTATCAAGGGTTTTTGAGGTTTTTTGGCCTTGTTTTTTGCGAACTTCCAAGCTGGCTGTTGAGGGTTCGAGTCCCTTCGCCCGCTATCCGTGAAAACCATAACATAGCCGGAAAAGCGTTTACTTGATGTTCTTCTCCGGATATTTTTTACTCTCGCCATGCAGAAAACACTGGACATAGCGCTGAAAGAATGGTCCCTGGTATGCGACGCGCTGCTGAGCGGCGCCCAGTCGATTTTGCTGCGCAAAGGCGGAATTTACGAATCCGCCGGTGAATTTGAACTGGAACATTCCCAATTCCTGCTTTATCCGACATTTGCGCACCAGAACCCGAACATGGTCAAACCCGCCTGGCGTCCATTCATCCAACCGTGCCGCCAGGAACCAAAAGTTCTAAGCATCGCGGGCTGGGCCAGCGTGCACTGGATTAGCCTTGTTCCGGGCCGCCGGGCCTTTGACCAGCTTTCGGACATCCATTTGTGGGACAAACCGTTGATTGATAAACGGTTCAGCTACCGGCCGGATTATCCGCTTTATGTGCTGGTATTGCGCGCCTGGCGTTTACCCCAACCGCGGGAACTATCCGTACACGAGGATTATGCGGGCTGCCGAAGCTGGGTTCCGCTTCAATCGCCGGTGGCCATCGATGGGAGCAGGCCGGCAGGGCCACCGGAGGCGGTGGAAGAGATCAAGGAGCGGATCCGCAGGGTGTTTGGCACATAGAAGATTCCGTTCGATGTAGAAGATGGAAATCCTTACGATCCATTTCCGCGAGCCATCGGAATACACGGATACTCGCGGCGGCGCTGCTTCGTGGCAGTCAGCTTCGTGGCGCGGGCTGGCCGATGAGAGCTTTCCCGCATACAATAAAAGCCAGCGCAACAGGGTTGAGGAAAGTGTGACAACATGGCATTGTATGATTCTTCCGGTCAATTGATTTCACCGATTCCCGTCCAGTTCGACCAGGCGGATAAGCCGCCCCTCAGTTCGGAAATTATTTGCGGCGCGATGGAGGTGGCCGCAAGAGCCGCCGCGACGCCGCGCGGCAACGGGAATTCGCAAGCGGGGGCGGTGCGGCCACGGCTGGCGATGGAGTACCAGCGATGGCGGCAGATGACCGTCGACGAAATGCTGCTGGAAAACCGCGTGGTATTTCTAGTGGGGGAAATCGACCACGCCACGGCCACCAACGTCATCATGCGGCTGCTGTATCTGCAATCGCTGCGGAAAGATCAGGACATCAACCTGTATATCAACAGTCCGGGCGGCGCAGTGGACGATACTCTGGCCATTTATGACACCATGAAGTTCCTTACCTGCGACGTGGCGACCTTCTGCGTCGGACAGGCGATGAGCGGAGGCGCCATTGTACTGGCGGCGGGAACCCGGAAAAAACGTTACGCCCTGCCCCACGCCAAAGTGATGATACATCAGCCGTTTGGCGGCCTTTACGGGCAAACCGCGGACATCGCCATTCAGGCCGAAGAAATACTTAAAACCAAAGAGACGCTGACCGATCTCCTGGCGACGTTGTCGGGACAGCCGCGGGAGAAAATAGCCGAAGACCAGGAGCGCGACAAATATTTTGACGCCCATGCGGCCAAAGCGTATGGACTGGTGGATGAAGTTCTGGAAGAAAATGACAAGGCCAAGAAAGACGCGATCGCCCGCCAGCAGGCGGCGCGGCCCTAGCGCCGCGGGACTTTTGTGATAATAATATATCTCAACATATAGTTGTAACCGCGATTTCCAGGGAGACAGGTTCCAGTCGCCGGGCGATGGACAATTCGCATAGTCCGGGTGGCGAAAAATCCACCAGCGTTCGGATCGCCAGCCGATCATGTATGCAGACGGACGGGATGGAATGGTTTTCCGCGACGGATAGGGCTAAATGTGATTATTTCGTTGGACGCTCGGCCACTGGTAACCCGGCGCATCAGCGGGGTAGAGCAGCGTGCGCGGAACATCGTGGTTCAGTGGGCGGCGTGGAGACTGGAGCACCGTTTTAATCTCGTGCTGGCGGAAAGCGACCTGGACAATCCTGATTATGATGCCACGTTTGTGCAATCGCTACCGCCGACTTTCCATTTGCAGGTGATACGGCATCACCTGCGACTTGGACCGTTGGCCCACTGGCGCTCCCTGATTGCCACTGGAACCGGCCCCCCAACTGATGGAATCCGCTGCGATATTTTTCACAGTTTCTCCGGCGAATTGCCGCGGCATGCCCCGGCGCCGATGGTACATACCATTCATGACCTTGCCTGTGAACTGGATCCGCACGTCCGGGCGACACCGGAGGGCCGGCGCTATCGCCGGCTCTACCGCCAGGGTATCGGGCGATCGCTTTACACGATCACCGTGTCCACCCAGACGCGCGATGACATTATGAGCATCTACCAACTGCCGCGCCAGAGAGTCCGCGTCGTGCACAACGGTGTCAACCCCGTGTTCAGACCACAGATCGATCCGGATGCGGGCGAGGAGCGGCTCCGGCGGCACAACATTCCGGCGGGCCGTTATGTGCTTCTGGTAGGTTCCGATATTCCCCGGCGGAATTATCAGAGAATCTGGGCGGCGATGAAAAGCGTATGGCAGACGCAGCCGAAGCTGTTGCTGGTGTTCGCCGGCCGGGACCAATGGCCGCGGACGGCGATCTATCAGCGAGTCCAGGCGGATGGCCTGCAGGAGCGGACCAGGTTTGTGGAGTCGCCGACGGACGAAGAATTGGCGCGGTTGTACCGCGGCGCCTTGTTGACATGCTGTGGATCAAGCTTTGAAGGCTTCGGTCTCTCGGTGCTGGAAGCGATGGCCTGCGGTTGCTGCGTGGCGTGCAGCGATATGCGTTCGCTGCGCGCTCTGGCCGGCGATGCGGTGCTTTATTTTCCACACGACGACCCGGAGGCGATGCGGGATGCGATCCTGGATCTGGCGGGCGATCCGGAGTTTCGCCGGCAGCTTCGCCGGCGCGGCCTCAAGCGAGTGCCGCGCTATGGTTGGGACCGATCGGCGAAAAAGCTTTTGCGAATCTTGGAATACGCCGCCGAAATTGAACCATCCAGCGGCGCCGCGGAACAATAATAAACTCCGCGCGACCCGCTGGGTTCGTTCTCGGAAATTTTGTCCGCTGCGGAAGATGTGTACCCGCAACGGAAATCATTTTCGAGTACGAGCGGCGGTATGGAACCCCGCGCCATGTGACGATAAGATGATTCATTATATGAGATCATGCTGGGAAAAGTAGTCAGAGAGTTCTCGACACTTTCTCCAGGGCCTGTGACAGTTTCTGCAACCGGATAAGTTTGGGGGTAACCGTTCACGGGCCAAAAATCGCTTAAAATCAAAGAAATAATGTGGAATCTGAAGTTTATGGGGCATAAAAATCACAAAAAAAGTGCTCTGCAAAGCAAAAAGTGGCGTTTTTTTGCTGATTACGCCACTTTTGCAGAAACTGTCACAGGCCCCTTTCTCCAACAGTCTCTACGTATCGAGAACTGATGCTGCCGTTTGTTCAGGCCTTTCTCACGCGCTTCACCTATGTGGCGCTGTCGCTTGTTCTTATCGCGGCGGGTTGCGGCGTTCCCATTCCGGAGGACGTTCCGCTGATCTTTTCCGGATATTTGTGTAATCCCACACAAAGCCCGATCGCCACCATCACCGCCACCCATACGCCTGCCGGAACTAAAACCCAAACCCCTTCCCCCCCTACCAAACCCATCGTACCTAATCCGACCATCATGGTCCTGTTCGGACTTGCCGGGATGATCGGCGGCGACAGCATCCTGTGGTTCATAGGTCGCAACGGCCTCCGCGGCAATAATCCAATCTCCCGACACCTGCGCAAGGTGATGCACTCCAGACGGCGGGAAAAAATAGAACGTTACTTTCAAAAACATGGCAACCTGACACTTTTTATCGGACGTTTTTTCCCCGTTGTACGTGCGACGGTTTTCGCCCTCTGCGGCCTTGGGAAAATGCCTTACTGGAAATTTGTCGCCATTGATGGTTTGGCGGGAATGCTGTTTATTCCGACGATGATCTTTCTAGGCTATCATTTTGCCGCCAATATCAACTGGCTCTTCGGCGAACTGGCGGCGGTTAAACATGTGCTCTATATCGTAGGGGCGGTGGCGATAACGGCCGGTGTGGTTATCTACTTCGTGCACCGCCGAAGAATGCGCCAGCGCACGAGCGTTGAACCGGCGGACCACGTGAGCTGATGTGGCTATTCGGCTGCTTCTTCCTGCCGCGGAACAGGTGTTTCCCCTTCGCTTGGGGCCTGTGCTTCCGTCTGCGAAGCCTTGAGTGATTCCCATTCCTCCGGTGTGATGAGCACTTCGCTGGCCTGCGATCCCTTGTACGCACCGACAATGCCCACCGCCCGCATTTGATCGATCAGCCGGCTGGCGCGGGAATAACCGACGGTCAACCGCCGTTGGAGCAGACTGACCGAACCGCGGCGTGTTTCAAGAATTATTTTTACGGCCTCATCGAAAAGCGGGTCCTTTTCCGCTTCGTTGAGTGAAGATGGCGCGCCAAGTTGCAGCAGTTCGGGGTGGAACTCAGGCTCGGCGATCTCCTTAAGGAAGCCGCAGACTTTTTTGATTTCCGCATCATCAACAAACGTACCCTGGCCGCGAATCAGCGTGCCTCCGGTCGGTTTGAGCATCAGCAAATCGCCCTGACCCAGCAGCAACTCGCCGCCGGACTGGTCCAGCATGATGCGCGAATCCAAGCGCGATCGCACTTGAAAACATATACGGCCGGGCATATTGGATTTAATCAGGCCGGTGACCACCTGCGCCTCGGGCCGCTGGGTAGCCAGGATCAGGTGAATACCCACGGCCCGCGCTTTTTGAGCGATGCGCACAATATGCCCTTCCACCTCTTTGCTGGTCATCATCAAGTCGGCCAGTTCGTCGATGATGATGATGATATACGGCATGTGGAAGGGAATTCGGGCTTCCTCGTCCGATGTGCTGGGCTGAAAACGCTCCAGAATCTGCTGGCGCGTGAGGCGGTTAAACTGCCGGATATGCCGCACACCCGCCTCGGAGAGCGTTTCATAACGCTCGTCCATCTTCTGGGTGGCCCACTCCAGCACGCTTTCCGCCTTGCCCATGTCGTCGATGATCGGCGTCATCAAATGAGGAATCTGCTTGTAGTCCTGCATTTCCACCATCTTGGGATCCATCAGGATCAACTTTACGTGATCCGGGCGTTGCGTAAGCAGTATCGTCATGATGACGGCGCTGATACATACCGACTTGCCCGAACCGGTCGTTCCGGCGATCAGCAGGTGCGGCATGGCGGTGAGATCTTCAATCAAGGGATTGCCGGAGGCATCCTTGCCCAGGCACATCGGCAGAGCCATGTGCGCGATGGTTTGATGGCCCAACTGCATCAGTTCCTTTAATCGCACCCGTTCCTTATCGATGTTGGGCACCTCAATGCCCATGGTGGATTTACCGGGAATATTGTCGATCATACGGACAGGCGGACTCATCAGCGCCCGGGCGATGTCCTTAGACAGCGCACTGACCAGCGAACTTTTCACGCCGGGCGCCAGTTCCAGCTCGTAAAGTGTCACCACCGGTCCGGTGTCGATGGCCACCACCTTGCCGTCGATACCGAAACTGGTCAGACACGATTCGAGCACACGGGCTTTCTCGCGAACTTTTTCCTCCTGGCCTTCCGTGTTGACCGGTTCAGCATCATCCAGAAGGGTCAAGTCCGGAAAGCGGTAATTGCCTAAATCCTGTTTCTGCACCGGTGGTGGTTTGAAGGGCAGCAGCGGTTCGGCCACGGCAGGGGCGAGAGGTTTGGGCCTGCGAACTACAACCGGCTCCGGCGGAACGGCAACCGGCGATATTTTCCCGTCGGTCACCGACTCGATTTCGTGAACGGCCGATCCCGTCGCGAGTTGCGATCGGCCGTTGTTAGTGGTCGCCAGCGCCGGTCGCGGCGCCATTTTCACAAGTGAACCCAAGCCACCGAGGCCATTGGCTTTGTTGCGGGATTTTTTCGCCCTCTTGGAGGAAAAGAGATTTTTGCCCAAGATGAAAAGACCGCCGACCACAGCCACCGCGGCGCCTCCGGTAATTTCGATTATCCGCCGCACCGGCACTTTCTTCCAGATTCGCATGGTCAGGGCTGGGATAACCATAACCAATTCATCGGCAGCCAGCAGCAAACCGATAATCAGTGTAAGCAGGAGAATCAGAATCGACCCGACTGCGGAGAATTTTAATTTGAGAAATTGGCCGATCGTCACACCCAGCAGACCGCCTGGTCCGGCAGGCAGGTTCCGACCCAGGCCCGCCAGGTTGGTCAGGCCGCTGATAGTGGCGACAAGGAGAGCTCCACCGAGAAGTCGCAGGGCCAACAGGGTGACATTTTCACCAATGGTCCAAACAAAGAGCGTAGCCGCGAGCATGGCGATGGCCGCCCATATACCCGCTCCGACGTAATTCATCAGCAGCAGCGCCAACGACGCGCCAACGGGTCCGCACCAATTGAGCACATGTCCGCCATGACTGTAATACGCCGGGGAACTGGATAACAAGGTGGGATCGGACGGATGGAACGAAACCACCGAAAATGTTAGAAAAAGCCAGGCGGCCCAACCCAAGGGCACGAGGCTCAACCGAAGCACACGCAGGTGTCTGGCGCCCGCTTTGCCGGCCATTGCGATCCTCGACTTCCAATTCAGAGCCTGGTTTCGCTATCCTTGGCGAAGCCCATGTGAGAACATTTTAATCAAAAGTCGCGCCGCAAGCACGCTTTTTCAGCGCGACGATCATAACGGGGCCTGTGACAGTTTATGCAGCTTTTTTTCGTATCTTGGCCAAAACGTAAGCTGGGCGGTTGGCCCACAGCCGTTCCCAGCGGGCATCCTGGCTTTTCCACGCCGCCCGTAA
>JAKBMM010000035.1 GCA_021831565.1 Planctomycetota bacterium
ATACCTTGCGCGGCCGCGCGGAGGCCAGAAACACTCTGGCACAACCACTATTTACCACATCATTTTAAAATGCGCAAATTTCGCGGACGCGAATTATTTGGTGAGAATCTACATGCAATTGCCCTGACGGACGGCCATGGATTTCCATCCACGGCTGCGGGGGTGGCGACCATGGAGCAGCCGCGAGGATCGCAATCCCGCGGCCGTTTTCCGCGCCGCCGTGAACGGTTACGAAAAATCGTGGGGCGGTTCTCTCCATCCGTTGCGCGCCAGTGCTCTGTCACACCTGTAGGTGTGACAGAGCACTAAGCCGAAAGTTCGCGTGACACCACCAGCCGTCGCCGGCCCGCCTGCATATCGCTCTCGAATCGCTTGCGGGAAGCCTCGGCATGGGGCGATTGGAGTCGCTGCTGAAGTTGGATCATCTCTCGCCGGATGCGAACGGCGATTTCATCCGCGGAAAGCCCGGCGAGCTGGTCATGGGGAATCTCCCGGCCATAAAGCAGGCGGATGCTCCGGAGGCGCGGCCAGCGTCGACCGCGCGGCCAGGCCTCGAACGCCCCCTCAATGACGATGGGAATCACCGGCGCCCGCGCCCGGCGCACGATGATCGCCACGCCCGCCGCGATTGGGCCGATGGTTCCATCGGTGGTACGGGTGGCTTCGGGAAAAATATTGACAAGGTACCCCTTGTCGAGGCGTGCAATCGCCTCGCGCATGGCGGCGGAATCCGCCCGTCCGCGCCGCACCGGAAAAGCGTTGGTTCGCTCGAAGACATATTGAAGCCAGCCGCCGTTAAACAACGATTCGCGGGCCATGTAATGAATCTGCCGCGCCAGGGCGATGCCGATAAGCCAGGGGTCCAGCAGGCTCTGATGATTGGTCACCAGAAGCGCGCCGCCGCGGCGGGGGATGTTTTTCCGGCCGGCGATACGCACATGAAAGAAAAGCACGGCGATCACTTGCAGGAACATCTTGCCGACCTGCCAGAGTGCTACCTGGACCCAGCCCGTTCCCTCGCCGCGGTAGGTGTAGGATATCCGCGGAACCGGCGCGCCAGGCGCCGATTGGTCATCACCGGTCGGCGGATCGGACAAAATTTCTTTCGGCTTCGGCCCGTCGCTCATGGATGGACGCTCCTCCACAGGCGAGATATCATCGCCGCGACCACCTCTTCCAGCGACATACTTGTCGTATCGATCACGATGGCGTCGGATGGCATGACCAGCGCTCCGGTTGGGCGGTTTCGGTCGCAAGCATCTCTCTGTTGGAGCTGTGGAAGTACGTCGCGTTCGTCGGCGCTGATTCCCAGGGATCGCAGTTGGGCCGTGCGCCTCCGGGCGCGCTCCCGAATGTCCGCGTCCAGATAAAATTTATACTCCGCGCCCGGAAATACAACCGTCCCCTGATCGCGTCCTTCCGCCACCAGCGAACCGGCTTGCGCGGCGATTTGGCGCTGCCGCTGCACCAGCTCCGTCCGCACGGACGGATTATCCGCCGCGACGCAGGTCCACTGCGTGACATCGGGCCGGCGAATATTTTCCGACACGTTGCGCCCATCCATTTTAAGTTGCGCTGGGCAAACGGAGAAATCAAACGCGAGATGGAGACGCCTGGCTCGGCGGGCAATGGCCGACGGATTATCGATAATGCCTTGTTCTATGGCGTCGAGCGCCACCGCCCGGTACATGGCGCCCGTATCGAGATGTTGAATTCCCAGCTTCCTTGCCAGCAGTTGAGCCGCCGCCGATTTACCCGATCCGGCCGGTCCGTCAATAGTTATAATCAAGTTCCTAACTCCCGGAGATCTCTTGCCAAACGCCGAAATTCGTTCTATATTACTTTCGTGAGAGCGAGCGGGACAATCCATAACGAATTCCCCTTTAGCTCTGATCCATACGACCTTCTCTCCCCTCCGGTAGGCGAGCTGCCATTTGGTGCTCGCCTACTTTTTTCTTTCTCGTGCAATTATCGTATAGCCCGATAAAATCACTGTTAACTATAACCGCGGTTGGCCATGAAGGGCCCCTGGGGCGGGCATACACGGATAACCAGGTGGGTTCGCCGTCCGTTTTCGCCGACCGTCCGAGAACGTTTGGAGCCGAACATGCTGGATAGTGTTCTCGTTTGGATTGAAAAAAATCGCCGCGCCTGGCTCGACGATCTTAAACAATGGCTCAATATTGCCAGTGTTTCCGCTGTATCCGCGCATGATAACGATACCGCCGCCGCGGCTGAATGGGCCATGTCGTACCTTCGTGGCGTCGGCCTGAACGTCCGGAGGATCGCCACGCCGCGCCATCCCTGCGTTCTGGCCACCACGCCCGATGATCTTTGCCCGCCGGGCGCTCCCACCATCCTGTTTTACGGGCACTATGATGTCCAACCGCCGGAACCGCTGGAAAAATGGATCAGCCCGCCATTCACGGCTACGGTGCGCGACGGAAAAATCTACGCGCGCGGCGCCAGCGACGACAAAGGCCAGGTTTTCTGCCACTTGGCCGCTCTGATGGCCTGGAGGCAAATCGCCGGCGAGATTCCTCTGCGCCTGATGGTATTGCTGGAAGGTGAAGAGGAGATTGGTTCGATCAACTTGGCGGATGTGATTAAGGATCACGTCGACGAACTCAAAACCGCCCGGGTGTTAATCGTCAGTGATTCCAATCAATTTGCCCCCGGTATTCCCGCCATTACCACCGGTTTGCGCGGCCTAGTGTATTACCAGATCGAATTAACCGCCGCCGCCGAGGACCTCCACAGCGGCGTGTACGGCGGAGCGGTGGCCAATCCAGCCAATGTGTTGACGCAAATGCTCGGCCGCCTGCACGATTCGCAGGGACGGGTTGCTGTTGACGGCTTCTATGACGACGTAGTGTTACCGGAGGAATCTATCCGCCGGCAGTGGGCGGAGTTGCCCTTCGACGAAAATGAATTCGTCCGCCGGCTCGGCGTGCCGCAGGTCTCCGGCGAAGCCGGATTTTCAACGCTCGAACGCCGCTGGTGCCGGCCTACGCTCGACATCAACGGCCTGACCAGCGGCTACCAGGGGCCGGGCGCTAAAACCGTTCTTCCCTGCTCGGCCAGCGCCAAGGTTTCCATGCGATTGGTTCCCAACCAGAATCCCGACCGCATTTCCACCGCCTTTGAACGTTGTCTGGCGGTTCTCAAACCGCCGGGAGTGCGTCTGACGCTTACGCGGTTGAACGCCACGCCGGCCGCGGTGACTCAGATTGACTCACCGGCCATTACTGCCGCCGCCGCCGCCCTGGAAATCGGTTTTGGAAAAAGCCCCGTCTTCATGCGTGAGGGCGGATCCATTCCAGTGGTCAACTGGTTCAAGGAACTTCTGGGAATCGATTCGGTCCTCATTGGTTTTGGTTTGCCGGACGACAATTTGCACGCCCCGAATGAGAAGTTTGATCTGAACTGCTTGTACAGTGGCATTCGCACTGCCGCAGCACTCTATGATCGGCTTGGCGGAATCTAGCCGACGGTAGAGAAGTGTTAGAGTTGCAAAGAGGAAAATACCTAGTATACTGGTCGGAATAGTATGTTAATCGTCTGAATAGTTTTTGGAATCAAAACAGTTTATGACTTACACCCTGACTCACATCAAAGAACTCGAGGCCGAGAGTATCCACATCATGCGGGAAGTGGTTGCGGAGTTTGAAAATCCGGTGATGCTTTTTTCCAGCGGCAAGGATTCTTCGGTCATGTTGCGCTTGGCGCTCAAGGCATTTTATCCCGGCCTGCCGCCATTTCCTTTCCTGCACATCGACACCACATGGGATTTCAGGGAGGTTTACGAATTTCGCGACAAGATGGTGCGGGAATACAACCTTAAATTGCTGGTGCATACCAACTGGGACGCGATTAAAGCCGGTATCAACCCGTTTGCCTCCGGCAGCGTAAAGTATACGCACAACATGAATCTTCAGGGGTTGCTCCAGGCGCTCAAGAAATACCGGTTCGACGCCGCCTTCGGCGGCGCCCGCCGCGAGGAGGAAAAATCGCGCGCCAAGGAACGCATTTTTTCGTTCCGCGACAAGCATTACCAATGGGACCCCAAGAACCAGCGCCCGGAGATGTGGAATCTTTACAACACGCGTCTCAATCAGGGCGAGAGCATTCGCGTGTTTCCGCTGTCCAACTGGACCGAGCTGGATATCTGGCAGTACCTTTATCTGGAGAATATCCCGATCTGTCCGCTGTATTTCACCGCCGAACGGCCCGTGGTGCAGCGCGACAACCAACTGATTTACGTCAACGACCAGCGCTATCCGCTCCGGGATGGCGAAAAACCTGTCGCCAGACGAGTGCGTTTCCGCACCCTGGGATGCTACCCGCTGACGGGGGCCATTGAATCGCAGGCCGACACGCTGCCCAAAATCATCGAGGAGATGCTGCTGTTCAAGCAGTCGGAACGCGCCGGCCGGGCGATCGATCATGACGAACAAGGCTCGATGGAGCAGAAAAAACGTGAGGGGTATTTCTGATGACCCTGTTGGAACAGGCGCAACCCGAAGACATCCACGGTTATCTGGCCCGCCACCAGAAAAAAGAGATGCTGCGTTTTTTAACCTGCGGCAGCGTGGATGACGGCAAAAGCACGCTCATCGGCCGGCTGTTGCATGACACCAAGATGATCTACGAGGACCAGCTTGCCGCCGTTCGCCGCGACAGTGTCAAGCACGGCACGACCGGCGGTGATGTCGACCTGGCGCTGCTGACCGACGGTCTCAAGGCGGAGCGCGAGCAGGGTATCACCATCGACGTGGCCTACCGGTATTTTTCAACGGATCGGCGCAAGTTCATCATCGCCGATACCCCCGGCCACGAGCAGTACACGCGCAACATGGCGACCGGCGCCTCCACGTGCCAGTTGGCGATCATTTTGGTGGATGCCCGGTATGGCGTATTGCCGCAGACCAAGCGGCACAGCTTCATCTGCTCGCTGCTGGGTATCGGGCACCTGGTGGTGGCGATCAACAAGATGGACCTCGTGGATTACTCGCAGGATCGCTTCAACCAGATCAAAACCCAGTTCGCCGAATTCGCCGACAAGCTCGACATCAAGGATGTACACTTTATTCCCATCTCGGCGCTCAAGGGCGATAACGTGGTCACAATCAGCGCGCACATGCCGTGGTACCAGGCCGGCTCATTGTTGAACCACTTGGAAACGGTCCACATCGCTTCCGATCGCAATCTGGAGGATTTCCGCTTTCCCGTGCAGATCGTGCGGCGGCCGAACCTGGATTTCCGCGGCTTCGCCGGTACCATCGCCTCGGGAGTGGTCCGCCGCGGCGACGCGGTGATGGCTCTTCCTTCCGGGCGTAAAAGCCGGGTCCAATCCATCTTGACCTACGACGGCGATCTGGCGGAAGCCTGCTGTCCCATGGCCGTCACGCTGACCCTGGAGGACCAGATCGACATCAGCCGCGGCGACATGATTGTGCACCAGGACAATCCGCCGCATTTCGGCCAGGAGTTTTACGCCCGTGTGGTATGGATGAGCGAAAAGCCATTGGATCCGACCGGCGGCTACCTGATTAAGCAGACCACGCGCACCACGCCGGCGGAAATCACTCTGCTCAACGGCATCGACATCCACACCCTGACGGAAAAACCGCTTGATACGCTCCGTCTGAATGAAGTGGGGCGGTGCGCCATCGCCACAACACAGCCGCTCGCTTTTGACCCCTACCGCCGCAACCGCGCCACGGGAGCGTTTATCATCATCGACCGGCAAACGAGCGATACGCTCGCCGCCGGTATGATTCTGGAACGCGAACAGGCCAGGGGGCCGGCCGATCATTGGCTCGCCGCGCCCGCGCCGGCCGACCGGCCGCAAAGTCGCGTTACGCCGCTTCGACGGCGCGAACGTTTGAATCAAAAGCCGGTAACGATTTTGTTGACGGGTTTAACCGGCTCCGGCAAGGCGACCATCGCTTACGCCCTGGAAGAACGGCTCTTTGAAGAAGGGCGCATGGTGACGGTTCTGCACGGCCAGGAATTGCGCCGCGGCATCACCAACGACCTGGGTTTCGGAGCCGATGACCGTTCGGAAAACCTGCGGCGCGTGGCCGAGGTCGCCCGCATTCTCAACGATACCGGTCTGATCTGCATCTGCGCATTGCTGGCGCCACATGCGGCGGTGCGGGAAAAAGTCCGGCGGCTTATCGGGCCGGATCGCTTCCTGGAAATCTGGCTCTCCGCGCCGCTGGAAGTGTGCAAGCAGCGCGACCCGCTCGGCCTATATCAGTTGGCGCAAACGGGTCAGATTAAAAATTTTCCGGGCGTGAGCGCCCAATACGAACCGCCGATCCACGCGGATATGGTGCTGCCCACGCATGAGCTGGAGGTAGGCCAAAGCGTCGAGAAAATTGTCGAGTTGCTCGCGCAGCGCGGATTTATCGGCGACTTGACGCCGCAGATATGATGGTATTCCTGCCTTCCCGGCGCTGTGGGGCGTCGCTGATTCGAATCCGCCGACGCACTGGAGGCGCAGCGCCCCGAGCAGTTTACGCAGGTCGCCGGCCTGGCGCCTCTCCGCCAGCCATTGTTTGGCGTGGCCGAGTTGCAGTTCCACATGGCCGAAGCCCGCCGCGGCGTACGATTCCAGCCTCTGTGCCCAGAAGATTCCGCTACGCGGGGCGAGTTGTATCGGTACTGGCGTAGAGGATGACGATATTGGTTTCTATGGACCGGCGCTCGCCGAGGCCTATCACCTTGAGAGCGAGCTCGCCGATTATCCTCGAATCGTCATCTCCGACCCCCTCAGCGATTTTATTAAATTGTGCCCACTCGAGCAGACAGGGATCGCCGACAAGTACATCCAGGACTTTTTTAAGATTTGCCAGTCGCTGATCGCACAGGACGCGGATGGGCAAACAATCATCGATTACTTGGGCAAAGGCAGCCGTGAACTGTTTTCGAACTCACCAACGCTGGCCGGCGCACATCGAGATTGCGTCAATAAGTCCCGTGAATTCGTGGAGGCGGAGTTTTACCGGCTCTGTATTATGGAGGCCTCGAGACCTCGGGCGGAGGAAAAACCTCGGACAAGCCCAGCCGAAAAATACGTCCGCCTGAAGAGTTATTTTGAAAGTCGGATACAATTTTGAAAAATATAGCCGACGCGTCAACATACGGCCGCTGGGGGAGGAAGGTCGTTTTCAGGAGAATCGCAATGTCAATTCCTCAGAACCACATTGACAAACTGCTCTCAGATTGTGGCCGGCGCTGTTGCATTTGCAGGCTATTCAAGCCTCTGCACCTTCAGGTGCATCATATACAGCCGCGTGAGGATGGAGGAAGCGACGAGCCGGAGAACCTTATCGCTTTATGCGTCAATTGCCATAGCAGCATCCACACGAAAACATGCATGACTCGCCACTTCACGGCGGCGGAACTCCAGCAGCACAGGGAGAACACCATTGCATTCGTTCGTGAGGGCCGGTTCGTGGAAAATAGCGAACCGCCCACAAACGCCGACGCCATAGTGGCGGCAATATTCTCCGCCCTCGCTAAACCGGCCGCGCCAAAAGTGGACATCCTGCCCGAAGCAATAGAGATACTCATAATGGCAGCAAACTCCGGCGGCACTATTTTGCCATATCAATACGATAATGGATGGGTGTTGGTTTGCGGCCAGAAGGAATTCGGTGGAGATGAAACTGATCCTCGAACACAAGCCACGTATCGTAAGGCTTTCAACGAGCTTGTCGAGTCTGGCTTGGTGGAACACGCGCAACGGAACGTCTTCGGGGTATCCCATGATGGCTATCTCCTGGCAGATCAGCTTATCGCTGCGGAACGCCTCCGCATGGCACACCCCGATGGAAACCCCGCCTGATACCATCGGCCGGCGGGCCTTCGTAAATCTTGGCGTTCTTGGCGGTTTATTTTGTCGATTCTGCTGACCGCTGAAAGCTGATCGCTTACAATGTCCGCCATGGCCAACGGCTAAATAAGACAGGAGTTGGAATCATGAACCCATGGTTAAAAGATCACCGCGACGAAATTCTTTCGGCGGCCAGGAAGTACGGTGCCCGCAATGTGCGCGTGTTCGGCTCTATGTTGCGGGAAGATTACCGGCAGAAAAGTGATGTGGATCTGCTGGTGGAATTCGAGGCCGGTCGAAGCCTGCTGGATCTCGTCGGCATGAGGATCGACCTGCATGACGCGCTCGGGCGCAGCTTCGACATTGTCACCGAAAAGAGTCTGCACCGGCTCATCCGGGATCGTGTACTCCGGGAGGCGGTGCAGTTGTGATCGACGAACCGAAGAATCCAAAACTAATATCTGGTACACGCTTTAGAATGCATCGAGCGTGTCCGAAGCTACACGCCCGGCGGCCGGCCGGCTTTTCTGGACTCAACACTCATTCAGGATGCGGTTTACCGGAACTTCGAAGTGATCGGAGAGGCAATCAAACGCATTCCAAGTGAGATTCGCGCGATGGACCCGGCCATCCAATGGAAAAAGATCGCGGGTCTGCGGGACGTGATTATTCACCAATACGAGGGCATCGACGCGGAATTGGTATGGTCTATTATTGAGCGTGATCTTGAGCCGTTGGGGCGCCGCCTGCAAGCATTGCTGGATCGATTGGGTGAAATGACGTAGCCCCTGCTCTATTTTTCGCCTGGAGCGAAAAAATAGGCATTGGCCCTGCATTGCCGTTTTTTCTCCATGTACGGATACGTATTACCAAGGCCCGCCTCCCGCCAATCGAAAGATTTCACGGCGTCGCCCGTGCCAGCGCGGCGAAGCGCTCGCCCCGCTCTTCATAATTTACGAACTGGCCGTAGGACGCGCAGCCGGGCGAAAGCACCACGGCGGTTAATTCCGGTTCGCCGGCCGCGTTCGGGCTGATCCATTGCCGGGCGGCGGCAATCGCATTTTCCAATGTGTCGACATAAGCGCAGCGATTTGCCGGCGACAAGCCGGTATTGTTGACCCCCGCGACGAGCGCCTTGCCCGTGGCGCCGATGCCCAGAACGCCGCCCGCCGTCGCGGCCAGTTGCCTTGTGAATTCCGTCATGTCGGCGTGCTTGTCATAACCGCCCACAATCATCACGAACGACCGCGCGGGAAAAGCCGCCAACGCCACCATGGCGGCTTCGGGGGTTGTCGCCTTGGAATCGTTGAACCAGCGGACATCGCGTCCCGGCGCCGGGCGGCTGGTGTGCACCAGCTCGAGGCGGTGTGGCAAACCCGTAAAACGGCCCAGCGCCGCCAGGGATTCGCCGGGTTCGCCGGCAAGCCGCAGGGCGCCGAGAACGGCCAGGGCGGCACGGGCGTTGGATTGGTTGTGCCGACCCGGTACGGCCAGGTCCAGGGGCGGCAGGCCGGCGGTGGAATAGAAACTTACGTCCGCCGGTGTCAGGGCGGACCAGGAGCGAATCACGTCATCTTCGTCGTTCAGAATGGCGAAATCGCCGGGCCTCTGGAAACGCAGGATATTTTGTTTGGCCGCGGCGTATGATGGCAGTGAACCATAACGGTCCAGATGGTTGGCCCGCAGATTGGTCACCACCGCCACGTGCGGTGAGAATTGCACCCACGGCGTATTTTCCAGCATGAAACTGGAAAGCTCCAGCACCACCAGATCTTCAGCCTTGATTTCCCGGAGTTCGCCCAAAAGGGATCGGCCGATGTTTCCTCCCATCCAGCAGCGTCGGCGGTCCCGCCTTGGCGGATGTTCATGACTGTTTTGCAGCGCCGCCGAAAGCAAATGGTGAATCATGGCCGTGGTGGTGGATTTGCCGACGGTGCCGGTGATGCCGATGATCTTCGCCGGGCAACGTTGAACGAAAATATTCATTTCCGTTGTCAGGGTAATCTTCAGCCGCAAAGCCCGCTGGAAAAATTCCGAGCGTGTCTTATCGACGGCGGGATTGACCACCAGCAGATCACATTTTTCAAGAACGGCCGGATCGTGGGAACCAAGCTGATATTCAATGGGCAGATCGGCAAGCTGCGCCATTGCGCCTTGGAGAGTCGCCGCCGGCGACTGGTCCGTCACCATCACACGGGCGCCCTGGCCGGCGAGCCAGCGGCTTACGCCGACGCCGCCGCCGAAACGGCCCAAACCCATGACGACGACATTTTTCCCCGCAAAATCCAACATGATTACAAGTCCAGCACCGCCGCGATTTGGGTCTTGGTTCGCAACGTGGCCTGTTCGACCGCCTGAATCCAGTCTTCCGGCGGCAAGTGCTGATACGGGCTTTCGCGGTAAGCAAAAATGATGGATCGGCTGGCCGAAATCACCGCGCCGGCGCCATGGCGAAAAGCCGGGGCGCAATCGGTCAGGCTGCCGTTCTGGGCGCCGATTCCAGGGATGAGAAATGGTGTGTGCGGCATGACTCTGCGCAGCCGGGCAATCGACTCGCCGCTGGTGGCGCCTACCACGGCGCCGACGCTGCTCCAGCCGTGCGCGCCGATCAAGTCCCGTCCCCACAGGCCGATCAGCCCGGCTGTGTGCATGAACAGCGGACGTCCATCCGCGGTGGGAATTTCCTGAATTTCACCCGCGCTGGCGTTGCTGGTCCGCAGGAGCACAAAAACGCCCTTGTCCTGGCGGCGGGCGACGTCCAGGAATGGCGCGACGCCATCGAATCCGAAATAGGGATTGATGGTGATGGCGTCGGGACCCATGAACTTATCACCATCTGTAAATTCAGAGTCGGCCAGGGCGGCCTGGGCGTACTGGGCCGCGGTGTGGCCGATGTCGGCGCGCTTCACGTCGCCGATAACCAGAAGTCCCAGCGCCTTGGCTTGCTGGATCAGATGGATGTAGGCTTGTACGCCGCGCCAATGGTAGCGTTCGAAATAAGCGCTGTTGATTTTAACCGCCGGTACGTGGGGCGCCACGGCGCCGAGCACGCACCGGGCGAATTGGAGGATGGCTTCGACACGGGCGGTTGGATCGTTCCCGCCGCACCGACTCGTCACGGCGGACGGCAGGCTTTCGTATACGGGGTCAAGGCCGACGATGAGGGGAGTCTTTTTTTTGTCTATCGCCGCCAGGAGGCGATCGGCGAAATTCATATTCATCCGCCCGGGCCGTGCTTGACGCTTTTGAATCCCGATTTACCGGAATTTCCAACTCGTCCGGAGTGGTCGCGGCGGCGCAACACTTTTCGGATGAGCCGGCGAAACATCGCCGGCAGGGCCAGCGTATGGACCCGCAACGATTCCAGGCGAAGGCGCTGGGAAATCTGGCGAAGCTGCGGATCATCGGGGGCGATATCCAGGGCTTCCCGCAGCCAGTAGCGGGCGCGGACGCAATCGCGTTTGCTCAGGTAGGCCAGGGCGAGGTTCGACATGGCCAGCATGTATTTGGGCTGGATTTTCAGCGCCAGTTTGCATTGCGCAACGCCTTCGTCGAGCCGGCCGGCCAGCAACATGCTCACCGCAAGGCTGTGGCGTGCGTCCGCGTTGCGCGGATTGGTTTCCAGAAGGCGGCGAAATGCGGTCTGGGCGGAATCCAACTGGCCCAGGTCCATGAATAAGTGTCCCAGTTCCAGCAGGTTTTGTTCGTCCAGGTCCCGCTGCGCAAGCTCGCAGTTGGCGTGGTGGAGCGCCTCGGCGCGGTTCTTGATTCGATAATAAATTTGCGCGATTTGCAGGTGGGCGCCGCCAAAATGACTATCCCGGGCCAGGACGAATTTGAATTTCTCCAGTGCCTGACGGTAATCACCTTCTCCTTCCGCCAATATGCCCAACTGGTAGTGGGCGGTGCATTCTTCCGGATCCAGATCGAGAACCTGCCGGAACTTTTCCGCGGCTGCGGTTCTTTGGTCCATCTCCATGAGCAACTCGCCGAGGTCCAATAAGGTGTCCACGTTGCCGGGATCGGAGCGCAGTTCTTCTATCAGGTGGCGGCGGGCCTCGGGGAGCTGGCCCTTGGCCCAGTGAACGTCAGCCATGCGGGCGTGGACCTGGGGATAGTCAGGCTCAATTTCCAGGACCTGCCGCCAGCACCAGAGAGCTTTATCGTATATCCCACGGGCAAAAAGCGATGCGCCCATGTTGTAGTAGCAGATCGGGCATTTTTCACGATATTGCCGGGCCAGGTAGAACATTTCCTCCGCCCGCTCGTGATCGCCCAGCTCGCTATAAGCCACAATGCGGTTGCAGTAGCACGGTTCGAATGACGGATCGATGGACTCGGCGCGCTCAAAGAAGCGGATGGACGGGCGATATTGGCCGGTACGCACGCAGTCGGCGCCCGCGGCGACGAGCAGTTCCAGATCGTCCGGATCGATTTCCAACGCGTGCTGATAAGCGGTCAGAGCTTCTTCGAATCGCTCCATCATGTCCAGGGTAAGGCCGAGGTTGAAATACCAGGCGCTGATGTTGGGATTAATTTCAATAGCCCGGCGGAGCTCCGAGACCGCTTCTTCCCAGCGACCTCGCTCATATAGCTCGTGGGCCCGCTCTACGCGCTGCTCCGCTTCCTGCCAGTCGCTCATGCTGATTCAGCTCCGTTACGCGCCTTTTATGCTATCAAAGTGCGTCACGCAATCCAAGCAAGAAAAAATGGATAATTAAATCCGGCCCGTGAGGATATCGACCAGTTCTTCCAGGCCGAAGAGTATGGAGCCGCCAAAGGTATAACCACTCGCACCGCCGGCGGCCGACCCCGGTGACGACATTCGGTCCCGGATCGTCTCGATGCGTTCGTGCCGTTGTTCGAGTGCCATCTCGGCCAGGGCAAGTTTCTCGCGTACCTGCACCAGGCGCGGATCAGTGGTCGTTAGCAGTTCGTGGAAGAGTCTTTGAACCAGCGGCAACTTGCCTACGTCCAGCCATACGCCGTCGCATTTGCGGCAAAATTGCAGGTTCACGGGGATCATCGGATGCAGGCGGTCAATGGCAAGCTGGACATGGCAGTCCGGGCAGGAAAGAGGGGTTTTGGTGTCGGACTCACTCGCCAGTGCCGCCAAATCCTGGAGGTTCACGGTGGTGGAATTCGCCGGCGCCGGTGCGCCGCCGGCTGCGGAAGCCGGGGCCGGGGAAGAGACGGCTCGAACCAGATGCATCAAGCCCGCCCGCGCCACCCAATCCCCGAAACAACTGCTGCACGTTTTGATGCGCACATCGTTTTTGATCACCACGGTCAAAAACACGAAGCAGGTTGGGCAACGAGCCATGAACCACCGCCTGATCGGATACGAAAGGGCGCTCGTTCGGCCGGGCGCACAGCATTATTGTGCCACATGGGAAGATAATAAGCCAAGGAAAATCGACACCGTTGCAACCGTTGAAGCGGCGTTCCCGTTTTGGCCGATCAACCGGCAACCGGGGCAAGCATGCCGGCGGGTGGGGAAACGCAAGGCGGCGTGACCGCGGGCTTGCCGGGAGCGGAGGGCGCCGCTCCCGTGGGCTCCAATCGTCGCAATGATGCCGTGGCCGGACGGCCGGCGGCGACAGCTTCGCGGACGCGGTAGAGACCGTGGAGAAGGTCCCGGACGGTGCGGTAGGGAATATTTTTACTATCGGTCGGCCGCAGCACGTCGTCGGTGAGCTGCTGGAGGTGACGGGCTTCCAGGCTGTTGGGGTTGTAACGGATCAGGCCCTTGAAGTCGGGATTGGAATGGGGCTTGTTCATCTGCACGGATAGATAGAACAGATCAACCGCCCTGTCCACGCGATGCATGCCGTGGCGAAGCACGTGGGAGGTTACCAGTCCCTGTTCGCTCATACGGGAAAGCACGCGCTGAATCTGGCTGGTGCGCATCATTTCCTCGTAAAGATTAAAAAGCAGAGAATGATCGGCGAACTTTTCACCGACGCGCACCGCCGAGCCGAAGTCGACCAAACCGACTCCTTGTTCGGTGCACACAAAATTGTCCAATCGCAGATCCAGGTGAATCACACCGGCTTTCTCGTGCAGGACGGCAAGCAGTTCGGCGCTTTGAATGGCGAAGTCGAGCTGCCCGAGGCCCGCGCCGCCGTTGCGCAGCCAGTTCATGTAAAGCGTGCGGACAAAGCCGCGGGAATCCCGCTCGACTCCCAGGCAGCGCGGCACGCGGTCGCAGAACGGCTGCGGAAGGTGGCGCTGCAAAATACGAAGCATGGAGGCTTCCCGCGTGAGGAACACGGGAAATATTTTCTCTGTGAATTGCACGGCGCGGCGGTGTATTTCGTCCAACGGCGAATCGGGAAATTTCCGGCGCAGACGCGACACCGTGCTGTCCACCGTCGGAATCCGCTTGATGACCACATACTGTTCGTCGAGCGGGTTGCGCTTGCCCAGACGCACCGCGTAGGTGAAACGTTCGCTTGCTTCGCCGGGCTTGAGCAGGTCCACCTTGCGGGCGACCAGGTAGTGCGCCTTGCGGGATAAGCCCGCGATGGCTAGGCCGAACGGACCCGTGCGAATGACCGCTGCGGGTTCTTCCAGCACGAAACCGTCCCAGCGGCCCAGGCGGCGCTCCCATTCGTCCATGGGCCGCGCTTGGCTGGAAATCATCACCACGCGGCCGCCCCAGCGCAGATGGGGAAACACATCTTCCGGCGCCAGAGTCGACTCCGCGGGCAGAAACAGAAAATAAGGTAGTCCGCCGTCATGATCGTCAGAACTCATTTTCATCGCCGCACGATATTCCGGATCCCCCATGAAACGGTGCTTTTCGACGAGTTTGAGCAAAGGGCAAGAGGCCGTAAGCCGCCGTATGTCTTCGAGGGACGGTTTATCGTCAGGCGCCAGGGGCATGTATTCTCCAACTTCCATAAGATATCGGGGCGGACTACGACTCCGCTCGCAACCCGCCGAGCCAACCCTAAAAAATCATCGGTGGCGCAATGATTGCATCGTGAGAATTTCCGGCGTATCGATGGTGTTTCCGCGCCGAAAGAAGGGGCGATAACCGACGCGGTTTATCGCTCCGCCCGCAGGGTTGGCCTGAAACCGGCCATCTGCGGTGTCGCACCGGCTCAATGGGTTTACGAACCCGGCTTTCGCCGGTGACTCCTTGCATCTGGCCGGTTTGAGGCCGATCAACCCGCAACTGTAGGTGTGACAGAGCACCACTAGGCCGGCGATTTTCGACGCAACGGCTGGGGCTTGCTTGCCGGTTTTGGAAAATTGCGCATAATTGTCTTTTTGGATTTGGAAGATCGTAAATGATTGTGGTGATACCGAAAGAATCTTTTGATGGCGAGCGGCGTGTGGCTCTGACGCCGCAAAGAGTCGCGAGTTTGCGCCAAGCCGGTCTGGAAGTTCACCTCGAAGCCGGCGCCGGGGCGGCTGCGGGTTTTCCCGATTCCCAATACCAACAGCAGGGCGTGACGATTGTGGTCGATCGTACCAAGCTGCTGGCCGCGGCGGACGTCATTTTGCAGGTTCGTACGCTCGGCGCGAATCCCCAGGCCGGACTTGCCGATCTGGCCTTCTATAAACCAGGTGTTGTACTGATCGGTTTTGCCGAACCGCTTACCGAACGCGCGGCGATCGAAGCGCTGGCCCAAAGCGCAGCGACCCTGCTGGCCATGGAGTTGATACCCCGTATCAGCCGCGCTCAGAATATGGACGCTCTGTCCTCCATGGCGAATCTCGCCGGCTACAAAGCCGTATTGTTGGCGGCCGAACACCTGCCCAAAATATTTCCGATGATGGTGACCGCCGCCGGCACGATTACCGCGGCCAAGGTGCTGGTCATCGGCGCCGGCGTGGCCGGTCTGCAGGCCATCGCCACGGCGCGCCGCCTGGGGGCCGTGGTCAGCGCTTACGATGTTCGTCCCGCGGTCAAAGAGCAGGTGCAGAGCCTCGGCGCCAAGTTCGTTGAGCTCCCGCTGGAAACCGGCGCGGCTCAAACCGCCGGCGGTTACGCCCAGGAACAATCGGCCCAGCAGCAGCGCCGCCAGCGCGAGTTGATGATCCGTGTGGTGGGTGAATCCGACGTGGTGATTACCACCGCCGCCGTCCCCGGAAAAAAAGCGCCCGTGTTGATCACTTCCGAAATGCTCCAGGCCATGGCGCCCGGCTCGATCGTGGTTGATCTGGCCGCGAGCCGCGGCGGCAACTGCGACTTGACCCGGCCGGATCAGACGATTTGCGCCTATGGCGTGCGCATTTTCGGTCCCACCAATCTGCCGGCGACGCTGGCGTTGCACGCCAGTCAACTGTATGCGAACAATGTCGCCAATCTGCTGCTGCACCTGATCAAGGACAAACAAATGGTCGTCAATACCGATGACCCGATCACGCGTGATATCCTGGTGTGTCGCGCGGGTCGCGTGGTTCATCCCACCGTGCGCGAGTCGCTGGGAATCACCGGGTAAATCAAGGAGGTTTTTTTGGGCGCTACGCTGGAATCCAATTTGTTCGTCTTTGTACTCGCGGCGTTCCTGGGTTACGAGGTGGTCCGCCGTGTTTCACCGCAGTTGCACACCCCTCTGATGTCGCTGACCAATGCGATCTCCGCGATTTCCGTCGTGGGCGCCGTCACCTTGGCCGGTGCGGGTCATGGCGAGGTTCTGCTCATTATCCTCGGAACGATCGCCATGGCTTGCGCCATGATCAACGTGGTCGGCGGATTCATGATCACGGATCGAATGCTCAAAATGTTTAAAAAGCGTAAGGAAAAGTGATGCCTCTTGTGAATTTCCCCGCCGGCGTCGGTGTGGTTGCGCCGGTGGGTTCATCGCACCTGGCCGCGTCGCCATGGTACGTGACGATCATCTATTTGGCGGCCGCGGCCCTGTTTGTCCTTTCCCTCAAGTGGCTCAATTCCCACAAGACGGCGCGGCGCGGTGTAAAGGCGGGCGAAATCGGCATGATCGCCGCCATCCTGGCCACCCTCTTTTTGCCCGAAGTGCGGCATTACAACTGGATTCTCGCGGCCGGCATCGTCGGCGCGGCCATCGGCGCTCTGCTGGCGTTGCTCACGCCCATGACCGCGGTGCCGCAGCAGACCGCTCTTTCGCACGCCTTCGGCGCTCTGGCCGCCGCCCTGGTCGGCACCGCCGAATATTTCGCCCACTATCCCCATCTTTCCCCCGTGACCAGCGGCTCGATCGCTTTTGAAACCCTGCTGGGATACCTGACCTTCACCGGCAGTCTTGTGGCCGCCGGCAAACTCCAGGAGGTGCTGCCCACCCGGCCGATCGGCTATAAGTTCCAGAATCCCATCAACCTTTCGGTCCTTGCCGCCGCGGTGGTCTGCGGCGTACTGATGGTCGTCGCGCCGCGGCACGAGATGGTCTTTCCGATCTTCATCGGCCTGTCCCTGCTTTTCGGCGTGCTGCTGATCATTCCGATCGGCGGCGGAGACATGCCCACCGTCATCGCCCTCCTGAACAGCTACGCCGGTCTGTCGGCCTCGGCCATGGGTTTCGTGGTCAACAACAAGCTGCTCATCATCGCCGGCGCGCTGGAGGGATCGTCGGGCTTCATCCTCTCCATGATCATGTGCAAGGCCATGAATCGCTCGTTCCTCAACGTGCTTTTCGGCCAGGCCAAAATTGAGAAGGCCGCCAAGGCCGATGATATTTACGGCGGCAAGATCAAGAGCGTCACGGCCGAAGAGGTGGCCGCGATTTTGGACGGCGCCCGGCGCGTGGTGATTGTGCCCGGCTACGGTTTGGCCGTGGCCCAGGCGCAGCACGCCACCGGCGAACTCTTCGAACTGTTGGATTCGCGGGGCGTGCAGGTGGAGTTTGCGATTCACCCCGTCGCGGGACGTATGCCCGGCCACATGAACGTGCTCCTGGCCGAAGCGGATATCCCCTACGACCGGCTCAAGGAGATGGACCAGATCAACTCGCAGTTCGAAGACGTGGACGTGGTGATCGTCAACGGGGCCAACGACGTGGTGAATTCGGACGCGCGCGACAACCCCAACAGCCCCATCGCCGGGATGCCGATTCTCAACGTGGACAAGGCCCGCACCGTGGTGGTCATCAAACGCAGCTTGAGTCCCGGCTTCGCCGGCATCCCCAATCCTTTATTCGCCAAGGACAATTGCCTGCTGTTCTTCTCCGACGGCAAAAAAGCGACCATGGCCATTATTCAGGCTCTTAAAGAGCTTTGATGCGGCCGAGTACAAACCTGATGAACCTGTTACAATGTCGGTTGATGGGGCGGGACGGTTGCCGATAGCTGTAGTGACCGATTCTCCCGGTGTGCCGGGACAAGGATAGGGAGATTGGCAGGTGGGCATGGTATTAACACAACAGTCTTTTTTCTTTCCCAGTCTGGATAGCATCGTCAATGTGGCCAGCGTACCCCAACGGAGCGTCTTCCGTTATCCCGGTGGAAAAACATGGCTGGTGCCGCAGGTTCGGCGCTGGCTGGCGGCCCGGTCTTCCCCCCGCCTCTCGAGAGGCGAGAGAAAGGCGGGGCTTTTCCTTGAGCCTTTTGCCGGTGGCGGTATCGTTGGCCTCACGGTGGCGTTCGAGGGTTTGGCTGAGCGGGTATTGCTCGTCGAACGGGATCCCGACGTCAGCGCCGTGTGGCGTGTGATATTGAACGGACAAGCGGAATCGCTCGCGCAACGCATCCGAGAATATTCATTGACCCGGGATAATGTCCGCCTTGCTCTTGCCGCTCGTCCGCGGACACTGATGGACCGCGCCTTTCTGACGCTGTTGCGGAACCGCGTGCAACATGGCGGCATAATGGCGCCGGGCGCCAGCATCATGAAAGACGGCGAAAATGGGAAAGGAATCGGTTCACGCTGGTATCCGGAGACGCTCGCCAGGCGAATCCAGGAGATTTCAATACGGCGTGATCGCATCGGATTCGAGCAGGCCGACGCCTTCGCCATGATTGACTTTTACAAGCAGGCGCAAAATATCTTATTCTTTATCGATCCGCCTTATACCGTCGCCGGAAAAAGGCTTTACCGTTTTTCTCAAGTGGATCACCCGCGACTTTTCCATCTGATGCGGACGGTCCGTGGTGATTTTCTCATGACCTACGATGATACGACGGAAGTACGGCGTTGGGCCGCTGACTGCGACTTTGACGTTGAAAAGGTCGCCATGAAGAGCCGCCAGCACACGGAAAAATATGAATTACTCATCGGGAAGAACCTGGATTGGACCCGTGGCTGATTCGGCGCCGCCCCGGCGCGCCGTGACTTCGCCGTCATTTCCAAGCTTTTCAGTTATCTTGGCTTCAAATTCCATCAGCGAAACGGGCTGGCCGCCGGTCAGGCCCTCCACAGCGCCTTCGAGTGTTACGTTATAAGGGGATCCCATCATGAGTCTGATGGGATCACGGGTCTCGTCAAAGCTCGCCACGAACCACGCAATATCGGCGTTGGACAGATCCGAAACGGTCCGCATGGAACCGAGGTTTCGGAAAAATGCCGCATCCACCACCACCGCCATCTTTTTTCCCCAGCGCCGCAGTGTCGGCACCTTGATTTGCAATTGCGGCATGAGCCTCTTCGGACCGCTGCTGCGATAGTCCGGTCTTCGCACACGGTCGGGGAATGGCAAGCCGGATCCTGCAAAATTGCGGATATGTTCAAAAAGCAGCCGCATCTTCTCGCCCGAGAAATAGACCGCCTGGATTTCAAGCGCACACCATCGCATGGGTGGAACATCAGGATGCACCAACACGCAGTCAATATTTCCCACATCTTCCCGCACTCCGCTACGAGCTTCATCTGATTCTTCCGCAACAGGATTGTTTCCCATTTGTCCCGTGCCGATTGGTTGCGGGCGCTGTAAAAATCGTACTTCTTTCACAATTCGTGGTTGAGAAGTTCCCACCAGAGCTGATCCAACGGAATGGTAGATCGTTTCCGCCTGGTCAAAACGCGACGGGCACACAACTCGCAAGTCGCCTTCCTGGCCGGAAACCGCTTCGGCAGAGCTCCCATGGCCGGTTTGCTTGTATAATCGTAGGGAGCAGACGCCGCCTTTCTTCCAGCATCGCCGCGGTTTATCGGGGCGACTTAAAAACGGGCATTGCATTTCAATGGGGTGGTCGGGCCCCATGGCGATTTCGGCTAATCGACGACGTTTCGTCCTGTCGAGTCGTAGAAAGGATTGACCATACCACTCTCCAATTCCGAATCGTGGCGCCATTTCATTTTTACTTACACTTTTTTTCATCGCCGCCTGATTGACTCCCATCTCGGCAAATTTTATCCGCATGTTACCTTTTTCGATACCACACGTCACCGCACCCCTGACCGCGGGCCTGTGACCGGCCCGTCACAGGCCCGCGTGCAAAAATTGGCACGACATCGGTTTGACGCCGCCCCCGCCGCAAAGTATCATGTAATGACTTGTTTTGAGCTGTGAAACGGATTTCCAACTCTCCGCCACGGTTCATGCGCCAGGGGAAGGCCCTTCTAAAGAGAGCGACTCGTTCATTTAAGTAGTGCTATTTTGCGCCATCGCTTGGTCCGAAGGAGATGGATTATGGACGCAGGCATTTCCACCAATACCGAAACAATCGTGCAACGGTGCATGGGAAGGGTGCGTCATTGGCGGACCCCGCCGAACTGGTCAACGTCTGACTGGCTCAAGGAGGCGACCGCCCAGGCGACGCTGGCGGCCTGGAGCCGCCGCCAAACCAATCGCGCCGCCGGGAGCGGCGGTGTTTCCGGCGATGGCGATGATGGGGCTGCCAAGCCGTCTTACGGCTATGTGCTGGGCAACGTTTTGACTCGCTATCGCCAGGAATGGTCGTATGCCCGCCATTGTTCTCGCGCTCTGGCTTATGAATCGCCCGCGGCGGAACGGGGCGACGGGGAAAGCGAGGAGATGATCGCGCGCCTGGAACCACTTGTGAAGAAACTCCCGGAATCGGATCAGCATCTGATTCACCAGCTTTACTGGGAAAATTGCACCGAGACCCAAATTGCCGGATATCTTGGCGTGAGCCAGCAGGCGGTAAGCAAGCGTAAACGGCGGCTGCTATCGCAATTGGCAATAATGCTTTCGCAATTGTTCATAATTTTGCTCTGCAATTACTCGAGTCTGGGATAAAGAATCCCGATTTACATGATTTCTCATTCCGAGCTCACGTTGCAACTAATTTTTTCGTTCTCATCTTTCCGGTTGTAAAAATCGCCTACCCCGCAATTAAGGATATTGAGCGAGACACTTGAGCGAGTCTCCCGCCTCCAGCCTGATGGTCGGAGGATGTGTCAGTCAGCCGGCACATTTTATGTGCCGCGCGATATACAGGTCGGCAAACTGCGGCGAATCTCTCGCCGCGGGTGTTCAATCGCGCGTGCGCGTCGAAAACGCCTTGGCGCGGTGAATCGGCATTCGGAAATTTCGGCCATGGTCGGAGATGGCGGTCATCTTCGGCGGGGGTAACGGCCCTGAAGGGCCATTGTGTGATTAGGGGTATTTTATGAAAGTCTCTAACAAGGTGGTGGGTCCATCGTTGGCGCTGTTTGCGGTTGCGGCGGGTGCGGCAGTGTTCGCCGCCGGGAACGCGCGGGGTGCTCCTTCTCTCGGGCAGATTCTCAAGTTCGATCAGCAGCCGCTCAATAACGTGAACATCAACGGAGCGGTGTACAACGGCCATGATGAAGCGAGTTGGGCGAGCATCAACACTGCTTCGGGCGGCTACAGCGGCCCCGGCGTCGCCGATGATTTCGCCGATCTCTACAACACTCCGGTTGTCCGCATAAGTTGGTGGGGATCGTACTCTGCGCCATCAGGAACGGTTATAACGCCGGTTCCGAACTTTCTGATCTCTTTTGAAGCGGACGTTCCCGTGTCTCCCAACAACCCATTCAGTCATCCCGGCTCGCCTCTATTGGTGCAGACCCTGACCCGCGACACGAGCGGAGGCCTGCCGCCGGCGGATCAATTTACGGAACAGTCGGTGTCGGGCGCTAGTAATTTATACTTCTATAATGGCGAGCTGTCTATTCCATTCCCAGAGCAGGCCAACACCGTTTACTGGCTCAAGATCGCGGCCCTACTCCCCAGCCCCAGCCCCAGTGTAACATGGGGCTGGCATAACCGCGACTACACCACGCAAGATACGCTGGCTTCGACGCCGCCGGCGGTGACACCCGGCGAACACAATGCGAATACGGCCGCATTTCCCGTCTGGAGTTTCCAGGATGACGCGGTAACCAGCGCCTTGAACTATTTTCCCGCGAACGGCGTGGTCGATGAAACTAACTTTAAACCGCTGTTCTACCAAGACACCGTGGATGGCCCCACGGGCATCAGCAGCTTCTCGGAAGATATGGCCTACCAGCTTTACACCACGCCCGAACCGGCAACGCTGGGTTTGGTGGTCGTAGGTGGCTTGGGATTGCTGTTGAAGCGCAAGCAGACGCGTTCCGCCTGAGCGATTCAATGTCAATAAATTCATAGCCTCAAGTCCGGCCCGAGAAAACAACGCGGGCCGGGTTTGGGGGGTATCGGCATAAAGGAAAGCAATATTACCACCGCGGCGCTGTTCGGGCTGAATCTCAACCCGTCCGTGGAGCGGCGAATAGGTATTCGGAAATTTCGGCCATGGTCGGAGATGGCGGTCATCTTCGGCAGTGGTAACGGCCCTGAAGGGCCATTGTTAGAGGTGTTTTATGAAAGTCTATGGTAAGAAGATGGTCGGTCCATCGTTGGCGCTGTTTGCGGTTGCGGCGGGCGCGGCTATGTTCGCCGCCGGGAACGCGCGGGGGGATCCTTATCCTTGGCAGATTCTCAAGTTCGATCAGCAGCCGCTCAATAACGTGAACATCGGCGGAGCGGTGTACAACGGTACTGATGAAGCGAGTTGGGCGAGCTTAAACAGTTCGGGCGGCTTCAGCGGCCCCGGCGTCGCTGACGATTTCGCCGACCTCTACAACACTCCGGTTGTCCACGTAAGTTGGTGGGGATCGTACCTGTCAACGACAACCGCGCCAACGCCGGTTCCGAGTTTTCAGCTCACGTTTGAATCGGACGTTCCCGCTTCTCCCACCAACTCATTCAGTCATCCCGGCTCGGTTCTGCTGACGCAGACCCTGACCCGTTCGACGAGCACGGGATTCCTGCCGCCGCCGGATCAATTTACGGAACAGTTGGTAACAGGCACAAGCAATCTATACAAGTATAACGGCGAATTGTCGATCCCATTCCCGGAGCAGGCCAACACCGTGTACTGGCTCAAGATCGTGGCTCTGCTGAACCCCAACAGCACCAGTACATGGGGCTGGCACAATCGCAACTACACTCTGCAGGATACGCTGGCGTCGACGCCGCCGGCAGTGTCCCCCGGCGAGTACAATGCAGCTCCGGCTACCAGCCCATTTCCCGTCTGGAGTTTCCAGGATGACGCGGTAACCAGCGCTTTCAGCTATTTTCCCGCGAACGGCGTGGTTGAGGAAAGCAGCTTTACACCGTTGTTCTACCACGACACCGTGGACGGCCCCACGGGCATCAGCAGCTTCTCGGAAGATATGGCCTACCAGCTTTACACCCCCGAACCGGCCACGCTGGGTTTGCTGGCCGCGGGCGGATTGGGATTGCTGCTCAAACGCAAGCGAATGCGTTCCGCCTGAGCGATTAAATAAATTCATAGCCTCATGCCCGGCCCGCGAAAGCAACGCGGGCCGGGGTTGGGGGTATCGGCATAAAGGAAAGCAACATGACTACCACGGCACGGCTCTCCATGAGCGTGAATCGCCCCCTGCCCCTGCGAATTTTTTCCCTGCCGCTGGCGGCGGCAGCGCCGATTCTGGGGTGGTTGATCTGGATGATGGTCCAATGCGATTGCCGGCCGGGCGACCGTTGGCGGCGCGCTTAGCTCCAAACAATATCCGTATCCGCTGACCCGGCGGAGCGTTACTCTCCCGCCCCGCCGGGTTTTGTGAAACGGTGAAAGTTTTCAAAGCCCAGACGTAACGTTATTATTTTAGGAGTCTTACACATGTCAAACATCACAGTGAAAATTTTATGCTTGGCGGCGGGCGCCGCGTTGCTTCTGCCGGCCAGCGCGAAAGCCGACTTTGAACTTGAACTGGCCGTACCCAGCGGAGGCACACTGGTGAACGTAGCAAGTACTCCGTCCACCTCTTTGTCCTATTCAACCCCCGCCGGCGGATTCGGCGGTTTTTCGGGAACCGTAAGCGCGATGACCAATGATCCCGCCGGCGGCACATCGTCGTCGGGTTACATCTCCTTCGCCACGATCAACCTGACCAATAATAACCCGGGCCAAGCCGGCATAGAGTTGCTCCTGGGAGATACAGGTTTTACGGGACCCGGCACCAATCCCGCCTCGTTGACCCTTTCTCAAAGCGGCGGCGGTGAACTCACCGGTAGCATTCTCACCATGACCATGCAGAGCTTCGCCGATCCGAATAACGGCCAGAACACGACATCCGGATCGGGCGTCGCCGCGACACCGGTAAGTTCGGCGTCTTTGACAAACAACATCACCAGCCCCGTATCTTTCACGCTGTTACCGGATACGCCCACGACGACGCTGACCAAAACACAGTTGGACTATTCACTCACGAATGTGGTGGATATTACGTTATCGCCTGGGGCAGGCGTAAGGTTCGGTCAGCTCAACGACAATGGAACCACGCTGACCGATAATCCGCAGGGATCGATTCCCGAACCGGCCACGCTGGCTTTGCTGGCCATGGGCGGACTCGGATTGCTGGCGCGGCGGAGAAAGAGAGTAGAGAGTTGAAAGTAGAACTGCGGCTGCGCCACGCTAAGCCGGCCAGCCGGCAGACCGTCCCTGAATTCCCGACCCACGCGGTACGGGCCGGGGGATACATAACAATACTTTTTGCAAGGGAGATTTTTATGCGGTTCAAGATTATCGGTTCGATGGTGCTCGCCGCGGCGGCGATGAGTTTGGCCGCCTCGGCGGCCCAGGCGAGCTTTGTGGCGCAGTTCGAAGCCGACAACAGCGGCGCCATCACCAGTTTCACGGGCGTCGGGGGCGTTATTAATCAGTCGAATGTGACGGTCGGCACATTTGACATCACCATCTTCGACGCCACATCCAATTCCGGCACGGCGCAAAAGCCGCAGATCAGCGCCATCGGTGTGGGCGTTCAAAATAACGCGACCGCGGGTTCCGACCTGCTTGCGATCAATTTGTGGGATACCGGCTTTTCGCCGCCGCCCGGTTCTACGCTGACCCTGGCCGGTTCCGGCAGTGTGACGTTCAACGCCGCCATCAGCGGCGATTCCGTCACTTATGCCAGCGGCGCCGATCCGCTCGACGGCACATACTCTCTGACCACGCCGCCGCCGGTGCAGACGCCTTTATACACCGCGACCTATTCAAGCGGCGGTTTTCCCCAAACGCAGACACTGGTTCAGCAAACGAAAGTGTTCATTCCCAATGGAACCAATCCCTTTTCCATGGGCAATAACCTGGAATTGAGCCTCGCGGGCGGTTCGAATGTCACCCTCAGCTACACCACCACCGTTCCCGAACCGGCCTCGCTGGGCTTACTGGCGGTGGGCGGTCTGGGGCTGCTGGTACGGCGGAGAAAGAGAGTAGAGAGTTGAAAGTAGAGCTGCGGCTGCACCGCGGGAACCTGCGTGCAAAAACAGGCTTCCCCGGCTCCTTGCGCGGAAGTATTAGATAGGTTCTACTGATAGAAGTTCAGCAGCCAACTGTAACCAACCTGCATCTGGGAGAGATTTCGCCACGTAACGGACCCGTCATTGTAAAGCGTATTGCCGCCGTCAGGCTCCCCGGACTCGGAAGTAAAATGGTTGGAAGCGGGCATCGTACTGGGCCACTTCCAGTTGTTAAAGAGGCTCGCGGTGATGTCGCCGGCAAGGATACTCGAACCGGCGTCGTCCGGCGACTGGGCATATTGGATGGTGGGGCTGACCGATCGGATGAACCAGCCGCCGGGGGTGCGTTGATACCAGTAACAATAGCCATAAGTCACATTATACCAGTTGATGGGCGTACCTTGCTGGATCAGCGCGGGCAGGTAGGCGCCGGCGGCGGCGCTGTAAGGGCCGTAATACCCGGGCTGCGTGCAGTAGAACATGGTCGCATTGGTCAATACTCCGGAAGTGTATAGCATCCCGAAGCCGCCGGGAATTGGCTGCCAAGTCTGCCGGTTGAAAGCGACGACGGTCGGCCCGAACGGAAATCCCCACTTCGTGTTGGTGGGATACTGATCGTCAAATTCGCCGGCGTAGATGCGCAGGGACTGGCCGATGGAACGCAACTGCGCGGCACAGGCGGTTCGCTGTGCGATGTTGCGGGCCTGCACCAGTGTCGGCAGCAGCAGCGAAATCAAAATGGCGATGATCGAGATAACCACCAGCAATTCGAGAAGTGTGAAACCGCCGCGGGCGACAAGTCCTTTGGCGCTCTTCATTTTTTATGCTCCGAAAGCACAAACCATACGTTACCGTGTCGCCAAAGACCGACACCACGGTTTTTTATCCTCCGGCTCACAGGCGGCGCACCGAAATACAAGCCGCAGCTCATACACCCTATCGCTTTGTCGAAATGGAGCTTCGCAATAGGCGCCCTGGAAAAATATCTGTGTCGGCCGTTCCGAGAAGAATTATCGGCTGGCGGTCGGCGCGGGCAATAAAGATTTTCCACGGCCTTTTTCGTCTTTGAGCCTGTCTATTGGAAAAGGCTATTATTGCAGCGGCGAAGTCTTATAACCAATACCAGATGTCGTCTTGCTTTTAGAAGATATACTCCGCGCCGCAGGCATGGTCTCCATGCCGTGGCTTTGAAGCCGCCCGCAAGTGACGACGGCTCGAGGGACCGTGTCGACTACTGAATTATTTTGCGTTCCTGCTTGGATCCCGGCGCTGGATGCGGAGGGAAGGCAAAAATCGCACCGGCGCCGATTCCCGTGCGGCCATCAGAGCGCCCCCGGCGGCGCCGACGGCAATTCGCTGCAACAGAACTTGCACTTCCGGGCCGATGGCGCCACGGTTTCCAGACAGAACGGGCACTGCCGCATCGGCGGTGCGGGCGCAGCCGGCGCCGGCCGGAGCAGCAGCCGGCTGAGAAAATAACAGATTAATCCGATCACCAGCAGGTTGGAGAACGTGAAAAGAAGATCGCCCACCAGCAACTTGTTGTCGATCCATTGACCGTTTTCATTCTTGTAGCGGCTGATGATCGGCCCCATCGTTTTCCACTGCTGGTTCCTGAAAAATAGATTCACGATCGGCATGAAAATGTCGGCATTTATCTTGCTCACCACGTTGCTGGTGGCGGTGCCGATAATGATGCCGATCGCCAGCGACAAAATATTCTGCTTGAAAAGGAAGCCGTGAAAATCGCTCAGAAAAGAGCGGGCCTTCTGCTGCAGATGATCCGGTAACTGCCGCATGTCCGCGGGAATCGGAAAGTTGCCGTCAAAATTCCCAGGTTCCATCATATTTCTCCATTTCAATTGTTGATATATCGAAAATTAAAATTAGAAGCGAAGTTTACTTTGCTCTTAGCAGATGATCGATCATTCCATCGAAGCGGGCGACCAAAACCTCGTCCGCCATGCCTAAAAACAGACCGGTTTCGATCACGCCGGGAATCCCCGCCAGCCTCTCTTCCAGGCGCGCGGGATTTTCCAGTCCCGGCGCGCCGGGATGCGGGCTCAAATACGCATGCACAAGAGGATTGCCATTGTCGGTTAGAAAAAGCGTTTGATCCGCATTGCGGCGGGGAGTGGCGGTCGCGCCCATTTCCACCAGCGCCCGGATGACCGTGGGCATGGCAAACCGCACCACTTCGATAAACACGGGAAACCGCATTCCGAGTCTTGGGACAAGCTTTTCCTGCCCCACCACGATAATGAGCTTTCGGGAGATGGAGGCCACGACCTTTTCCCGCAACAGGTCTCCTCCACCCCCCTTGAGCAGATTCAACTGTGGGTCCACTTCATCGGCCCCATCCACCGCGATATCCGCTCGGGCGACATTCTCCAGTGTGGTCAGGGGAACATTCGCCGTGCGGGCGACACGGGCGGTGGCCAGTGAAGTGGGTATCCCTACTATGTGGAGGCCGCCTTGCGCAATCCGCCGCCCCAGTTGTCGCACAAAAGCCTGCGCCGCCCGCCCGCTGCCCAGCCCCACCACCTGGGAGTCCTCCACCATGGCTGCGGCGATCGCACCGATATTTTCCAGTTGCGCGGGGCTGGCGGCTGGCGGCATGGTTTGCGGCATGGCGCGGGGTCCTGCTGCGAAAACGCTCCGTCCCAACGGCCCGCTGATTCCGAGGGTGGGTATTGCCCCCACCCGACCCGGAAAGGATGGGCCTCTGGCGGATTCGGATAAGAATATCAGAAAAATCGGCCGTGTCGTATAAATTTATTGTCGGGAGAAGCGCCGGCATTGCTTCCGGTCCGGCTGGCCCCTAACATAAACAACCGTTTTTATCAGCGGGCGGATTGTTGCGATTATGTGATGCGATATGGATATACACAAATATTATGGAGAATTCCTCCGACGTTTCGGCGATTCCTCCTCCGCCAAGCTCATCGAAGTCCGCGCCCCCGGCCGCGTGAATCTCATCGGAGAACACACCGATTACAACGATGGCTTCGTGTTGCCGATGGCGCTGGACCGCGCCACCGTCATTCTCTGCCGCCGGCGCGACGACCGGACGATCCGCTTGTACAGCGCCGCCCTCAACGAGATGGTTGAATTCAGCGTCGATCAACCCGTGCGTAAGGATCCCCCGTCGTGGTCGCTTTACGTTCGCGGCGTGGCCGAGGCGCTTCGCGACAGGAACCTGATCACGCATGGCATCGACGCACTGACGGCCACCGACGTGCCCCTGGGGGGGGGGCTTTCTTCCAGCGCGTCGTTCGAGGTGGCTTGTGCGTTGGCGCTGCTGTGCGCCAACGCGCGCCGCATGGATCCCGTCGAGATGGCGCTGGCCTGCCAGTGGGCCGAACATCAGTACGTCGGAATATCCTGCGGCATCATGGATCAATTTATTTGCGCCCTGGCCCAGGCGGGTCACGCCATGCTCCTGGATTGTCGGAATTTGACCTACCGGCAGGCGCCGCTGGATGATCCGGATTTGCGCGTCGTGATCGTCAACAGCAACGTCCAGCACGAGTTGGTGCACAGCGAGTACCAAACGCGGCGGAACCAGTGCCAGGCCGCGGCGGCGCACGTGCGAAAGAAATTTCCGGCGGTCAAGGCCCTGCGCGACGTGACGGCGGATATGCTCGAACAGACGCGGCCGGGCATGGATCCAACCGTTTTTCGCCGGGCCCGGCACGTTATCAGCGAAAATCGGCGAACCCTCGAATTCGCCGAATGTATGGCCCGCCAAGACTGGCCGACCTGCGGCCGGCTTCTATGCCAGTCGCATTACAGCCTGCGCGACGACTACGAGGTGAGTTGCCCTGAACTTGACGCCCTGGTCGAAATTGCCTGCTCCGTCGCGGGTGTGTACGGCGCTCGTCTGACCGGCGGCGGTTTCGGCGGCTGTATCGTTATCATGGTCCCGCGGCGGGTTGTTGATGGTCTTAGCGCCGCGCTGGCGTCGGAATATTCCCGCCGCACCAGAAAACAAGCTTCGTTTTTTATCGCCGGGGCCGGCGCGGGTGCGCGTGTGGTCCGCGGGTAAAAAAGCCGGGTTCCGGGATGTCTTTAGCCGCCGGGCATGACCCGCGTGTGTGCCGCGGCGATACGGCGCCAGCCGGGGGGGGGTTATCTCCGCGGGAATTTCGTGGATAAAACGTCGGCTTGCCGTTGGAATACTGGAGTTGTTCCTTATGAAAGAAATTCTCGCCCATCTGGTCGCGGGCCAAACTCTTTCCGAGCAGCAGGCCCTATCCGCATTCGAACAGATTATGTCGGGCCATGCCGAACCGGCGCAGATCGGAGCGTTCGCGGCTCTTTTGACTTTCCGCAAACTGACCGTCGACGAACTTACCGGCGCCGCCCGCGCGATGCGCCGGCATGTTGTATCCGTTGCAGCGCCGCAAGGCGCCATCGACACATGCGGCGCCGGTGGAACAGGCTCCCGGATTTTCAATGTTTCCACCACGGCCGCCATTGTTGCCGCCGCCTGCGGGGTTCCGGTTGCCAAACACGCCAACCGGGCCATCACCAGCCGCAGCGGCAGCGCCGACGTGCTGCAGGCCTTGGGTGTCGGCGTGCGGGCCGACTCCGCTTTTCAACAGCGTTGCCTGCGCGAGGCCGGCTTATGTTTCTGTTACGCCCCGCAACATCATCCCGCCATGGCCCGGGTGGCGCAGATTCGCCAATCGCTCGGCTTCGCCACTATTTTCAACCTGATGGGACCGCTGACCAACCCGGCCGGCGTCTGCCGGCAGGTCGCCGGCGTGCCGCGTACCAATCTGGTGGAACAATTTCTCCACGTGCTGATGCGCCTGGGTACCGTTCGCGCCATGATTGTTTGCGGAAACGACCCGCAGGATGGTCATCTGTGTGAACTTACCATCAGCGGCCCCACCCGCATCGGTGAGTTTTCCGGCCATACGGCCCGTGTCTATAAATTCACGCCGGAGGATGCCGGCTTGAAAGAATCATCATTGGAGTCATGCCGCGTCAATTCCGCCGAGGAATCCGCCGTCCTTATTCGATCGGTTCTCACGGGTCGGACCGGACCGCCGCGCGACATGACGCTTCTTAACAGCGCTGCGGCGCTTTGGGCCGGTGGCCGGGTGGATTCCCTTCGCGCCGGCATTCCCCTCGCCGCGGAAGCAATCGATTCCGGAAAAGCATCCGGCGTGCTGGAAAAACTCATTGCTATCAGCGGCGAAAAGTCTTCCGGGGGATGATGGTTTTTGAGGCCTGTCCGGATGGAATCTTAATTCCGCAGGCGGGTGATTGAGCGCCGGCCACCGAGCCGGGATTTCGCGGGAGCATCCGTCCCCAGCGGCCGGCGGCGAGCGAGAGCGTCGCGGAGCGTCGCGGCAATGCCGGCTGGATCCAGACCGATTTCCTTGAGCTGTTCCGATCGGCCGGCATGTTTGATAAACCGGTCGGGAATACCGACGCGCGTAAGCAGCCGCCCATCATGGCCGTGCACTTGGGCATATTCCAGCAGAGCCGTGCCGAAACCATTGATCATGGCGTGATCTTCCACGGTGATGATCGGCTGCGCTTTCTCGAAAAGATCGTCGAGCATGGCGCCGTCCAGTGGCTTGCAGAACCGGGCGTCCACCACTCCCACATGAACATCCTCGTTTTCCAGAAGATTGGCGGCTCTTAGCGCCTGCGCCGCCAGCGCGCCATAGGCAATAATGGTCGCGTCTTGACCCTCTTTGAGGCGGCGCGAAACACCGCCCGTTCTGTCCATCGACCACTCCACGGCCGGCCCCAGCGGCGGCGACGGGCAATTGTCCCGCGGATAGCGTATTTCACACGGAGAATCCAAGGTCATGGCGAATTCCAGCGCCGCATGAAGTTCGCGTTCGTCCGATGGCGCCATAAGGACCATGCCTGGCTGACTTCGCAAAAACGCCAGGTCGCAGAAGCCGTGATGCACCGCTCCGTCATCGCCGACCAAACCAGCCCGGTCCACGCAGAAGATCACCGGCAGACCTTGCAGGCACACTTCCTGAAAAATCTGGTCAAACGCCCTCTGTAAAAATGTGCTGTAAATTGCGACTACCGGTCGCAATCCGGCCTTGGTCATGCCAGCCGCCATCGCGGTGGCGTGCCCTTCGCAGATGCCCGTGTCGAAATATCGTTCAGGAAACATCGGCTTGAGTTTGATCATCCCCGTGCCGTCGGGCATGGCCGCCGTGATCCCCACCACGTTGGAATGTTTGCGGCAAAGCTGGATCATCGCCTCGGCGAAAGCCGACGTCCATGACCGGCCCGACCCCTGGTTGATCACGACGCGGCAGCCTTCCACTTTGAACGGCTTGGGACTGTGAAACGTGGTCGGGTCCCCGCAGGCCCATTCATAACCCTTACCCTTGACGGTCTTGATGTGCAGGACCGCGGGGGCGGGAAGATTTTTCAGCTCGTTGAGTTTCTCCAGGAGGCCGGGCAGATCATGGCCGTCCACCGGTCCGAAATACTTCAACCCCAGGTCTTCAAAAATGTGTCCCGGAGCGATGGCGTTCTTGATGCCGTGCTTGATCTGAAAACCTATGTCTGAAATCTTCTGCCCATAGGGTATGCGGTCCAGCAGATCCTGCACGCGCCGTTTGACTTCGTCGTAGGTGGTGGTCACCCGCAGATGTTCCAGGTAATTGGCGAACGCTCCCTGCGGCTCGCTGATACTCATGGAATTGTCGTTGAGAATAACCAGCAATTGCCGTTGGAGCGTTCCGGCGTTGTTCAGACCCTCGAACGCCACGCCATTGACGATCGAGGCATCGCCCACCAGCGCCACGACCCGCGTATCATGTTGGAGAAGCGCGTCGGCGCGGGCCATACCCACCGCCGTGCTGATGGCCGTTCCCGCGTGTCCCACGCTGAAGAGATCATAGGGGCTTTCCGCCGGATCGGGAAAACCGCAGATGCCGCCGCTCTTGCGCAGCGACGAGAATTGTTGATACCGTCCCGTGATCAGCTTGTGCGGATAACACTGGTGGCCGACATCCCATAGCAGCCGATCCTGCGACATGTTAAAAACCAGATGAAGAGCCAGAATGATTTCAACGGTTCCGAGATTCGGAGCCAGATGCCCGCCGTTGGCGCTCACCGTCGTCACAATCGTTTCGCGGATTTCCTGCGCCAGGGC
>JAKBMM010000077.1 GCA_021831565.1 Planctomycetota bacterium
CCTCGGCCTGAATTCGGTCCATTCCAGCGGCAATGGCCGGGTTACGTTCAACATCAATCTCAATAACGGGGCGAGCACAATTTCCGATAGCTTTTCCAGTTTCGCCTCCGCCGAGAGTTATTTCACCGACAATCCGGTGATTGACCTCGGCCCGCTCGCCGGTCTTTCCTCCGGCGGGAATTTGACGCTGGCGGTATCGCTCGATGTGATTCCCACCACCGCCGGGGCCTCGTTTGATCCGGGCATCGCGTTTGGCGGGCCTGCGGTGCCCGAACCAGCCACACTGGCTTTACTGGCATTGGGGGGCTTGGGACTTCTGAAGCGTCGGCGGGCGAAAGTAGAAAGTTGAAAATGGAGCTGCTGCGGCGCCGTGCAAGAGAGTAGAACGTAGAGAGTAGAGCTGCGGCTGCGCCGCCGGCGAGACGCCAAGCCTGCATGGTCGCTTGCGGGCGAGCGCGGCGAAGTCGTAGGATAGGCGCGAGAGCCAGGATCAAGCACGCGCTGCGGATTTCGCTCGTTCCGGCCCTCTGGTGTGTGGGTATCGGTCTGCCGGTCAAGGCGCCGGCGCCGATCTGGTCACGGCCCGGGTAACCGTTCACGGCCTTTCGGCCAGTTCAGACTCCCGACGAGCCTGACCACCGGTTAAAGTATGTCCCCCCAAAAAAAGCAAATCCAATTTTTACGAAAAAATATGGTCTCTTCGTCTACAGCCCTTCGCGTGATCGGTCCGATAAAAGAACGAAGGCCGCCGGAGGCGGGGCCTCCGAATTGGCCGAAGCGACATGGATGTACGTACCGAACAAGCCTATCAGCAGCGTATCAACGAATTGGAATTGCGCGGCACCAAACTCAAAGCAATTGCCCGCGGCTGTGGAGAAAGCGGGGCGGCTGGGTCAAAAACAGCCTGCCCGATTCCAACATCTGCATGATGTGATGGCATTACGGCCCTACATCGCAGGCGACCAGATACTTGCGGTGCGGCAAGCAACAAATTGACAAATCGTCCTTCCAGGGTATTCTACTTTCTATAAGGAGAATTTATTGTATAATTCTCCTTGTGATAAGGAGAATTATAACATGCCTGACAACCTCGCCGGCATCCTGAGATTGCATCTGGGCGAGCAGCTTGCCGCCTCCGTGTCCACCGCCATTCCGGAGAGAACGCCACGGCGGGTTCATGGACGTGTGAGCCTGCCGGGAAAGGCGACCGCCGTGATCGGCATGCGTCGGGCCGGGAAAACCACGTTCCTGCATCAACTGCGTCAGGAACGGCTGGTCTCCGGAGTGCCGCAGGAACGTTTGCCATACATCAACTTTGAGGATGAGCGCCTGGCCGGGATGGAAGCCCGACACCTCGCTCTGTTGGTGGAAGAATACTACCGCCGCTTTCCGGCTTTCCGCGGACGCCAGATGGTTACCTGGTGCCTGGACGAAATCCAGCAAGTCACCGGGTGGGAGCGTTTTGTGCGGCGGCTTCTGGATACCGAAAAGGTGGAGATATTCCTCAGTGGATCATCCGCCGCACTTTTGAGCCGCGAAGTGGCTACGAGCATGCGCGGTCGAGGTTGGGAGGTCCTCCTACATCCGTTTGGTTTCGGGGAATTTCTGCGGCATCATGGCTCGCCAGTTCCAAGTGATATAAAGGCCCCGTCACCGGCGGAGCGGTCGGCTATGGAACATTCCTTGCTTCGCTATATCGAAGTCGGCGGCTTCCCGGAAGCCCAAGGTCTTGAGGTCGCCGACCGATTTGAATTGCTGCGGCGGTACGTGGATGTAGCGATGCTTCGGGACGTCATGGAGCGACACGGGGTAAACCATGTGGCGGCACTGACCTGGCTGGTACGTCATCTGCTGGGCAGCCCCGCCGGACTCTTTAGCGTGGAGAAATTTTATACCCGACTCCAATCTCAAGGCATGGCCGTCGCACGCGATACCTTGCATGCCCTTGTGCGTCATATCGAGGACTGCTTCCTGATTCGCACCTTATGGATGGAGGCGACTTCGGAGCGACAACGCATGGTGAACCCGCGAAAGGTATATCCCGTGGACCCAGGGCTGATCCCCGTGTTCGACCAAAGCGGTCGGGCCAATCGCGGCCATGCGCTGGAGACCCTTGTGCGGGTGGAATTGGAACGGCGGCGGCTGGAGGTTACGTATGTCAAGACGCAAGACGGTTTGGAAGTAGATTTTCTGGCACGCCAGCCGGGAAAGCCGCCGATGCTGATACAGGTGGCTGCGGAGTTGGACGATCCATCCGTGCGGGAAAGGGAAGTTCGCTCCTTGGTGGCGGCTCACGAACGACATCCACAAGCCACAATGCATGTGATAACCCTGACCCCCGAGATGGTTGCCGACATCCCCGCCGACATTGACATTCGTCCGGCGTGGCAATGGCTTTTGGCATCCGCGTGACCGGCGCATCCATGGTATGGCCGTGTGAGCTACCCGCGACGTATGGTGTGCGGATCAAAACTCCATCCGGCCAAGGCGCCGGCGCCGGCCTGGTCACGGTCCGGCCCGCGCTCCCTTCATGGCTTTAGTAATAATGGATTCCATATCGGTTTCGGAAAGATTGGTGCTGATAATCCTTCCATTCGGGCCGATCAGATATAACTGCGGGAAGCTGTTAATTGGGTAGTCGTCCACAACAGAGTACTGCCTGCCGCTGCGACCAATAAATGCCTGTTGCCACGGAATCTTTTCGGCGGCCAGATACTTCCGCACCAACTTCAGATAGGTATGTGAATATAATAATATGGAAATGATCACCAGCTTGCCCGACTTGCCAAACCGGTCGTATATCCGCTTCAATCGCGGCATCAAGGTGCGCCCCGGACCGCGCACCACGTCCCAGAAATCCAGCAGCACAAATTTGCCCCTGAATTGGGACAGGCTCAGAGTGCCGTGGCCGACAAGCTTCCGGAGCGTAAATGGCGATGCAACATCGCCGGCTTTAGGGTTCGCTTGACGAAATATGGGTATGGCCCCGATATCAAGAGGAGCCGGTTTAACCCCCACGGCGGCCGGCGGCACGGTTACTGCAGCGCTGGCGAGCGAATTGAGTACACTGCAATTTAAAATATATTTCCCCGGCGGGACCGCCGGAACGAAGAAGACTCCGTTCGGCCCAAAGGGATAAACCGCAAGCCAGCCACCAACATTGAGTTCTCGGCGGGACCATCCGGCGGGTGTTTTCGACCAGTAGTGCTTCCGCCAAACCTTTTTTTGCTGTCTGCTGAGTGTAAACCAATTGTCCGGGTAGGGTACAGGCGACAACTGAGGAGATAACCCGGCATTAAAGTCATAGTGTGTCCCCGCCGGCGGCTTGGAACCGGCGGTCCATTTTATCCTTCCCTTGATCGAACGGCCGGCGCCACCGGCTCTAAGCGGGACCGTCATGCGTTCAAAACGAATTGTGTTCAGGTGTTTATAACCCATTTTCAGATGCGTTCGCAGCAGAATCTGATAGCGCTGCCTGGTTAGACTCAGAGGCCCGCGACCGAACGGATCACGAATTTTATTGAATGCCGCCACGCCCCCGTGAAGATATGCGACCGCGGCGCGGAGCATGGCGAATCGGGTGAACGCCAGACACTGGAACCGATAGAGATCGCGAGACATAGTGAGGTTCCTATGCTCCGTGGAAAGTAGCGGATTCTTGTGCCATTGCGGATTCTTGCGCCATTGCGCCTTTGTTTGCCGATAGAGTTGCTTAATCGCAACCATTGCCTTGGGATACGGTTGCTCGAACGCCGCCAGTGTTTCGTGCCACCATTGAGTGATAACCGGAAGGGATGCGAGCACTTGGCGCCGGAAATCCGCGGGCATGGATGGCGGCTTCTTCGGAAGATAGATGGATCGCCATAATGATCGCAGACGATTCTTCCGCACAAGGCGCCGCAGCCAGATGAGGCAATAATGATTCTGCCTCACCATTGCCCAAGCCAGGGGTGTCGGCGGCGCGGCCTGATCCAGAACTTTCCGCAGACCATTCAACGCCGGCGGTGGCAGTGAAAACAGATTCTCCGTAACAGTTTTTACGACCGTCTGGTCGATATCGTATTCGACCAGCACCCCTATGGTCGTTCCGTCCCGGCCCACACGGTGCGACAGGATAAGCACATCCCGGATGATTTGCGCGGCCTTGTTCCAATGCTTTCTGGACCACTCAAACCGCGCCGCGAGCAGGGCGATCCTCGCCAGCATCTGGCTCTTGCTCAGTTCCGGTAGCCATGTTGACCATCCCCAGCGGGCGAAATCATGTCCCCAGTCGCAATAGGGCATTTCGCCGGCACGATGCAGAAGCTTGAGTGATTTCCGGGCGGCATGGAGATACCGCAACCCGATCTTATTCAAAGGATAAGTATTGGGGCGGGGGTTATGCATCCCCCGACCCTTTATTGAAGGCATCAGCTCAAAAGCCTGGTAATAATACAGTGCGGCATTGGCGGCCGGGTTATGATATTGAACCACTTTCGCATGCGCCCGGAGGCTATCCAGGTGATGCAATGCCGCCTTGGCGGCCGGGCTGAATGCCGCCGCGGGATGCTTCGCGGCGCCCAACACCCCCCGGCCCGCGAACAACATTACGAATGTGACGAACCAGATGAATGGCTTTTTCATTGGAAAATCTCCCGTATCGGTAAATATTCGGGGTGGCGGCGGGGTTCCGAAGGCGACTTCCGCAAGCTGTTTTGGAGCAGTAAGCGGTGGAAGGCTGCGGATGAGCGCCCCAACGCCCGCATATACGCCGCCTCGCTGCACTGCGGCGAGGTAAATCGAGGGAAGCGGCGGGAGCTTACCAGAGGCTGCTGTCGCAGTGGCCGATTTACCTGGTGCGACAACTTAACCGGCAAGGCCACCGGCTGGTGTCGCGGTGGCCGGACTGCCTGGTGCGGCAACATAAACGTCAAAGCCATCCCGCCGAAGAGGATCACCAGCCCCAACACCACCCAGCGGCGCAGCAATCGCCGCCGCGCGATGCGCTTTCGCACACCCTCCCACACGGCCGGCGCCGGGCTATCCGGTCGCAGCGCGGCGAGTTTTTTCTCCAATTCGTCCCAGGAGTCAGTCATAAATTAACCCGGTTTGATATCTTTCCGCAGCGCCGCCAAGGCGTAGCGGTAACGCGACGCGGCCGTGTTGGCCGGTACGCCGAGCACCGCTCCAATGGCTTGAAACGTCAGTCCACCCCAAATTTTCATCACCAGCACCTCGCGCTGTTCCACCGGCAGCCGGCCAAGAGCGGTTTCAACCGCAGCCCGCAACTCTCCGTCTTCCGCCACGGGCGCAAATACCGATTCGGGCGCTGCGGCAATCTCCTGGCGTTTTCGCCGGCTGGCTTGCGCGCGGGCCAGATTGCACGCCGCATTCCGCACGGATCGGAACAAATACGCCGCCGGATCGTTGACCCGCCGCCGGTGCTTCCAGAATCGCACAAAGGCATCCTGAAGAATGTCTTCGGCGTCGCTTCGCGAGGCACCCCATTGCCGGGCCAGCAGCAAAAGCGGGCCGCTGTGGCTCTCGAACCAGCGCTGCCAATCCTCTTGCGATCCCACGGGACCCCTTTCGCCGGAATAAAGACACGCTGTGGGCCAATTTTTGTCTATCCACATTACCTTGTCGCTTGCGGATATGCGCCGCGACGCCGTAGGATATGCGTGATGGTTAAGATAAAACATACGCTGCGGATTTCGCTCGTCCCGGCCCTCTGGTGTGTGGGTATCGGCCTGCTGGCCAATGCGCTGGTGCTGGCCTGGTCACGGCCCGGCTCAAACGAATCATCTTTTCCCATCGGCAATGTCATACGGGCGGCGACCCTTCTGCCGCGGCAAACCGGGGCTGGCCGCGGCGAGACTCTCATACCGTTGCAGCTCGGCGAGCACGACTGGGGGCTGGTGTTGTTCGACAAGCCGCGCCATGTCTTTGCCGTCTACCGGATTCTCCCCTCGGCTTCACGGATTCGGCTCATGGCTGTGCGCGATTATCGATATGACCTGCGGCTGAAAGACTTCAATAATGCTTCCCCCACGCCCGCCCAGGTCCGGCAAATGACCATGCCCCCGGCCACCACCAGGTAGCCATCCTTGACCGTAACTAACGAGCGACTTATGATCGCACCCGCTTTGTGAATTGTTTCACTGAAAGTGCTTCAATCATCCGGGAGCCGGAATGCCGCCGCAATCTATTCTACAAACTATCCATGCGGCAACGGCGGGACAAACCCGCCGGCAAATTGGGTTGCCTCTACACCGCACGGCGCACTTGCCGCTCGCCGTCGCAACGAACCATTTGTATCAACAATGGGGGCTGCTGGGATTGCTCTTTTTGATCGCCCTGATGTTCGGGGTCGGCAACGTGGTGATATCCCATCTGTGCGGACCGGCGCGCAAAGGCCGCGTGAAGGATTCCAGCTACGAGTCCGGCGTCGATCCGCTCGGCGGCTCCAAGAAGAGATTCAATGTGCACTTCTATCTGGTGGCCATGATTTTTCTGGTCTTTGACGTGGAAGTTCTATTTCTGATTCCCTGGATCAGCGTGTTTAATAACGCCCGGCATCCCTGGTTGAACCTCCATGCCTCCGGACCGCTCTTTTTGAGTGTGATCTTGTTCGCCGCGATTTTGCTGCTGGCCTACGTGTACGCATGGGGCAAAGGCGTGTTTCAGTGGGATTAACCGCCCGGGCTTCTGTCTGAAAATGCAGCGGGACCGTGCTACATTTTGAGATAGAGCCTACAATAAACGGGGCCGGACCAGAGGGGCCGACCGAAAAGATCGCAGCCAGGAGTATTGGGATGTCCATTGAACCGACGGCTCTGCCGGATAATTTTCTCACGCTCAACCTCAAGAAAGTGGTCAACTGGTGCCGCCGTTCCAGTATATGGCCGATGCCATTCGCCACGGCCTGCTGCGGCATTGAGTTGATGGCCACGGCCAGCAGCCGCTATGACCTGGCCCGTTTTGGCGCCGAAGTCATGCGTTTTTCACCCCGCCAGGCGGATTTATTGATCGTCGCCGGACGATTGAGCATCAAAATGATGCCGGTACTGCATCGCATTTACATGCAGATAACCGAGCCGAAATGGGTTATCAGCATGGGCGCTTGCGCCTGCACGGGCGGCGTGTTCGACAACTACGCCACCATCCAGGGAATCGATCAATTCATGCCGGTGGACGTGTACGTTCCCGGCTGCCCGCCCCGGCCGGAAACTTTAATTGAAGGCATCATGGCCATTCAGCGCATCATCGACGAAAACGGACTGCCGCCGGCGAAGAGAGCGCCGTTGAAAATTGCTCTCCCACCCACTTACCGCCCCGCACCCCAGCCGCAGGTGGAGTTGGGACCGCGCCTGGCCGCCGGACTCACCCCGGGATGACGGGACCCGGTTGCGGTGGATTTTACCCCGTAAGGGGCCGTCAAGAAATAAGGTTTACAAATATGACGCCGGGATTTTGGCCTCTGGCAAGGCGCCAGCGAGGAGCATATCCGCAGGGATCTGTAACGAGCGGGCAACGTAGCCAGAGGCCAAAAGACCAAGTCAGATTGGAAAGGTTATTTCTTGGCGGCCCTAAAAGGCTTCCCTCCAAAATATTCCCGCCGACCTTCCCCGCGTAACCGTTCACGCACCGGATATTTTTGGCGCACGTCCCAGCGGGCATGGGTTTTCCCGGTGTGCCGGGACCGCCAATCACCGCGCCGCCCCAGTTATGCAGATGCGTGGTGGAATCCCGCGGCCGTTTTGCGTCCCGCCGTGAAGGGTTTATTTTTATTGGTGACACGGTCAGCAGGCTGACCCGTTAAACACCGTTTTCCTTGCGGTTACGGACGGCCGTGGATTTCCATCCACGGCTGCGGGGGGCGACTAGTGCTCTGTCAGCCGTGTAATGATGGATTGACGGCGGGCCAGAGGGCCGTGGGCGCGAAGCGAGGAGGATGGCGTATGCAAACATACGTTGACGACGAGCGACAAAGCCCACGGCCCTCTGGC